>CAMVBX010000091.1 GCA_947165825.1 uncultured Clostridia bacterium
TGCCCAAATCTATACCAATGATCTTTCCCATGGTTATGATCCTCCTTTATAATCCTCTATCGTCAGTTTGCCACTTTGACCATGGCAAAACGGATGACCTTTCCGTTCAGAGTAAAGCCCTTCTGAAATTCTTCCGCTACCATGTTTTCTCCCAGGTTTTCATCCTCCACATGGATCACGGCATTGTGGAGAGCCGGATCGAAGGGCTGGCCGGCAGCCTGGATGACCTCCACCCCCAGCTTGGCGAAGATGTCCATGAGCTGATCCATGATCATCTCCACACCCTTGTAAAAGGCGTTGTCGCTGCAATCCGCTTTCAGCGCCCGCTCCAGATTGTCGTACACCGGCAGGAGCTGAAGGACCGTATCCGCCTTGGCATCCGAATAGACGTTTTCCCGTTCCTTCTGGCTGCGCTTGCGGTAGTTGTCATACTCCGCCGCAAGGCGAAGGTATTTGTCCTTTTCCGCGCTCAGAGCGGCATCCCGGTCTTCCTTCAGCTGCTCCAGTTCCTTTTTCAGCTCAGCCTCCCGACGGGCTGCCCTGGTTCCGCGAAAGCCCTTTTCCTTCCCGTGAGCCGCTTCGGGCATTTCCGCTTCGGCATCGGTGCCGGCTTCTTCGTTCAGGACTTCCGCGGTCTCTTCCGCTTCGGTTTCCGGTTCCCGTGCCTGTTCGTCTTTCCGTTCGTCCATTTCCATACCCTCTATCGACCTTCATCCTGTTCTTTTACCGGTTTCAGCTCAGGCAGCTGGGGCGGTGATGTGCCTTGGGAAATCTGCTGCATTCCGCCGGCGATATAGGAGAGGTAAGCCGCCACCTTCGCATAATCCATCCGGGTAGGTCCTACCACGCCGATCACGCCCTGCATATTGTTCCCCAGCGGGTAAGTCGCCAGGACCACGCCGCTGTCCTTCAGCTCCTCGGCCACATTCTCCGGCCCGATGAGGATCTGTACGCCCTCCTGGCCCTGGGACAGTTCCATCTGCTCCAGTTCTTTGCCCTCTGACAGGAAATCCATCAGCTTATGGGCTTTGTTCACGTCCTGATATTCCGGCAAAGTCAGCAGATTGGATACTCCGCTGAGGACTTTTTTCGAACCGCCGGACTCCAAAACACTGATGGTATAACTGGCCAGCGCGGCGGCAGCGCCGATCTCGTCTCCCAGGGTGCGTTCCGCGGCGCGGACCATGGTGCTGTCGATCTCCTGAGCGGTCAGATCGGTAAACCCGGTGTTGAATACCGTACTCATCCGCTGAACCAGGTCCTTTTCAATGCCGCCGGGGAATTTCATCACCCGGTTGCAGGCAGTTCCATCCTCCAGCAGGAGTACGGCGATCACCGTCTCCGCATCCACATGGATCAGATCATAGCGCCGGACCGTTCTCCGTCCCACCTGGGTGGTCAGGGCATAGGCCGGATAGCTGGTCAGTTCGGAAACCACCTTTCCCGCATCGGCCAGCAGACTGTCCAACTGGCTCATCTTCTGCTTCAGGGCCTTGTTGATCTCCTGGGTCTCCTCCAGGCTCAGCCGATGCTCATTCATCAGCTCATTGACGTAAATCCGGTAACCCTGAGGTGAGGGAACACGGCCCGCTGATGTGTGCGGCTGCTCAAGAAGGCCCATCGCGGTCAGATCCGCCATTTCGTTGCGGATGGTGGCACTGCTGAGATTCATCTCCGGATCGGCAGCGATGGCCTTGCTGCCCACGGGTTCCGCCGTAGAGATGTACTGCTCCACGATGGCCTTCAGGATCCTGCGTTTCCGTTCGCTGAGTTCCATGCTTTCCGCCTCTGCGCCGTTTTGGCGCTCGTCCTTTTCGAGTGCTTAGCACTCTTTACCTCCGAGTGCTAAGGCAAATATAAACCTACCCGCTCTGCTTGTCAATAGCTATTTTTGAACGTTTTGTAAATCCTTCCGACCGGCCCTCAGCGCGCCGGATCCCTGCCCGGGAATCTCTTGAACCGGAGCCCCGTCTGTGCTACTATGCTGGCAGCAAACGGAGACGGGAGGCACTGAACCCTATGGTGAAAACGGTGATCTTTGACCTGGACGGTACTCTGCTGGATACCAGCGAGGGGGTATTGGAATGCGTGCGCTATGCGGCCGCGAACCTGGGATATCCCCTGCTGCCGCGCGAGGAACTGCTCACCTTCATCGGACCGCCGCTGACGCTTTCCTTCCCCCGGCATTACGAAATGGATGAGGCAACCACCTGGGAAGCCATCCGGCTTTTCCGGGAGCATTACAATGCCGGAGCCATGTTTAAGGCCAAACCCTACGACGGTATCCCCGAGCTTTGTCAGACTCTGATGCGCCGGGGCTTATCCATAGCCGTCGCTACCAACAAGGTCGAGGCCCAGGCGAAGCGTCTGCTGGCCGACTTCGGATTCGACCGGTACTGCGACCCCATACGGGGCGCCGATCCGGAGGGCCGCCTGCGGAAAGCGGATCTCATCCGTCTATGCCTGGAGGATCACCGGATCCTCCCGGAGCAGGCGGTACTTTTGGGGGACACGGAATACGACGCGGCGGGCGCCGCAGAGGCTGGAGTTCCTTTTCTTGCCGTGACCTACGGTTTTGGGTTCAGAAAGCCGGAGGATCTCGCCGGATTGCCCTGCATCGGTATGGCGGCCTCCCCCATGGAAGCAGCGCCGCTCCTGCTGGGAAGCTGAACATGCGCCAAAGCCGAAACCTTTTTCTGGGGATTGCTTTTTCTTTTTTGTCTGTCTATAATAGGATATTAGGAAGTCTATCCAATTTATATTGAAATAAGGAGAGATAAGCATGGGACTGATTAAAGCTGCGCTGGGCGCCGCCGGCGGCGTGCTCGCGGACCAGTGGAAGGAGTATTTCTATTGTGAGGCTCTTCCGGAGAACGTCCTTTTGACCAAGGGCAAAAAACGGGTCTCCAGCCGTTCCAGCAATACGAAGGGCAGTGACAACATCATCTCCAACGGTTCCATCATCGCCGTTGCCGACGGTCAGTGCATGCTCATCGTGGAGCAGGGCAAGGTCGTGGATATCTGCGCGGAACCCGGTGAATTTGTTTATGATCTTTCCACCGAGCCCTCCATTTTCTACGGCAAGCTGAGTCAGACCATTCCCGCAGTGCTGAAGGAGATCGGCAAGCGCTTCACCTTCGGCGGCGAGGCCCCCAAGGATCAGCGGGTCTACTACGTCAACACCAAAGAGCTGATGGGCAACAAGTATGGCACCCCCTCCCCGGTTCCCTTCCGGGTGGTGGACGCCAATATCCGGCTGGACGTCGACATCTCCATCAAATGCTTCGGCGAATACAGCTACCATATCACGAACCCGGTTCTGTTCTACACCAATGTCTGCGGCAACGTATCGGATGAATACACCCGCGACCGGATCGACAGCCAGCTGAAGAGCGAGCTGCTTACCGCTCTCCAGCCTGCCTTTGCCAAGATCAGCGAAATGGGCATCCGGTATTCCGCTCTGCCCGGCCATACTTTGGAGATGGCCGATGCGCTGAACGAGGTGCTCTCCAAAAAGTGGGGCGACCTTCGGGGCATCGAGATCGCCTCCTTCGGCATCAACAGCGTGAAAGCCTCCGAGGAAGACGAGCAGATGATCAAGGACCTGCAGCGGAACGCCACCCTGCGGGATCCCAATATGGCAGCCGCCACCCTGGTGAACGCCCAGGCGCAGGCCATGCAGGATGCTGCCAAGAATACCGCCGGCGCACCTATGGCCTTCATGGGCATGGGCATGGCCCAGAACGCAGGCGGGATCAACGCCTCCACCCTGTTCCAGATGGGACAGCAGCAGGCTCCTGCCGCTCCCGCTGCTCCCGCTGCAGCCCCTGCCGCCGGCTGGACCTGCCCCAAGTGCGGCTCCACCGGCAATACCGGAAAGTTCTGTGCCGAATGCGGGGAAAAGCAGCCCGCCGCCGAAGGCTGGACCTGCCCCAAGTGCGGCGCTGTGAACAAGGGCAAGTTCTGCGCCGAGTGCGGCGAGAAGAAGCCCGCAGGTGTGCCACAGTACGCCTGCGACAAGTGCGGCTGGGTCCCCGAGGATCCTGCCCATCCCCCGAAGTTCTGCCCCGAGTGCGGCGACCCCTTCGACAGCGGGGATATCAAGGGTTAAGTCCATAAGCATGATTCAGGCCGGGGCTGTCTGCCCCGGCCTCAGCGTGTCGACAAAGTCTTGTCGCCCCGCTGAAGCAAGTTTTTCGAACAGGAAATACGGTAGAAATTGTTCGAAAAACTTCTGATTGAACGCGAAAGACACCCCTCCTGGGTTTCTTTCGCGCTATCTTCCTTCCCGTTTTCGTTCCATTTTCGGGTTTGTCTACAGTCTGCGGGGGCTGTCTGCCCCGGCCTTTTTCAGAAACGAACGGCGCGGAAGGAATATCCCTTCCGCGCCGCATCTTGTTTTTTCGGAGTTTTACTTGGCTTTATTTCCCTTGAGGTAGACGAACCAGTAGGGCAGGCCCACCAGACCGGCGCCGCCCACGATATTGCCCAGGGTGACGGGAATCAGGTTCTTCACGAAGAAGGCGCCCCAGGTGAGCTTTTCGTTATCCACGCCGTACAGAGCCTTGCAGAACAAGCCGGCGGGGATGTAGTACATATTGGCCACGCAGTGCTCAAAGCCGCAGAGGACGAAGAGCATGATGGGCATGTACAGGCCCCAGAACTTGCCGGTAACATCCTTCGCCGCGAAGGAGATCCATACAGCGATGCATACCAGGAAGTTGCAGCAGATCCCCTTCAGGAAAGCGTCTCCGAAGGGCATGGTGACTTTGCCGTTGGCTGCACTGATCATAGCAGCGGCAAGGCCGCCTTCCGTGCCGCCGAAAAGGTTGCCCACGTGCCCGTACACCACCAGGAAAGCCACGATGATGGAGCCGATGAGGTTGCCGATGTAGACGATGATCCAGTTGCGCAGCATCTGCCTGAACCGGATGTCCCCGGTGAGCACCGGAATGATGATGAGGTTATTACCGGTGAAAAGCTCGCTGCCCGCCAGAAGGACCATGGCCAGACCGCAGGGGAAGACGCAGGCACCGACGAACTTGCCTGCAGAGCCGGCGATATTCACCGCGGCGGTGGTGGCGCCGACGCCGGCCAGCCCGATGAACGCGCCTGCCAGCATGCCCAGGACCAGCAGCTTCCAGAAGCCGTTGGTCGCTTTGCCCTTGCCGATGGCGATATAGTTTTTTGCTACTTCTGCCGGAGAATTCATGAAACTTATCCCCTTCCCACAATTTGATTGCCCCTTCATCCTAGTTTAGCCCATGAGGTTTGTCAAGCGAATTTCTTGCAATTCCCCGGATTTTCGGCTATGATGGACAAGATATCAGCCGCGCGGTTCAGTCTGCGGCAGCATAATGGAGGGAGCATCTTTGGATATTCAGCTCACCGAAAGGAAAAAGAACGCCCTGAAGCGGACCCTGCTCATGGTAGCCCTCACCAACATGCCCTCTCTGGCCCTTTCCCCGGCCACCGAGCAGATCCGGCAGTATTTCCAGGTATCCCTTTCCACCGTACAGACAGCCATGAGCTTCGTGAACGTCATCCAGATCGTTGTCGCTCTCGTCGCCATGTACCTGATCAACCGCGCAGTGCTGACCAAGAAGATGGCAGTGGTGATGGGGCAGTCCTTCTTCGTTGCGGCAGTGGTTTTCGTTCTGCTGTTCCACGAGGGCTTCTGGTGCGTCTGGTGTCTCTCCGTTCTCATCGGCTGCAGCACGGGCCTGTTCGTCACCAATGCTTTCGGCATCATGTTCGACCTGTTCGAGCCGGAGGAACGGCAGCGGATCGCGGGCTATCAGACCTCCTGCATCAACGGCGGCGGCATCGCCATGTCTCTGGCCGGCGGCCTGCTTGCCGGATTCTTCTGGTACGGCGGCTATCTGGTCTACTCCATCGGCCTGATCCTGGCTATTCTCTGCGCAGTGAACATTCCCTCCTATAAGACGCCGAAAGCGGTACAGGGCAGCGAAAAGCATTCCAGAATCGACCCGCACGTCTTTCTGTATGCCGCGGGTACCCTGCTCTTCATGATGACCTATCCCGTGGTGGGACAGAACCTCTCCACCCATCTCTCCAAGAGCTTTGATAACTACTCCACCCTGGCGGGCGTATGCTCCTCCATTCAGATGGTGGGCGGCGTCTGCGCCGGCCTCATCTTCGGCAGACTCTCCAAGAAGCTGAAGGACGATATCATGGTCCTGGGCTGCTGCATGCTGTTCCTGGGCTTCCTGCTTCTGAGCCTCTTCCCCGCCAGCCTGCCGGTAACCATTATCGCTGTGTTCGTTGCCGGGTGCTCCATCAGCATGTTCCAGCCCTGGTCCACATATGGGGTGAGCGTGTACTCCGATCCCACCAACTCCGCCATCACCAGCGTGATCATCTCCAGCATCGCCCCCAGCTCCGGCGGCTTCCTGAGCCCCGTGTTCTTCACCAACGTGACCAATGCCCTCTCTCCGGACTCCACCATATTCCGCTACCGCTTTGCCGCCATCTTCGTTCTGGTCTTCGGAGCGGTCCTGTTCCTGGTTAACCGCGTTTCGAAGCGGAAGACCATGGCATAATTACAGCCTGAAACAATCAACCCCTCCGGCGCAGGATGCGCCGGAGTGTTCTATTCAGATCCTTTTGTTCCGGGGAATGTGCATGACGATGCCGAACTCATCCCGCAGCAGCGCCTCCAGCTCCTCATGGGTCTCCACGTCCTTTTCCGTGACTTCGCCGCCCCGCCGCAGGGTAAAGTGTCTGCCGCTCAGGGCTTTGCTGCCGTCCGGGAGGGTCAGATTTACGGTACGGTTCAGGCGGAATCCGGAATTCGGCTGCATGGCGCAGTAAAAGTTCAGGGGTTCAAAGTCCACAGGTTCGATCGGCCGCTGGGCAAAATAGAGTACGTTTGTCCAGCCCTGCTCCGTCTTCCGCTCAATGAGGAAGTCATCCGGCCGGATCGTGCCCCGGAAGGTCACGCCGCCCACGACCTGTTCCCCTTCCCGGATCTCCACCGCGCCTTTGGGTCCGGGTCCGCCGAAGCCCACGTCGCAGTACCAGTTTTTCCCTTCCGCCTCGGCTACCAGGCCCTTATGGGAATAGGGAAACAGCGGGAAACCCGGAGGGCCAAGCAGCCTGACCACAGTGCCATAGACGGGAAAGCCCAGGTCACGCAGCAGCTGGCCGAAGATGGTGTTCTGTTCAAAGCAGTATCCGCCCCGTCTGCGGACCACGAACTTTTCATAGAGGTCGTCCAGATTCAGGGAGGGAACGATCCCATACTCATGCAGATCAAGGCTTTCAAAGGGCACGGTGGAAATATGGGCCCAGATCAGCCTGTCCAGCGTATCTCCATCCTGCCGGATGGGACCGGTGAAACCGATGCGCTCCAGATATCTGTCGATTTGCGCCTGATCCATGATTCCGCCTCCTTCAAAAAAAGCCGATCTCTAAAGATCGGCCCGGTTCTGTCGATACGCCGGAAATCCCCTGTCCGCAGCGGCTTGCCAATCTGCCGCAGGGAGCGGGGCCGATGAAATAAGGGAAGAGGGCCCCGCATGAACGGCGCGGAGCCGCGTTTTTCTGACTTGGTACGAATCGTGATCACGAAAAACGCTGAAACCCGCATAAAATCCGGATTTTTTACAGTCGCTGTAAATACTTTTATACCATAACACAAATTGAACAGGAAATCAAGACGCCGCCCAGGAGAGACTATGGGCGGCGCACGCTGGCTAAACGCAGGGAAAAAGGCCTCAATAGTGCCTTGCTTTCTTTAGGTTAAAGGGAATATTTTGTCCTTTTAATCCTTTTAATCTGCTGCTGCCCTTCAAGAACACCTGCTCCGTTAACGCTCATAGTCTATTCTTCAGCCAAAGCACCGTGTCCCGGACGCTGCTTTTTACAGGTCGCGGAGCGTACCCGAAAGCGGCCGCGGCGGCTTCCCTGCAAAATTGGCTGTTGGAATCGAGCACGGAAACCGCGTATGGGGTAAAAAAGAGGGGCTGCCTTTTCTTCAAACTCCACTTCTCATAGAGGGGTGCAATCCTTTTCGCACAGGAAATCGGTAGAAAGGATACGGTTCGTTTGACTTGCAGCGTTTCTTTTGCAGCTTCCAGTATATCCCGTACAGAGGCATACTGCCCGGAAAGAATATAGCCACGCCCTGCTTTCCCTTTTTCTGCGCAGGAAACAATACCGGCTGCCACATCGCGCACATCTACAAAATCATAGCCGCCTTTCACCGCCAGATGGAGTCTTCCGGCAAGGAAAGACAGCAGCATATTGGTAATGCTGCCTATCCCCGTGTCTCCGGGACCGATGATCCCCGAAGGGAATACCACGCTGGCATCCAGCCCGCGATTGACTGCTTCAAAGACAAGCTTTGTTGCGATCGCTTTGCTTTTGGCATAATCCCCATGAACAAGCCCCGGCGAAAAAACAGCTTTCTCTGTGATTTCCGTTCCCTTCGGCTTTTCGGGGATTGCATGGACAGAACTGACATACACCAGTTTGCCAACATTCGCTTTTTCGCAGTACCGCAATACGTTATTCGTGCCGCCCACATTCACGTCATAGATCTTTTCACCGGGATGCGAAGCCACCGAAACGATACCGGCGCAATGGATCACGCAGGTTTCGCGATCTGCACAGGAAAAAAAGCGATCCAGTGATGCGTCGTCGCATATATCGCCGTAAACAACAGAAATCGGCTGTGGGATTTCTCCTTCCATCGGGTCGTTTTCCATGATCAACGCGCATATTTGCGTATCCTTCTTTTGGAGCTCCGAAACTAAAGCTCGTCCCAGAAAACCGCTGGCCCCCGTCACAAGAAATTTACGAAACATAGCTCGTCCTCCAATCTTGAAAAAAAGACAAGTGTTGATTATCTTTCACGCTTTCAGTATAATAGGAAACAAAAGCCGCAACAATCGGCAATGTTTCGGAGAGCGAAAGAAAAGCAACACAGGATGGGCCGGTGTTGCGCATAAAAGTAAACTTTTTGTGTACGGAGTTGGATCATGCGAAAAAATGACGCCAGAGTGAGATATACACAACGCGTATTGAAGGAAGCGTTTTTGTCCTTGCTGCGGGAAAAGCCGGTCAACAAAATCACGGTCAAGGAAGTCTGCGAATTGGCAGGGCTGAACCGGGCGACATTTTATGCGCATTACAGCGATTGCTTTGCGCTGATGGACAAGATCGAGCAGGAATTATTAGATGTTTTTGAGCAATCCCTTTGTTTGATCGAGGGATTTGATGTAAGCGCGCTGATCTCGGCAATCTACACGATGGTCGAACTGCATGAGGACGCATGCCGTGTTCTGATCTTCAATGGCGCCAGTCCTTCCATTCTCGGACGGATGATTGATCTTGCGAAAGACAGCAGCATCTCGTCATGGAAGCGGCAGCTTCATCACGCTTCAGATGCGGAACTGGAAATGCTTTATCTCCATCTTTCAAACGGTCTGATGAATG
>CAMVBX010000092.1 GCA_947165825.1 uncultured Clostridia bacterium
ATCCCCCAGGGGGACGCCCTCATCCTGCAGGGCGTATACCTGGGCGGCGATCCACTCCGCCTCCTCTTCGGCGGTTTTCCCATGGTGGCACAGAACGCTGTCCCCGGAGGGAAGGGTGGGGATCAGGTCCTTTTTGATCCGGGTGGCGTTCCGGGAGATGAGGGAGTTGGCCGCGGCGATGATCTGGGGGGTGGAGCGGTAGTTCTCCATCATCAGGATGGTGCGGGTGCCGGGATGATGCTTGTCGAAATCCAGCAGGTAGCGCACGTTCGCCCCCCGCCAGGTGTAGATGGTCTGGTCCGGGTCTCCCACGATGAACAGGTTTTTGTGGTAGCCGCAAAGGACCTCCATCAGGGTATACTGGAGCTGGTCGATATCCTGGAATTCGTCGATCATGATGTATTCCAGCCGCTGCTGCCATTTCAGCCGGATATCCGCATTCTCCTGGAAGACGTACAGGGTGAACTTGATCAGATCGTTGTAGTCCAGGCCGAAGCACTTCTTCTGCTGGCAGAGGTAGCCGTAGAAGATGATGTCCTGGGTGGAGGCGGCCATGCGGTATTTCTCCTGCAGCGCCTCCGGGGACATATTGATCAGATCCAGGTAGTAATCCGGCTTTTTGAAGAGCTTCTGGATCTCGATCATGTCCCGGGCGGCGGAAAAGGTCATGTCCCGCAGGGTGAGCCCCCGCTCGTCGTAGATGATCCGGAGCATGGAATCGATATCCGAATTATCCAGCACCAGGAAGCGCTTGGGATACTGCACCGCGCTGATGTCCTCCTGGAGGACGGAGACGCAGAAGCCGTGAAAGGTGTTGATGTAGCCCGTGTCGTTGTCCCCGGTGAGGTTGTGGATGCGTTGGCGCATCTCGTTTGCCGCCTTGTTGGTGAAGGTGACGCAGAGGATGTTCCCGGGGAGGATCCCCAGGTCGTTCACCAGATAGGCAAAGCGGTGGGTGAGGGCCCGGGTCTTGCCGGAGCCCGCCCCGGCGATCACCCGGATGAAGCCCTCCGTGGCGGTCACCGCCTCCGTCTGGGCGGCGTTGAGGGGGATGTCCATATGTGGTTCACCTCCTGCGGATGTTCGTTAGGGATAGGATAGTCGATTCCCAAAGGTCCCCGGCGAATGACCTGCCGGTAATCGTGGAGCGGGGTGCCGGAGCGGAGACCCCTCATCAGGCGCTCCGCGCCAGCTTCCCCTCAGGGGAAGCTGGCAACCGCCGCCCCCCGCAAGGCGGATGAGGGGTACCCATGTCCGGCCATGCCGGAAAAATCCTGCCCGGCTGCGATACAGAAAAACAAGGCTGTGAAGAACGAGAGCCTTGAATGCCCCGCTTCACAGCCCCGTGTTTCAGAATGTCAGGCCTTTTTCCACTTTACCCCCTGCTTGGTGTCCTCCAGGATGATGCCTTTTTCCTTCAGCTCGTCCCGGATCCGGTCCGCCTCGGCCCAGTTCTTGGCCTTCCTGGCTTCCTGCCGCTGCCGGATCAGGTCCTCCACCCATTCCGCCAGATCGTCCTTCTCCTCCTGCCTGTACAGGAGGCCCAGAACGCTGTCCAGCTCCATAAGCCGGTCCAGGCAGGCCCTGGCCAGGGCCTTGGAGCAGCCGTCCTTCCCGGCGGCGGTATTCACGTCCCGCACCAGCTCGAACATGGCGCTCACGGCGTCGGCAGTATTGAAATCGTCATCCATGGCGGCGATGAACTTCTCCCGGTAGGGATCCAGGGAGACCAGGAAGGCCTCATCCTCCGGCGTGAGGGGAGCGTCCGTGCCGTTGGAAACCAGGAACTCCAGATTATCCCGGGCGTTCACCAGGCGCTGCAGCGCACCCTTCGCCTGGTTCAGGGCGTCCTCGGAATAGTTCAGGGGGCTGCGGTAATGGGCGGAGAGCATGAACATGCGCAGGGTGCCGTACCCATAGGCCTCCGCTGCTTCCCGCACGGTGAAGAAGTTGTTCAGACTCTTGGACATCTTCTGATTATTGATGCTGATGAAGCCGTTATGCAGCCAGTAATGCACGAATTCGCAGCCGTTGGCCGCCTCGGACTGGGCGATCTCGTTTTCATGATGGGGGAAGATCAGGTCCTGGCCGCCGCAGTGGATATCGATGGTTTTGCCCAGGTAGCGGTTGGACATGGCGGAGCACTCGATATGCCAGCCGGGCCGTCCAGGTCCCCAGGGGGAATCCCAGGCGGGTTCCCCGGGCTTTGCCGCCTTCCACAGGGCGAAGTCCATGGGATTTTCCTTCTGCTCGCTCACGTCGATCCGGGCGCCGGCCTGGAGATCCTCCAGGGGCTGATGGGAGAGCTTGCCGTACTCCGGGAATTTTGCGGTGCGGTAATATACGTCCCCATTGGAGGGGTAGGCGAAGCCCTTTTCGATGAGGGTCTCCACCAGGGCGATGATCTGGGGGATATTCTCCGTGGCCTTGGGATGGACCGTAGCCTCCCGCACCCCCAGGCCCGCCGCGTCCTTCTTGTACTCGGCGATGTACTTCTCCGCCACCTCCGCGGAGGAGATGCTCTCCTCGCCCGCCCGGCGGATGATCTTGTCGTCCACGTCGGTGAAGTTCTGCACGAAGGTCACCTGGTAGCCCCGGTATTCCAGGTAGCGCCGGAGCACGTCGAAAAGGATGATGGGCCTGGCGTTGCCCACATGGATATAGTTGTACACCGTGGGGCCGCAGGCGTACATGCTCACCTTTCCCGGCTCCAGAGGCTTGAATTCTTCATACTGACGGCTGAGCGTATTATACAGTTTCATGATGAATAGCCTTTCTTGTTCGTTTCGTATGTTCGGATGACGGCGGAGACCCGGCCCAGGATCCGGGCGCCGGTCCCGTCGATGGGGGAGTAGGCTTCGTTTTCCGGCATGAGCAGGACCCTGCCGTGTTCCCGGCGGAGCCGCTTGCAGGTGGCCTCATCCTCCAGCAGGGCGATGACGATCTCCCCGCTGTCCGCAGTTTCCTGGCTGCGCACCACCACCAGGTCCCCGTCCAGGATACCCGCCCGGATCATGGAATCCCCCTTGATGCGCAGGGCGAAGTAGTCCCCGCTGCCCTCGGGGGTGTAGGTGACGTAGCCCTCCGCATTCTCCACCGCCAGGATCGGCTGACCCGCGGCGACGGTGCCCAGGATGGGGATCCCCTCCGGCTCGGTACATCGGTCCGTCAGCCGGATGGAGCGGCTTTTCCCCGCCTCCCGGCGGATATAGCCCAGTTCCTCCAGCCGGTCCAGATGACTGTTCACCGTGGAGGGAGAGCTGAGTCCCAGCTCCCGGCCCAGCTCCCGGACGCTGGGGCAGTATCCCCGTTCCCGGATGGAGGAGATGATGCAGTCCAGCACCTGTTTCTGTTTTTTCGTCAGGTCTTTCATATCAGGCCCTCCTGTATTCCTTTATTATAACCGACCCCATCTTCCATTGCAAGGCAAAGAACGGGAGAAGGATTATCCCTGAAGGAGAAAAGAAAAACGAAGAAAACGATTGACAGCACCGGCGGATTCCGATAAAATACTTTGGCTATGCGAATAGCAAGTCCTCTATGAGCAAATCAGCCCTCGGCAGAGTTCGCGCCCGCAGGCGCGAATGAAGTCGGAATCATTTTTGGGCGGAATTCATTTCTGACCAAAAATACCGCGATCGCCGCAAGTGTCGAAGTGTTCGGCCGAGGCGCGCAGCGGCGATGCAAATTCCCCTCAACGCGGAGCCCAGCGAAGCGGGTCCGCATTGAACATGAGCCCCCGTTCCTCAAATCGAAGCGGATGCTTCGATTTGAAGAGGAGGAGCGACCGAACGCAAGCAAGCATACGCGGCTCCTACGGAAACCGCGGATGCGCAGCCCGTGAGGTCCGTTCCAACCCCCCGTTCCTCAAATCGAAGCCCTTGCTTCGATTTGAAGAGGAGGAGCGACCGAACGCAAGCGAGTTTTCCCGGCCCTTACGCTAACCGCGATCACGAAGCCTGTGAGGTCCATTCCGACGACGACTGCGGCAGCGGCTGCTGCTGTCGAGTATAAGCGGCGGAGAAACCGCCGCAGAAGAAAACCGACAGGAGGTGTAACCCACATGTCTACGTTCAGAACCTATCAGCCCAAGAAGCGTCAGCGGTCCAAGGTCCATGGCTTCCGGAAGAGAATGGCCACCCGCAACGGCCGCAAGGTCCTGGCCCGGCGCAGAGCGAAGGGCCGCAAGGAGCTCACTCTGTAAGCTCCGGGGAATGTCCGCATGAAGACCACCCAATCCCTGAAAGGCAATTATGCGTTCCGCAGGCTGTATACGAAGGGCAAAAGCAGCGTTCAGCCTGCGGTAGTGCTGTATTGCCGGAAAAACGGCAGCGGTCGGAACCGTCTGGGCCTCACCACCGGCACCAAGGTGGGGAAGGCCGTCGTGCGCAACCGTGTCCGCCGCCGCCTCCGGGAGATCTACCGTCTCCACGAGGGGGAGTTCCGGCAGGGCTGGGATCTGGTGGTCGTGGCACGGAGCCGCGCGGCCGAGGCGACCTATCGGGAGCTGGAGGCGCAGCTGATGCGGGCTGCAGGCAAACTGGGCCTGCTGGTTCCATGAAGCGCCTGCTTCTGGCGGCGATCCGCTTTTATCGCCGCAATATCTCCCCCCTGCGGAAGCCCTGCTGCCGCTATGTCCCTACCTGCTCGGAGTATGCCCTGGAGGCCATAGAGAAGTACGGCCCCTGGAAGGGCTCCTGGCTGGCGCTGCGGCGGCTGCTGCGCTGTCACCCGTTCCATAAGGGGGGCTATGACCCCGTGCCCTGAACCCGAAGCCGATGGACGCCGCCTCATGCGCGGTCCGTCGGCAGAATTCTATGTCCCCGCGAGGAAACCCGGAGGAAAGGAGTTCCTGAATGGATTTCATTGCCAAACCCTTTGGCTGGCTCTTGATGTTCCTCTACGAGCTCACCATGAACTATGGCGTCGCAGTCCTGCTCTTCGCCCTGGCGGTGAAGGTGGTGCTGCTGTATTTCTCCGCCAAGAGCAAGAAGAGCATCATGCGTTCCACGCGCTTCACCCCCTACCTGAAGGAGCTGGAGGCGAAGTACGAGGGCAACAAGCAGAAGTATCAGGAGGAAGTCGCCCGGCTGTACAAGGAAGAGCACATCAACCCCATGGGCGGCTGTCTGTGGTCCCTGATCCCCTTCCCGATCCTTCTGGCGCTGTACCGGGCCATCCGTTTCCCCATCACCATCATGATGGGGGTGCCGGCGGAGGCCTATGAAAAGATCAAGAACGTTCTGTATGCCATGGGCTTCGAGCTGTCCGGCGGCGCCCGGTCCGCGGCCTATGCCCAGATCTATCAGTCCCAGTTCATCACGTCCCACTTTGAACGCTTTGCCCATCTGAGCGAGAAGCTGAAGCAGATCGACTACAGCTTCCTGGGCATGAACCTGGGGGAGCAGCCCAATTTCCGCTTCTGGACCTTCGGCCAGGACGGTGCGGCCATCTGGCCTCAGCTGGGCCTCTTCCTGATCCCCGTGATCTCTGCCGCCCTGAGCTTCCTGCAGAGCAAGATCAGCCAGGACCAGACCCCCCAGACCAATGAGCAGGCGGGGAGCACCAAGACCATGTTGATGCTCATGCCCCTCATGAGCCTTTGGATCGGTTTCGTCATGCCCGGCGCTCTGAGCCTGTACTGGTGCGCGGGCAGCGCGCTGCAGATCATCCAGGACCTGATCCTGGGGAAGATCTTCAACAAACAGCTGGATGCCGAGGACGCGGAGCGCAATGCCCGGCTGAAGGCCCGGGCGGAGGAGCTGGAACGCAAGCGCGCCGAGACGGAGCGCCTCCGTGCGGAGGGCGCCACCACCGTGAATCCCAACACCAGCCGCCGGAAGATGCAGAAGGGCGAGAAGCAGCGGGCGGAGCAGCGGGCTGCGGAATGGCAGGCCGCCAACAACCCCGGAAAAAAGAAAAAGGACGACGACAATCCCTCCCGGGTGGGCGATCGGGCCTATGCCCGGGGCCGGGCTTACGTCCCCGAGCGCTTTGATCCGAACTACGTGATCCCCGAGGCGACTGAAGAGGAAACGTCGGAAGCATCGGCGGAGGAGGCTCCGGAGACCCGGCCGGAGGCCGCGGATTTCCCGGAGATCCCCGAAGTCCCTTCCATCACGGCAGAGGAGATCGGAGATATCCCGGAGATCGGGGAGTCCGAATCCCCGGAGGATACCGGCAGCGAAGATAATGGAGTGTAAGCTATGCTGAAATCAATAGAAACCACCGGAAAGACGGAGGAACTGGCCATCGCCTCCGCCCTGGAGCAGTTGGGCAAGAGCAGGGAAGAGGTCTCGGTGGAGATCCTGGAGCGGTCCAAGTCCGGCTTCCTGGGCATCGGCGCTGTGCCTGCCAGGGTCCGGGTGAGCTATGAGTATTCCGAAACCCCCGCGGAGAAGGCGGAGGCCTTCCTGAAAGGCCTGCTGGAGCGTATGGGTTCCGAAGCGGTACCCGAGGTGGAGGACCGGGGCGAGAACGGTCTGTTCATCCGTCTCACCGGCGAGAAGCTGGGAATGCTCATCGGCCGCCATGGGGAGACGCTGGACGCCATCCAGCATCTGACGGGCTACGTGGTGAACCGGGGCGTGAGCAAGCGCACCCACATCAGCGTGGACGCGGAGGATTACTGGGCCAAGCGGGAAGAATCCATGAAGAGCCTGGCCTACAAGGTGGCCGCGAAGGTCATCAAATACCGGAAGAACATGACCCTGGAGCCCATGAATTCCTACGAGCGGCATGTGGTCCACACCGCCCTGCAGGATTACGAGGAGGTCAGCACCTATTCCGTCGGCAGCGAACCCAACCGCCGGGTGGTGGTGGCCTACGGTAAGGCCCGTCGGGGCGACAAAAAATCGGCGGAATGATTTTCTGCTTGGAAAATATCTGGAGGTAACGAGCTATGGTGTTTGAAAAGCTGCGGGAGATTTTTGCCAATCAATTCGGTGTGGATCCGGAGACCATTACGGAGTCCACGGACATCATCAGCGATCTGGGCGCGGATTCCCTGGACGTGGTGGAGATGCTCATGAGCCTGGAGGACGAATACGGCATCACCATCGAGGACGAGAAGGTTGCGGAGATGAAGACCGTGGCCGACGTGGTCCGCTGCGTGGAAGGCCTCATCGAGGGCTGAGCATACCCGTGACCTATGCACCCGGCGGAGCCGGGCCAACACAGGAAAGGAGAGCCGCCTCAGGGCGGCGGTGAATCATGGACGACGAAAAGAAAGAAGCGGGTTACGAAATCGTAGAGGAAGACGACGGAGCCGGCTGCGAGGGCTGCGGCGAAGACTGCGAAAGCTGCGGCGGGAACTGCGAGGGCTGCAGCGGCGGCTGCCACAGCGCGGAGGATCTGCGGGCCCAGCTGAACCCCATGAGCAAGGTGCGCCGGGTCATCGGCATCGTCTCCGGCAAGGGCGGCGTGGGCAAGAGCCTGGTCACCTCCATGACCGCGGTGCTCATGAACCGGCGGGGCTACCATGTGGGCATCATGGACGCGGACATGACCGGTCCCTCCATCCCCCTGACCTTCGGCATGCATGAGAGGGCCAAGGCCAATTCCATGGGCATCCTGCCCAGCCGGACCGAATCCGGCATCGATATCATGTCCCTGAACCTGTTCCTGGATAACGAGACCGATCCCGTGGTATGGCGGGGCGTCATCGTGGGGAACACGGTGAAGCAGTTCTGGACGGACGTGATCTGGGACGACGTGGACTATCTCTTTGTGGATATGCCTCCCGGAACCGGGGACGTGCCCCTGACCATCTTCCAGTCTCTGCCTGTGGACGGCATCCTGGTGGTGACCAGCCCCCAGGAGCTGGTGAGCATGATCGTGGCCAAGGCTGTGAACATGGCGAAGATGATGAACGTACCCATCCTGGGCCTGGTGGAGAACTACGCCTGGTATCAGTGCCCGGACTGCGGCAAGCAGCATAAGATCTACGGGGAAAGCCATCTGGAGGAGGCCGCGGAGCAGTACGGCCTGCCCATCCTGGCCAGGCTTCCCATCCGGCCCGACGTGGCCGCCAGTGTGGACGCGGGGAAGATCGAGACCGTGGATTTCCCGGAGCTCGCCCCCGTGGCGGATTTCCTGGAGACCGCCGCGCCCATCATGAAAACCGAGTAAACAAACGGACAGGCCCTGGACCCGTTGCGCGCGCAATGAGCCCAGGGCCTGCTTCTTCAAAGGAGAGGAGCGGGAGAGATGGATCAATTTGTCAAAGTGCCGGGAAACAACCCCATGAACAGCAGTCTGGATGTAAGCCGGGTAAAGCGGAAATTCCTGGATCTGGCATACGGGGAGCATCCCAGACAGAAGCTGGATATCTATCTGCCGGAGACCGGGGAAGGACCGTTTCCCACCATTGTGTACATCCATGGGGGCGCCTTCGTCGGCGGGGATAAGCGGGATGACCAGATGCTCTACGCTGCCGACGGTATCGCCCGGGGCTACGCCGTGGTGAGCTATGAGCAGCGCCTTCTGCCGGAAGGGGTCTTCCCCCTTCCAGTGTACGATACCAAGGCTGCCCTCCGGTGGCTGAAGGCCCACGCAGGGGATTACTGCCTGGATCCGGAGCGCTTTGCCATCGCCGGAGATTCCGCCGGGGCCTACCACGCCCTTTTCGCCGCCGCCACTCAGGAGATCCCCGCCTTTGACGGGCCGGATGCTCCCATGGGGGGAGACAGCCGGGTGAAGGCCGCCATCGGCCTTTTCGGCGTATACGACCTGGCCATGCAGGCGCAGTTCAGCTTCGACCAGGGACCCTTCCCCGGGGCGAAGGAGGTCTTCAACTTCGCGGATCTGTTTGCCGGGGGAGATACCCGAAAATGCAAAGCGCTGGGGTACCTGACGGACTGCAGGACCTGGGTCACCCCCGCCATGCCCCGGGTGCTCATCCAGTGCGGCGACCATGACCAGATCGTGCCCTATCAGGCCTCCCTGGAGCTGGTGGACCGGATCAACAAGGTCTGCGGCGAGGGGCGCGCGGAGCTGGACGTTTTTCCCGGCGCTCTCCACGGGGATCCGGCGTATATCACAAAGGAGAACGTTGACAGACTGTTCCGATTCCTGGACAGCGTGCTGAAATAAGACTTTCTGCAAACTGCAAGGCAGGGGCGCCGAAGAGCGCTCCTGCCTTTTCTGAACGGGGTATGCCTCCGGCGGCCCGGTTTCTCTTACGCGAGAGAAACCGGGGAAAGAGCGCGGCGGGGCTCCGCCCCTGCACCCCGGTGCGGCGGGCGCTGAAGCGAAGGGGGCACTGACGCGGCGAAGAATAAGCGGGTGCGGGATGTCAGCTTGCCGACTTTGAATCTGCTTGGCAATCGTCGTTTGCTTTTCAGGGTGG
>CAMVBX010000093.1 GCA_947165825.1 uncultured Clostridia bacterium
AAGGAATTGGAGCCGATCTCCAGATTATGCTTCTCGTCCTTGCCGCCCTCGAAGGGAACGCCGTCAATGAAGCCTTCGTAATCCAGCACCACGGTATCCCCGAACTTGGCGGGGCGGTCGGCGGTCTGGATGGTGGCGTTGCGGTTCCGCAGCTGATCGATCTCCATATCCACCTCGGCGGGATCCACCTTGGCTTCCTTCCGCACGGCGGACAGGCCCTTGTACTGGCCCAGCTCCACCTCAGGATAGAGCACGGCGTTGATATCCAGGGTGAGGGACTTATCCTCCTCCACCTTGGCATCCTCAATGGAAGGGCTGGCCACGACCTTCAGTTCCTTTTCCTTCACGGCGAAGTAATAGGCTTCGGGAGCCAGGTCGTTGATGGCCTCCTCATGGAACACGTTCTCCCCGTACATGGCTTCCACGATCTTGCGGGGCGCCTTGCCCTTGCGGAAACCGGGGATCTGGATGCTCTTTCTGTTCCGGTTGTAGACCTTGACCACGGCCGCCTCAAATTCCTCCGGGGAAACGGAAACGGTGATCAGCGCGCTGTTCTTTTCTTTCTTTTCGACGTTTTTGACTTCCATTGCGGCTCGTCCTCCCAATGCTGATTGATCCAGGCGCCCTTACCCCGGGCCCCAGAAATGAAGCAGATTTCGCGCATTCCATACAAATGCAAGATACTATATCATAAGCGATAAGTTTTTGCCAGAACTTTTTTCAAATTATTCCGTTCCCTTCAGGGGTCCCCCAAGGGTCCCCGGCTCCTCCCGGATGAGTCTGGGCCGGAAATCCAGGTGGTCGGCGCTGAGGAGTGCGTACCGCACCCCCTCTGCATTCCCCTCCACCGCTCTGGCCCTGGCACGGCCGTGCAGATGGCCGTAGTAACATTCCTCCACCCCGTACTGCCGGAACAAGGCGCAGATCTCCCGGCAGACGTAGTCGTCCCCGTACCGTGGCGGATAATGCAGGAAGCAGAGCTTCTGCCGCTCCCCCGCGGCCTTCAGGGAGGCCTCCAGCCGCATCAGTTCCCGCTGGAGGATCTTCCGGTCGTGGGCCTTGCCCGTTTCCTCCTCGAAAAACCAGCCCCTGGTGCCGCAGATGGCCAGGTCTCCGTAGGTATAGCAGTTGTTGTGGAGAATGCGGATGCTGCGGATGTTTTCCCTGGCGAAGAAGCGCTCCGCCTTCGCGGCGGTGCTCCACCAATAGTCGTGGTTGCCCTTCAGCAGCAGCTTTTGTCCGCCCAATTCATCCAGGAAGCGGAAATCCGGCGCGGCGGCCTCCAACCCCATGCTCCAGGACAGATCCCCCAGGATGACGCACACGTCCTCCGGCCCCAGGCGGGAAAAAGACTCCCGGAGCTTTTCCTGATGATCCTTCCAGAGCCCGCCGAAAATATCCATGGGCTTATCCGCGCCCAGGGACAGGTGCAGGTCTCCGATCCCGTACAGCGCCATTCCTTCTCCTCCGGCTCAGCGAAGCTCCAGCATGCTCAGCACCGCGTCCGTCATCCCGGATTTCTCCACGGACCCGGTGAAGCGGCGTTCACGCTTCTCCAATCCTTCCAGGGGGGCGGGAACCGGGGTGCCCGTCACCCGGGAAAGGGTGCGGATCAGCTCCGTTCCGCTGCCGGTTTCCCCGCAGCCGATGGCGCGCAGAACGCTGTCGCAGAATTTGTAGGGGCTGGCCGTGGAGACCACCACACCGGGGCGGTCGTCCCCGCTCACCCGGCGGTACTGCTCCAGTACAGCCCAGGCCACGGCGGTATGGGGGTCCATCAGATACCCGTCCGCATACATACGGCCGATGGCGGCTTCCGTCTCCTCCTCGCTGCTCCAGCCGCAGGCGAAATCCGCCTGCAGCCGCTCCAGCAGGCTGCCGGAAACGCAGTATTTCCCCTCTCTCGCCAGGCGATCCATATAGTCCCGCACCGTCTCGTCGCTGCCGGTCATGGCATAGAGCAGCCGCTCCAGGTTGCTGGAGATCAGGATATCCATGGAGGGGGAAATGGTGCAGTGGAAGGGGCGGTTCCGGTCATATACGCCGGTGCTGAGGAAATCCGTCAGGATATGGTTCGTATTGGAGGCGCAGATGAGCTTTCCCACGGGCAGACCCATCTTCCCGGCAAACCAGCCGGCCAGGATATTGCCGAAATTCCCCGTGGGCACGCAGAAGTTCAGCTCCTGCCCCCAGCTGCAGAGACCGGCTTTCACGGCATCGCAGTAGGCGGAGAAGTAATACACCACCTGGGGCAGAAGCCGGCCCCAGTTGATGGAGTTGGCGGAGGAGAAGAACCAGCCCGCCTCCTCCAGCCTGCCCCGCAGGGCGGTATCGGAGAAGATGGCCTTCACCCCATTCTGGGCATCGTCAAAATTGCCCTTTACGCCGCATACGCCCACGTTTTCCCCCAGCTGGGTCTGCATCTGGAGCTTCTGCACGTCGCTTACCCCGTCGGAGGGGTAAAACACCAGGATCTTCGTGCCGGGTACGTCCCGGAAGCCCTCCAAAGCCGCCTTGCCCGTATCCCCGCTGGTGGCGACCAGGATGCATACCCGCTTCTGCTCCCCCGTCTTCCGCAGGGAGGCGGTGAGGAGCCGGGGCATGATCTGCAGGGCCATATCCTTAAAGGCACAGGTGGGTCCGTGCCACAGCTCCAGGAACGCGGTGGAACCGTTCACCGCATGGAGCGGCGCCGGATCCGGTCCGAAGCGCTCCGGGGCATAGGCCGCGGCGGTATACTCCGCCAGCTCCCCGGCGGTGAATTCCTCCAGGAACAGGCCCATGATCTCCGCCGCCCGTCCGGGGTAATCCTTCTCCCCCAGCGCCCGGATCTGCTCCAGACTCAGCTCGGGAAGGCTCTCCGGCAGGAACAGACCTCCCTCCCGGCTGAGCCCCCGGGCAATGGCCTCCGCGGCGCTCAGGCTGAGGGAAGCGTCTCTCGTACTCAAATATCGCATCGCTCGTTCCTCCTGTTCAGGTTCAGTCCCCGATGACCCGTCTCCAGTTGCCGAAGAACAGATCGTCCATCAGGCTCTGGGGATATCCCCGCTTCTGCAGTTCCTGCTCCAGAAGCCGCACATCCTGCACGCCGCGCATGCCCTTGGGCAGGCTCTCGCAGCCGTCCAGATCGCCGCCCATGGCCAGCGTCTTTTCACCGCCCAGATCCAGAAAATGCTCCAGATGCCGAAGAACGGTCTCCGTCGTCACCTCGCCCTCCCCCAGGAAGGCGGTGTACAGATTCAGGCCGGCCACGCCGCCATGATCCCGGATGGCCCGGAACATATCGTCCGTCAGGTTCCGGGGATGGTCATGCACGGCCCGGGAATTGGAATGGGTGGCAACGAAGGGACCCCGGATCTGCTTTTCCATGTCCCAGAAGCCGGGATCGCTGAGATGGGAGACGTCCAGGATGAGCCCCAGCTCCTCCCCCAGCTTGACGTAATCCTTCCCCGCGGCGCTCAGGCCCCGGTCCGGATCCTGCACGTTGGTGCCGCACAGGGCGGTGGCCCGGTTCCAGGTGAGGCAGAGGCTGCGTACGCCCTTCTCCGCCGCCTGCTCCAGCCGCTTCGGGTCGCAGTTCAGCACCTCCGCCCCTTCCACGCTGAGGAAGGCCGCCGCCTTCCCGGCGGCCATGGCCGCATCCGCCTCAGCGCCGGTGCGGCAGAAGGCCATATGCTCTCCGCAGGCTTCCAGCTCCTGCAGGAACCGGTCGTAGAAGATCTCGAAGATATCCCCGTCCCGGACGAATTCCGGTGTGCCGAAAATGGCGAAAAACTGGGCATAGCCTCCCAGGGAGAGGCCGCGTTCCAGGTCCACGTGCCCGGAATTGCGGTACAGCGCCCCGGCGGGCTGCCGGGAAAAATGCAGCGCCAGAAGCGTATCGCAGTGTCCATCGAACAGTTTCATTTCAGAATGCCTCCGAAATCAGATTCATTTTCTCGATCTTCTCCCCGTTTCGCTCCAGGTATACCTCCACCACGTCGAAACGGCAGGGCGGATCCTCCAGGCCGTTTTCCGCCAGCCAGCTCTCCGCCGCCAGGCGCAGCTTCCGCTGCTTGGACGGGGTGACATATTCCGCCGCGGGAGCATAGCCGCCCGTTCTCCGGAGCTTCACCTCGACAAAAACGATCTCCGACCCGTCCCGGGCGATGATATCCACTTCCCCCAGGCGGCAGCGGTAATTCATGGCCAGGATCTTCCACCGCTTTTTCCGGAGCCAGTCGGCGGCGGCAGCCTCCCCCATGGCCCCCAGCAGCTGTGTTCTCATTTACCCGATCCCTTCAGGAAGGTAAGCCGGTGGATGGGACTGGGTCCCAGCTGCGCCAGGGCGGCATAATGAAGCTTCGTTCCATAACCCTTATGTCGGGCAAACCCATAGCCGGGATAGGTCTTGTCGTATTCCAGCATCAGCCGGTCCCGGCTCACCTTGGCCAGGATGGATGCGGCGGCAATACAGTCGTACTTCCCGTCTCCTCCCACCACGCAGCGCACCGGCACCGGCAGCTGCGGGGGGCGGTTCCCATCCACAAACGCGTGGTCGGGGATCCGGTTCATCTCCGAAAAGGCCCTGCCCATGGCCTGAAAGGTGGCCTGCAGGATATTGATCCGATCGATCTCCCGTTCATCCGCCCAGCCGATCCCATAAGCGACGGCGGTCTCCAGGATGCGGCGGAACAGCGCCTCCCGGGCTTTGGGACTGAGCTTCTTGGAGTCGTTGAGGCCGGGGAGATCGTATTCCTCCGGCAGGATCACCGCGGCGGCGCATACCGGTCCCGCCAAGGGACCCCGTCCCGCTTCGTCGATCCCGCAGACCAGGCCGTATTCCTTTTCCGGTTTCAGCATTCCGGCTCCTCCAGGGTGATCCGGCCCAGGCTGCCCGCCTGGAATTCATCCAGCAGCACCCGGCTCATGCGTTCCAGATCCGTCTCTCCTCCGGAAACCAGGAATCCCCGCTTCCGGGCGGCGGCTTCCAGCAGGGCGGGGCCGTCCATTCCCTCCGTATCACCCAGCTTGTACCGGGCCCGGAACAGCTCCCGGTATTCCCGGTTCAGCAGTTCGGCAAGGCGCATGGCCAGGGCCTCCTGGTCCAGGATCTCCTCCTTCACCGCGCCGGTGAAGGCCAGATGCTCTCCCACCGCCGGATCCTCAAACCGGGGCCAGAGGACGCCGGGGGTATCCAACAGCTCCAGGCTCCGGTCCACCGTGATCCACTGCCTGCCCTTGGTGACCCCGGGTTTGTTCCCCGCCGCGGCTGCCTTTCGGCCCGCCGCCTTATTGATGAAGGTGGACTTTCCCACGTTGGGGATCCCCACCACCATGGCCCGGATGGGACGGCTGCCCTGCCCCTTGGCCGCCAGGCGCTCCAGCTTTTCCTTCAGCAGGCTGCGCATGGCCGCGGGGAGCTTCTCCACGCCCCTGCCTCCCCGGCTGTCTGCCGCCAGGGCGGCGATTCTGGAGGCCTTATAGAACCGGAGCCAGCGTTCCGTTGCCGCCGGATCCGCCAGATCCGCCCGGTTCAGCAGCACAAGCCTGGGCTTGTTGCCCAGCACCTCATCCAGGGCCGGATTCCGGCTGGACCGGGGGATGCGGGCGTCCGTCAGCTCGATCACCGCGTCCACCAGCTTCAGATCCCCCTCCATGGCGCGGAGGGCCTTGGTCATATGCCCGGGGAACCAGTTTACGTTTACCTGATCCCGCTCAGCCATTCTTCTTCGCTCCGCCCAGGAAGGAAAGCGGCCAGATCCGGAACAGCGCTTTCCCCAACACGCAGCGGGTATCGATCTGCCCGATGCGGCTGCTTCGGCTGTCGGTGCTCTCGTTCCGGTTGTCCCCCATGCAGAAAATGCAGCCTTCCTTTACGGTCACGGGACCGGTAAAATCCAGCTTCTTATGGGTAAGCTCCGCGATATAGGGTTCATCCAGCCGAACCCCGTCCACGGTGACGATGCCCCGGTCAAAATCGATATCCAGCGTCTGCCCCTCTGTGGCGATGACCCGTTTCACCAGGCTGTCCTCGCCGTAGCTGTGCTGGGTGAACACCACGATATCCCCCTGCTTCGGCGCGGAAAAGATCCGGGTGATCAGGACCCGTTCCCCGTCATACAGGGTGGGATTCATGCTGCTCCCATCCACGCTCACCACCCGCACCACGAACAGGAACAGCAGTATGCAGATGACGATGGCGCTGACGATGCTCTCCAGCCAGTCGTACGCGCTGTTCAGGACAGAAGGTTTTTTCTTTTCGCCTTTTGTTTCTTCCATGCCGATCTCCTCCCGAGCCGTCTAAAGCAAAAGGGGGCGCTGTGCGCACCCCCCATGTTTTTAGAGTTTTTCCTTGACCTTTGCTTTCTTGCCGACTCTGTCCCGCAGGTAATGGAGCTTGGCCCGGCGGACCTTGCCGCGACGGACGGTCTCGATGGACGCGATATTGGGGGAGTGGATCGGGAAGACCTTTTCATAGCCCACGTTGTAGGCCACGCGGCGGACGGTAATGGTCTCATTGATGCCGCCGTGCTTCCGGGCGATCACGATGCCCTCAAACACCTGAATGCGCTCCCGGTTGCCTTCCTTGACCTTGACGGAAACGCGGACCGTATCGCCCACGTTGACCTCAGGCAGCTCCGGCTTCAGGTACTGATCGGTGAGTGCTTTAACCAGATCCATGGTTTTTTCCTCCTTTCAGAGCAGGTGTTCGTACCGCGTCTGACGGCATAGGACCACCCTTATCCGCGCTGCAAACACATTTGCAGACTGAGGGATTTTACCATAGTCTCCCGGGAAATGCAAGTACTTTTTTACGCAAAAGGCACCATTTCTCCGTCATACAGCGCAATGCGGCGGCATTTCCGGGGCGGGGCGATCCCCGCGCCTTCCAAGGCCCGGGCAACGTCCCCGGTGTTCACCGTGGGCTCCGCCGCCCGAAGCAGCAGACGAAGACTTTTCCCTTCCCGCTCCTTCACCCGGAGATGGGGGGCGATATCCAGGGGATTCACTCCCCGCTTGGTCTTCTTCTCCACCACCAGGGGCTTTCCCGACCGAAGCAGGCTTTCCGCTCCGGCACAGTCCCCGTCGAAAACCAGGTCCCATTCCGTCCAGGCGATCTTTCCCACCCCCAGGACGGGTGCGCCGGCGCTGACCACCCGCAAGCCCTCCGGCAGCACCGGATTCAGCGCGGCGGGCAGATCCGCCGGATCGGAGAGGATCTGAACGTCCAGCACCTCGCACAGGCTCTCGCACCCCAGCTGGAGAGGGGCGGCGATGCTCATCTTCGGATGGGGATTGAAGCCTTCGGAATGCTTCACCGGGATCCCCGCCCGGATAAAGGCGCGCTGGAAGGTGCGCAGAACGTCCAGATGGGAGAGGTAGGCGGCCTTTCCCCGCTTCTCGAACCGCAGGCGCAGCTCAGGCATCGCATTTTCCTCCCTTCAGCAGAGTCGAGGCCCCGCAGCCCAGGCACTGCTGCCGGCAGTCCGGACTGGTCTTTCCCTCCCGGGCCAGGCGCAGCTCCCGCAGGAGATGGACCTTGGTGACTCCGTCGTCGATCACGTCCCAGGGAAGGTATTCCTCCTCTCCCCGCTCCCGGCGGACATAGAAATCCGGATCCAGCCCCTCCGCCCGGAAGGCGGCGAGCCAGTCCTCCAGGGAGAAGAACTCCTCCCAGGCCTGGAGGCCGCCGGCGCGTTCAAACAGCCGCTGCAGAACGCCGCCCATACGCCGGTCCCCCACCGCCAGGGCCGCCTCCACATAGCTCACGTCCTGGGCATGCCAGTTGTATACGATGGCCTTGGTGCGGATGGCGTCCTTCAGCAGCCGCTGCCGCCGGATGAGCTCCTCCATGGAGCACTGGGGGCACCACTGGAAGGGAGTCATGGGCTTGGGGATGAACATGGAGGTGGATACGGTGATCCGCACCCCCCGGCTCCGGTTGGGGCTGGCCTCCCGCCAGGTCTGCCAGACCTTGTAGGCCAGGTCCGCGATGGCCAGCACGTCCTCGTCCGTCTCCGTGGGGAGGCCCAGCATGAAATACAGCTTCACCGCGTTCCACCCTCCGGCGAAGGCGGTGCGGCAGGAACGGAGGAGGTCCTCCTCCGTCACGTTCTTGTTGATCACGTCCCGCAGGCGCTGGGACCCCGCCTCCGGGGCGAAGGTGAGGCCGCTTTTCCGCACCTTCTGCACCCGCTGCATCAGGTCCATGGAGAAATTGTCCGCCCGCAGGGAGGGCAGGGACAGGCTCACGCTCCGTGGCTCGCACCAGTCCAGCAGGCCGTCGCAGAGCTTTCCCAGCTCCTTATAGTCGCTGGTGCTGAGGGAGGTAAGGCTGATCTCCTCGTAGCCCGCATGCGCCAGGCTTTCGATTCCCTGGCGGATCAGGGTATCCGCCTTTTTCATCCGCACGGGGCGGTATACGTACCCCGCCTGGCAGAAGCGGCAGCCCCGGATGCAGCCCCGGAACAGCTCCAGCATCACCCGGTCCTGGACGATCTCCGTGCTGGGGACGATGGTGCGGGTGGGGAAAAAGGACTTGTCCAGATCGTGGACGATGCGCTTCACCACACGCTCCGGCGCGCCGTCGCGGGGGGTGATGGCGGCCACGGTGCCGTCGTCGTGGTAAGATATGTCATACAGAGAGGGCACATAGATGCCGTCCAACTGGGCGGCGGCCACCAGGAAGCGATGCTTGTCCCACCCCTCCCGGCGGGCCCTGCGGTGGAGCTCAATCAGCTCCGGCGTCACGTCCTCCCCCTCGCCCAGGGAGACAATGTCGATAAAGTCCGCCACGGGCTCGGCGTTGTACATGGCGGTACCGCCGGCGATGACAAGGGGCGTCAGATGGGGCCGGTCGGCGCTGTGGAGGGGGATGCCAGCCAGATCCAGCATATTGAGAATGGCGGTGAAAGCCATCTCATAGCCCACGGAAAAGGCCACGATGTCAAAATCGGTGATGGGGTCGCCGGACTCCAGGGCAAAGAGGGGTATATGGGCCCGGCGCATCTCCTCCTCCATGTCGCCCCAGGGGGCAAACACACGCTCACACCATACGCCGTCCATCTCGTTCATGACGCCGTAGAGAATGCGCATGCCCAGGTTGGACATGCCGATCTCGTAGGTGTCGGGAAAGCAGAAGGCGACGCGGGTGTCCACGTCCTTTTTATCCTTGATGAC
>CAMVBX010000094.1 GCA_947165825.1 uncultured Clostridia bacterium
ATTGAGGAAAAGCTGCTGAAGCAGAAGGAAAACCAGACCCGGGACGCCTTCCTGGATCTGCTCCTGACCCAGGTGACGGACGGCATGAAGGTCGATCTGAACGAAGCCATGGTGAACGAGCGGGCCAAGCAGATGGTGCAGGATATGGCTCAGCGCATCCAGAACCAGGGCATTTCCTTCGAGACCTACCTGAGCTGGATGGGCACCAATGCGGAAGACTTCACCAAGATGCAGCTGCAGAATGCGGAGAAGACCATCCGGCAGGAGCTGGCTCTGGCCAAGATCGCCGAGCTGGAAGGCCTCACCGTCACGGAAGAGGACAAGGATGCCGAGCTGCAGAAGGCCGCCGATCAGTACGGCGTGGATCTGGACACCGTAAAGAACTTTATGGACGCCGATATGCTCACGGACGGCATCCTGTACAACAAGGCGGCTGATCTCATCATCGCCAACGCCACCGCTCTGCCCGAGCCTCCCGAGGAGGAGAAGCCCGCCGAGGAGAAGGCGGAGGAAAAGAGCGAAGAGCCCCAGCAGGCGGAATAATCCCGTTTTCCTGCGCGGCGGTATAAACCCGGCCCGAACCGGGTATGCTCCGGAAACGGAGCAAGATCGAATGGAAAAGGAGGCGTGCCCATGAGCAGCCTGATCCCTTATGTGGTGGAGCAGACCTCCCGGGGGGAGCGGTCCTACGACCTGTACTCCCGGCTTCTGAACGACCGGATCGTTTTCCTCAACGGTGAGGTGAACGAGGCCTCCGCCAGCATCATTGTCGCGGAGCTCCTGTACCTGGAGGCCCAGGATCCGGACAAGGATATCCAGATGTATATCAACAGTCCCGGAGGCTCCGTAACCGACGGTCTGGCCATTTACGATACCATGCAGTACATCAAGGCGGACGTCGCTACGATCTGCGTGGGCATGGCCGCCAGCATGGGAGCTTTCCTGCTTTCCGCCGGCGCGAAGGGCAAGCGGATGGCGCTGCCCCACGCGGAGATCATGATCCATCAGGTCCTGGGCGGCACCCAGGGTCAGGAGACGGATATTCAGATCGAAGCCCGGCATATTGCCCGCATCAAGCACACCCTGACCGAAGCCCTGGCCGCCAGCACCGGAAAGAGCTACGACCAGGTCTACGCGGACTGCGAGCGCAACAACTGGATGACCGCCGAGGAAGCGGCGGAGTACGGCCTCATCGACAAGGTCATCGTCAAGCGCTGAATCGTTTTTCTGGGCAAGCAGCGGCCGCGCCGGTGGTTCGGTCTCTGCTTGCCTCATTTGGATATGACCCTTTTGCGGTCTGAACGGAGCGAAGAGGAATGAAAATGGATGAAAAGCATATTGCCAGATGCTCCTTCTGCGGCAAATCCCAGGACGATGTGACCCGGATCTTCGCGGGCCGCAACGCCTTTATCTGCAATGAATGCGTCAGTGCCTGCCTGCAGATCATGCAGGAAGACAAGACCCTGCCCATGCGCCCCAAGGAGGCCGGGCTCCTGGGAGCGGACGGCGGATTGCCCACCCCGGCGGAGATCAAAACTTTTCTGGATCAGTATATCATCGGACAGGAGCGGGCCAAGATCGCGCTGTCCGTTGCGGTTTACAACCACTATAAACGGATCCTGCACGGCAGCGAGGATGAGGACGTTGAACTGCAGAAGAGCAATATCCTGCTTCTCGGACCCACGGGTTCCGGCAAGACCCTTTTTGCCCAGACCCTGGCGAAGCTCCTGCAGGTACCCTTCGCCATTGCCGACGCCACGACCCTGACGGAAGCGGGTTACGTGGGCGACGACGTGGAGAATATCCTCCTGCGGCTGCTTCAGGCGGCGGATTACGACGTGGAGCAGGCGGAACGGGGCATCATCTATATTGATGAGCTGGACAAGGTGTCCCGGAAGAGCGAAAACGTCTCCATCACTCGGGACGTGAGCGGCGAAGGCGTACAGCAGGCCCTCCTGAAAATCCTGGAGGGAACCGTGGCCAACGTACCGCCCCAGGGCGGAAGAAAGCATCCCCACCAGGAGTTCATCCAGGTGGATACCAAGAACATTCTGTTCATCTGCGGCGGCGCCTTTGCGGGCCTGGAGCAGATCATTGAGAGCCGGATGAGCAAGGCCACCATCGGCTTCGGGGGAGACATCCCCAGCCGGACGAAGAAGGACGTGGGGGAGATCCTCCAGAACGTGCAGCCCCATGACATTATGAAGTATGGTCTGATCCCGGAGCTGGTGGGCCGGCTGCCGGTGATCACTCCCCTCCACGGTCTGGACCGGGATAACCTGATCCAGATTCTGACCCAGCCCAAAAACAGCCTGACCAGGCAGTACCAGGCGCTGATGCGCTATGATAACGTGGACCTCAGCTTCACCCAGGACGCCCTGGAGGCCGTGGCTGACCAGGCCCTGGAAATGGATCTGGGGGCGCGGGGTCTGCGCAGCATCATGGAGCGGGTGATGCAGGAGATCATGTACACGATCCCCTCCGATCATGAGATTACCGCCGTGGAGATCAACGGGGATTGCATCCGGGGCACGGCGGGTCCCGTGATCACCCGCAGAAAACCTGAGCTGGCCGGCTGAACGCCCCAGCGGAGGCCGCGCTGCGGCAGCCTGGCTGTGAAGCCCCGCAGAGGAGCCCCCGGTCAGACCTGCCTGCAGCGCGTTTATTTTCCCAGGACAGGAGGAAAACCATGAACGAAAGAACGGAACAACTTCCGATGATCCCTCTCCGGGGACTGCAGGTCTTCCCGGAGATGATGCTGAATTTCGACCTGGAACGGCCCCTTTCCATCGCCGCCATGAACGCCGCCATGGAAGAGGATCGGCGGATCTATCTGCTCTGCCAGTCCGATCCCGAGGCGGAGGAGCCCGAGGAAAGCGAGCTGTTCAAGGTCGGAACGGTGGCGGAGATCCGGCAGATCCTCCGGATTCCCGGCGGCGGTGTGCGGGTCCTGGTGAAGGGCATTTACCGGGCCGAGCTTCTGCGGGTGCTGGAGCACGTCCCCTTCTACCGGGCGGAGATCCGGCAGCAGGAGGAGCAGGAGAGCGGGGAGACTCCCCGGTATTGGGAGGCGCTGATTCGCCGCACCCGGGGTCTGATCGCCCATCTCACCGAGCTGCTGCCGGAGAATCATCCGGATTTTCTCGGCGGGATCGCCGGGAGCCACAGCCCCGGCTATATCGCGGATTACCTGGCCCAGACCGTTCGGCTCATGCCGGAAGACCGGCAGCAGATCCTGGAGGAGGCGGAGCCCGTACGGCGGCTGGAGCTTCTGGACGAGATGCTCACCCATGAGATCGCCGTCCTGGAGGTGGAGGAGCAGATCCAGCGCAAGACCCAGGGGCGGCTGGCCGCAGCCCAGCGGGAGGGGATCCTCCGGGAACAGCTCCGCACCATCCAGATGGAGCTGGGTATGGATGAGGAGCAGGAAGCTGCCACCGAAATGGACGAGTACACGGCGCGGATCGACGCTCTGGAGGCCTCCGAGGAGGTCAAGGACAAGCTCAGAAAGGAGCTGAACCGGCTGGCCCGTCAGGGCTTCGGCTCCTCCGAGGCCGCGGTGCTGCGCACCTGGCTGGATACGGTCCTGGGCCTTCCCTGGAACCAGGAAACGGAGGACTGTTACAACGTGGAGCAGACCCGGCGGATCCTGGACGAGGATCACTTCGGCCTGGAGAAGGTGAAGGAACGCATCCTGGAATTCGTCGCCGTCCGCCAGCTGGCCCCCGATCTGAAGGGGACCATCCTTTGTCTGGTGGGTCCTCCGGGCACCGGAAAGACCTCCATCGGCAAGAGCATCGCCCGGGCTCTCGGGCGGAAGCTGGGAAGGATCAGCCTGGGCGGTATCCATGACGAGGCGGAGATCCGGGGCCATCGGAAGACCTACGTGGGCGCCATGCCCGGGCGGATCATGAATGCCGTGGCCCAGGCAGGGACCCGGAATCCGGTCCTCCTGCTGGATGAGATCGATAAACTGGGGAGCGACTATCGGGGGGATCCCTCCGCCGCCATGCTGGAGGCGCTGGATTCCGAGCAGAACAGCAGCTTCCGGGACCACTACCTGGAGGTACCCTTTGACCTATCCGACGTGCTGTTCATCACCACTGCCAACACCACCGCCACCATTCCCCGGCCCCTGATGGACCGGATGGAGATCATTGAACTCAGCAGCTATACCGACGAGGAAAAGCTGCATATCGCCAAGGACCACCTGCTGCCCAAGCAGCGCAGGCGCCACGGCCTGAAGGCCAGGGAACTGCGGATCGGGGATACCGCCATCCGGGAGATCATCTCCGGCTGGACGGAGGAATCCGGCGTCCGCATGCTGGAGCGTGAGCTGGCCGCGGTCTGCCGCAAGGCCGCCATGCGCCTGGTGGAAGGGGAAAGCAAGAGCGTGGGCGTCAAGGCCTCCGAGCTGGAGAAGTTCCTGGGCGTCCGGCGGTACAAGCCGGAGGAAAAGCGGCTGGAGCCCGCCGTGGGCCTGGCCCGGGGTCTGGCCTGGACCAGCGTGGGCGGTGTCACCCTGGACGTGGAAGTGAACGTGATGGAGGGAACCGGCCGTCTGGAGCTCACCGGCAACCTGGGAAAGGTGATGCAGGAATCCGCCCAGGCGGGGCTGAGCTATATCCGCAGCCGGGCCGCCATCCTGGGCATCGACCCGGAATTCTACCGGAAGAAGGATATCCACATCCATTTCCCCGAGGGCGGCGTGCCCAAGGACGGCCCCAGCGCGGGCATCACCATCACCCTGGCGATGATTTCGGCCCTCACCGGAGCGCCCCTCCGGGGCGACCTGGCCATGACCGGGGAGATCACCCTCCGGGGCCGGATCCTGGCCATCGGCGGATTGAAGGAAAAGACCATGGCCGCTCTGCGGGCGGGCGTCAGGACCGTCCTGATCCCGGCGGAGAACGAGGCAGATCTGGCGGAGATCGACCCGGACGTGCGGGGAGCTCTGCAGTTCGTCACCGCGAAGCATATCGACGACGTGCTCCACACCGCCCTGGATTTCACCGGTATCCAGCCCTGGAAGCCGGAGGAGAAGCAGCCGGAGGCTGCCGCCGTGCCGGAGCGGGAGGAACGGGGAAACCAGCCTCGCCCAACGGTGAGCTGATATACGGAATCGGAAGGGACCCAGCCGACGGCTGGGTCCCTGAGACTGTAGACAAACCGAAAAACGCAACGATACCGGGAAGAAAGATAGTGAAAGGGAACCCAGGAGGGGGTTCCTTTCCCTCTCCGGGCCTGTTCCCGGGGGAGGCAGGGTAACACTTGGGGGCGGACGACGCATAGGATGGACCGGCAAGCTGCCGGGAGCAGAAATAACCGAACGGGGATGGGAAGCGGTCTCGGGCCGCCTCTCATCCCTTTCTGCATATGGGGTTTGCCGAAGAAATCGGAAATAGAGGGGGAATACCCTTTGCAGGATGCATATATCGGCCTTCGGTCCCTGACCTATGCCCAACGGGCCGCCCGGTTCCTGTCCGGTCTGGGGATCCCGGCAAACGCCGCCCGGGCGCCATGGTCCGGCGGCTGCGCCTATGCCGTGCGGCTGCGCGGAGGAGATCGGAAGGCGGCTTTGGCGAGGCTCCGGGAGGCAGGCTTCGTCCCCGGCCGCATCTATCTGCGGGAGGCGGACGGATCGATCCGGGAGGCGGAGCCGTGATCTACCTGGACAACGCCGCGACCACGCTGCAGAAGCCCGCCGCCGTGTATCGGGCCGCGGAGAGAGCCATGCTGACCCTGGCCAGTCCCGGGCGGGGCGGATATCCCGCCGCCATGGCGGCGGCGGAGGAGGCATACCGCTGCCGGGAGACGGCGGCGGCCCTGTTCGGCATGCGGGAGCCGGAGCGGGTGGTTTTCTGCATGAATGCCACCCATGGACTGAATCTGGCCATCAAGGCGCTGGTCCGACCCGGAGAGCGGGTGGTGATCTCCGGTTACGAGCACAACGCGGTGCTGCGGCCTCTCCATGCCCTGGGGACAAGGATCCGGGTGGCGGCGGCTCCGCTTTTTGATCCTGCCGCCGCTGCGGAGGCCTATGCCCGGGAACTGCGGCAGGGGGCGTCCCTGGCGGTGGTGAATCACGTATCCAACGTTTTCGGCTGTATCCAGCCGGTGGAAGAGGTCGCCGCGCTCTGCCGGGAGCGGGGGATCCCGCTGGTTGTGGACGCTTCCCAGAGCGCGGGGATCCTGCCGCTGCATCCGGAGGAATGGGACGCGGCCTTCGTGGCTATGCCCGGACACAAGGGCTTGTACGGTCCCCAGGGCACCGGCCTGCTGCTCTGCGGAAGGCAGCCCGGCAGCCGCCCCATCCGGACTCTGCTGGAGGGCGGCTCCGGCAGCGATCCCCGGCGGCCGGATATGCCCGATTGGCTGCCCGACCGGCTGGAGGCCGGGACCCTGAATATGCCCGGTATTGCCGGTCTCCGCGCCGGACTGGACTTTGTGCGGCGAATGGGGCCGTCGGACATCCTGGACCATGAGCAAAGGCTCGTCTCCCTGGCTGCGGAGCTCTTGGGGGCGAATCCCAGGCTTCGGGTGTTCGCCGCCCCGGACAAGGCCCTCCAGGGCGGAGTCCTGTCCTTTCAGGTGACGGAGCTGGATTGCGAGACGGCGGCGGAGCGGCTGGCGCAGCGGGGCTTCTCTCTCCGGGCAGGGCTCCATTGCGCCCCCCTGGCACACGATACGGCAGGAACCGGGGAACGGGGGACCCTGCGCATGAGCGTATCCGTATTCACCCGGGAAAGCCACGTGCGCCGGCTGGCCAAAGCCCTGGAAAACTTGTGACCAAAGGCGAAAACGCTTGTCAAGCGGAAACGGATAAGATATAATATACGTTAGCACTATAGATCCTGCCGCGGGGGAAACCCCGGCGGCAGGACAGAGAGAAAGGATGGGGGAAGTCCGAGTGGGTTTTTGGGATATGCTGCTGAACCTGATCAGGACCATACGGATCAACGACGTGATCGACATGGCGATCATGGCTTTCCTCCTGTACAAGATCCTGTATTTCCTGTCCAGAACCGGATCGGGCAGGGCGCTGCGCGGCCTGCTGCTGATCATCCTGGCCCTGCTCATCGCCAGGAAGCTGGATCTGTATATGTTCAACTTCGTTTTCGGCAAGGCCCTGGAATTGGGGGTCTTGATCCTGCTGATCGTATTCCAGCCGGAGGTAAGGTCCATGCTGGAAAAGGTCGGCGCGGTGACCCGGTTCATACCCGGTTCTGAGCGCAGCAAGGAGCTGGGCAGCTGCATCGAAGAAGTGGTAAAGGCCTGCGATCCGCTCTCCAAGACCAAAACCGGCGCCCTGATCGTCTTTGAACGGGATAATGACCTGAACGAGGAGATCCAGACCGGCGTCCTCATCGACGTGGAGACCCGTTCCATCCTCCTGCAGCATATCTTTGACAAGAACACCGTCCTGCATGACGGCGCGGTCATCATCCGCAGCGAGCGGATCTATGCGGCCCGCTGCCGCCTGCCCTCCAGCCGACGGTTGGATCTGCCTCAGCGGTACGGTATGCGCCATCGGGCAGCCCTGGGCATGAGCGAGCATTCCGATGCGGCGGTGGTGATCGTCAGCGAGCAGACCGGGGAAATCAGCTTTGCGGTCAATGGGGAGATCTATTCCAATATCAGCCTGGAGGAATTGAAAAACAGGCTGGATCAGTGCCTGCTGCGCAGCCCCGATACGGATGGGGAAGACGGCCTCCGGGCTGCCGTGAAGAACCGTATCGCCGCCGTTCGCAAAAAGCTGGCACCCGTAAAGGAAGACGAGAATGAAAACCATCAAGAAGATCGCCAGTAGCCGAGCGCTGTATATCGTCCTGGCCTGCATCCTCTCCGTCATCCTGTGGCTGTACGTGGCATCCTACGCCAATACGGACATGGAGGCGGAGCTCACCGGGCTGGAGATCAACTACGTGGGCGGGGACGATATCCTTCGGGACCGGAAGCTTCTGGTCACGGAGCAGGACCAGCAGAGCGTCAGCCTCACCATCCTGGGGAAGCGGAACGTGATCTCGGCCATCAACAAGGACGAGGTGCAGGTGAGCGTGGACCTGACGGATATCCGCAGCACCGGCGTCTATGAAAAAGTGTATACCGTTACCTTCCCGGACAGCGTCAAGGAGGATGCGGTCCTCATCGTCAAGCGCAATCCGGAATTCGTCAAGGTGAATATCGATAAGCTTTCCTCCAGACCGGTGGAGGTCCGGGGGGATTTCGAGGGAAGCGTGCAGGAGGGCTTCATGCAGGAGCCCATCACCTACGAGCCCGCCACCATCACGGTATCTGGTCCGGAGGAGGTCGTTTCCCATATCAAATGCGCGCACGTGGTGCTGGACCGGGAAAACCTGAACCGCACCGTAACCGGAAGCGTGAGCTATACCCTGCTGGATTACGAGGATAACCCGGTGGACCTCACGGAGCTGACCGTGGACGTTTCCACGGTGCAGTATACCATCCCCATCGTCATGCTGAAGGATATCGTCCTGACCGTTGATCTGATCGAAGGCGGCGGGGCGAAGGAGACCAACGCCGTGGTGGATATCAAGCCCAATGTCCTCACGGTGACCGGGGATGCGGAGCTTCTCCAGGGGATCAACCGGATCACCCTGGGCGCCATCGACCTGGCCGCCTTCGAGCAATCCTACACCGTGACCTATCCGATCCCTCTGCCCAACGGGGCGGAGAACCTTTCCGGAGATAAGGAAGCCACCGTCACCGTCAGCATCCGGGGGCTGGTGAGCCGAAGGATCATTACCACCAATATCAGCTTCATCAATGTCTCCCAGGGCTACGTGGCAAATCCCATTACCCAGTATAAGGAAGTCGTCATCCGCGGTCCGGCGGAGATCGTCTCTCTGGTCGCGCAGGAGAACGTCCAGCTGGTTGCGGACCTGAGCGATTACGGCAACGCGGTAGGCCGGTACAGCGTACCCACCACCGTATACATAACCGGGTACAGCGAAGCCGGCGTGGTCGCCGGAAACTACAACGTCGTGGTTTCCCTGGAGCCGGAGCCGGAGGAGCCGGTGCCCCTGCCGCCCATGGCGCTGCCCCTGCTCATCAAGGGGACGGGCACGCTGGAGGACCCCTTCGTCTATCTCTGGAACGACGAGCTGTGGTATTCCCAGGAGTTCATCGACAAGCTGATC
>CAMVBX010000095.1 GCA_947165825.1 uncultured Clostridia bacterium
TGACCAACGGTATGCGGAAATACGGCCTGGACACCTCCTGGCAGTATGTGTTCGAAGGCGCCGTGATCCTCATCGCCATCATGAGCGACGCGGGCTTCGCCGTCATTTCTGCCCGGCGGCTCAAGGCGATCTCCGAGAAGAATGCCAATGATGAAGCCCTGCTGGAGGCGCAGAAGGGAGGCGGCGCGCAGTGAGCGAAGAGCTGATCCTGCGGACAGAAAATGTCTGCAAATCCTTCAATGGCATCCAGGTGCTGAAAAACGTGAACCTGGAGATCCGCAAGGGAGAGATCCACGCCCTCATGGGTGAGAACGGCGCGGGCAAGAGCACCATCATCAAGATCATCACCGGCGTTTACACCAAGGACGACGGGGAGATCTACATCGATGGGCAGCACGTCGTCATCAACAACCGGCACGACGCAGCCGAGGCGGGCATCTCCGTCATCTATCAGGAGCTCAGCCTGGTGCCGGAGCTGACCGTCACGGAAAACATCTTCCTGGGCCACGAGATTATGAAGCGGGGCCTCCCCGACAAAAAGGAGATGCGCCGCCAGGTGCAGGCGCTCATCGACCGCTACGGCTTCCTCCTCCGCCCCGACGAGGTGGTGGCCACCATGGGCATGGCCCAGCGGCAGATGTGCGAGATCCTGAAGGCCCTCTCCACGGAGGCCAAGCTCCTCATCATGGACGAGCCCACCACCTCCCTCTCCGCCAGCGAGACGGAGCAGCTCTTCGTCACCATGGAGGGCCTCCGGGAAAAGGGCACCAGCATCCTCTACATCTCCCACCGGCTGGAGGAGATCTACCGGGTCACGGACCGGCTCACCATCATGCGAAACGGTGAAGTGGTGGGCGTGGTGGATTCCAGGACCGTTCAGGCGGATACCGTTACCGCCATGATGATCGGCCATGAACTGGAGAAGACAGGTGTGCGCGTCCCCAACGTGAATTATGATCACTGCATAGAAGTGAAGGATCTGAGCCTGGGCAACCTCCTTCACGATATCCATTTCAAAGCTTACGGCGGCGAGATCCTGGGGATCGGCGGTCTGGTGGGTTCCGGCAGAACGGAACTTGTGAGCTGCATTTACGGAGCCGTCAAGAACTACAAGGGCTCCATCACCCTGGACGGGAAGCCGGTGAGCCGCTCCGTGGCCAAGAATATCCGGGCGGGCTTCGGTATGGTGCCGGAGGACCGGAGAACGGAGGGCTTCTTCCCCCAGCTCAGCATTCTGCGCAACATCGTCATCTCCAGCTACGACCGGCTCAGCACCCTGGGCTTCGTCCGCGCCGGGGCGGAGAGTGGCCATGCGGAAAAGGCCATCGCAGACTACGACGTGCGTCCCGCTATGAAGAAGCTGCCCCTGCAGAACCTCTCCGGCGGCAACCAGCAGAAGGTTATCCTGGCCCGCTGGCTCAGCCGGGACGTGGACGTGCTGATCCTGGACGAGCCCACCGTAGGCGTGGACGTGGGCGTCAAGGCGGAGCTGTACGTCTATATGCGCCGCCTGGCCGACAAGGGGGCCATTATCATCATGGTTTCCTCGGATCTGGCCGAACTGACCGAGGTCTCCGACCGGGTCCTGGTCCTCCACGGCGGCACCTTCTTCCAGGAATTCCGCGACCATAAAGCAACGCAGCAGGCCGTTCTTCTGGCCTCTTCCGGCGTGGCCGCAAAGGAGGGTGAAGTGCTGTGAAAAACAAGAATATTTTCGCCAACGTCTGGGCGCAGCGGGCCCTGATCCTGGCGGTGCTGCTCGTGATCATGCTCATCGGCAACCGCAGCTTTTTCTCCCTGGGCAATCTGCGCACCATCCTCATGTCCATCGCCATCTATGGCACCATGTGCTGCGGCATGCTCCTGTGCATGCTCACCGGCGGCATCGACCTGGCCATGGGCTCCACCGCCGCCTTCACCAGCGTGGTCTGCCTCTGGTATTACAATGGCCATGGCATGACTGACGGGGCTTTTGTGATCGGCCTCCTGCTGGCCATCGGCTGTGCCGTTCTGGTGGGCATCCTCCACGGCGTCTGCGACGCCTTCCTGCTGCTCCCCTCCTTCGTGGTGACCCTGGCCACCAGCAAGCTGCTCTATGGCCTGGCCTCCGCCCTGCTGAAGGGTTCCTTCATCCACCTGACGAATACGGAGGGCTTCTTCTACAAGATCGCCAATACCAAGCTCTTCGGGGCCATCCCCATGCCCATCGTCATTTTCCTGGCGGCGGCTCTGGTGGTGGGACTCATCCTGGCGCTGACGGTCTTCGGCCGCCGGGTCTACGCCGTGGGCGCCAACCGGGCTGCGGCGGAGCTGGTCGGCATCAAGTCGCGCATCTTCCGGGTGGGGTGCTATGTGATCTGCTCCCTTTCCGCCTGTCTGGGGGGCATCGTACTGACCAGCATGAACTATATCACCTCCGCCACCACGGCCCAGGGATATGAAATGATGATTATGCTCGCGCTGGTCGTGGGCGGCGCGGATATCATGGGCGGCTACGGCGATATCGCCGGCGCTGTCTTCGGCGCGCTCCTGGCGGGCATCGGGGAAAACATGATCGTCATGCTGAATATCAACACCAACTATTCCAAGGCCGTGCAAGGCGTGATCATCGTGCTGGCGGTGGCCTTCAACGTTTACAACAACCGCAAGTCCGCCGGTCTTATCGCGCCCAGAAAAAAACGCGCGGCTGCCGCGGCGAAGAAAGAGGCATAGGCTATGGGCTCATCCGCTCTCATCGCCAATATTCAGGGATACTCCATCCATGACGGGCCGGGGATCCGCACGGTGGTCTTTCTGAAAGGCTGCCCCCTGCGCTGCCGCTGGTGCGCAAACCCGGAAAACCTGGAGGACCGGGTGCGCGTGGGCTTCCTGGCGAACCTCTGTCAGCACTGCGCCCGCTGCGCAAAGGCCTGCACCCGGGGAGCCATCCTGCCGGATGCGGAAAAGCGCATCGACCGGAAGCGCTGCGACGAGTGCGCAGAGTGCGTGGAGGCCTGCTTCTACGGAGCCCTCGTCCGCTATGGAAAGCGGATGACCGCAGAGGAGGTCTTCGACCAGGTTCGCCGGGATAAGATATTCTACGATACCTCCGGCGGCGGCGTCACCGTCTCCGGCGGCGAGCCTCTGACCCATGCGGATTTCGTCGCGGAGCTCTTCGCCCTCTGCCGGGGGGAGGGGATCCATACCTGCGTGGAGACCTGCGGCTGCGTACCCCGGAGCGCCTTTGAACGGGTGCTGAAGCTGACGGACACCTTCTATTTTGACCTGAAGCTCATGGACAGCGAAACGCACCGGGCATACACGGGCCAGGGAAATGCAGGCATCCTGGAAAACGCCCGGTTTCTCGCGGGCAGCGGGGCGAATATCCTTTTCCGGCAGCCCCTGATCCCCGGGGTCAACAGCCCGGAGGAGAACGTGAAGGCCACGGCGGCGTTCATCCGCAGCCTGGGCAGGGAGAATCTTGCCCTTCAGCTCATCCCGTATCACCGCATGGGTGCCTCCAAATACGCCGCGCTGGATATCCCCTACACCCTGGAGGAGATGAAGCCCATGACGGTCGAAGCGGTGGAGGCTGTGCGGAGCCTGTACGAAAGCTGCGGCGTGCCCTGTACCGTCTCCAAATGAAGGAATACACCCGTCGGGGGCTGCGCTGAACCGCAGCCTCCGAATTCTGTTCGGCGGGGAAAACAATGCTGCTTTGCGGCGGGAAACTGCTGCCCAAAAGGACGTGAAACAGGCGTGACCATCCCGGTCACGCCTGCTATGCCCGCCTGCGCGGATGATGAAGTACAAAAATCGATGCCCGTGTGTGAAAACGGTGGACAACGGGAGATCTGTTCCATCAATCGGGAGCTGTCACAGACCGATCTTTGCATAGATTTCCTCTATGCAGGGGGACTTATACGCGATGTATCGGTCAATATCGAATGGATAGAGCCTTGCTCCCTCTTCCTTGATGCGGCTGTATTCCCGAACAGCTTCCGGATGAGAACGCAGATAGTTTCTGAAAGCAAGATGTCTATGGAGCTCTGCCGAATCCTGCGGACACACATAGAGATGATGCTTTTTCAGATGGTCTTTACCCGTATACGCAAAGGCTTCCCTTCCTGCAATACCAAGGTCCCCTTCATGATGATACCCTATGTTTTCTAAAGCGAGGATTGCGCGATCCAGCACAGAGTAATCTTTAATCACCACGTCAATATCCAGGATCGGTTTTGCCGACAGCCCCTGCACAGAGGTACTCCCGACATGTTCAATGCGCACGGCCAACTGACCAAGAGCATCCATCAGTTCTTCTTTTATTCTTAGGAAATCCTGCTTCCATTGTGCATCGTATGGCAGGACGACAACCTTCTTGGTAACCAATCCCCGTTACCTCCGGAAAGGAAAATTTGTCTTCCTCATTGTACCATAGCTGACCGGCGCGGTCAATTTTACCCCTGTGCAAAGGGAAGAGAGACGCTTCCTTGCGAGGCGCCTCCTTCGAACCCTCTTTTGTCTCAAGGCGCTCCGGGGAGGTACGTGCGGGCAGATCCCGGCTTTTCCCCGGGAAAGAACGGGGCAGCGCGGAATCAGGTCCGCAAAGCGCCGAAGGTCGGTGAACAGCATGCCGGTATATGGAGAGGCGGTCTGCGGACTCCGCAATATCGGCGGTCTGTTTTTCCTTCAAAAACCGTGTGCGGTATGGTAAAATATCCAGGTAGAAAACCGCTGCGATTTCGCGGATATGGATATCGGAGGGACAACAGAATGCGTGAAATAAAATGCCCCAATTGCGGCCAGGTCTTCCAGGTCGATGAAACAGGTTACGCCCAGATCGTCCAGCAGGTCAGGGATCAAGAGTTTGAAACCGAACTGAAACGCCGCCAGCGGGAGCTGGAAGAAAAGAAGGAAAGCGATATCACCATCGCCCGTATGGAGCAGGAGAAAATCCATAACGAAGCGCTTTCCCAAAAAGATTCGGAGCTTGCGGAAAAGGATCGGTTGATCGAACAGCTGAAATCTCAGATCTCCGGAAGCGAAACAGAAAAACGGCTCGCTGTGAACGAGGCCGTACAGGTGAAGGAAAAAGAAAACGACAGTGCCATTGCTGCCAAGAATGATGAAATTGCCGCAAAGAACAGCGAGATCGAACGCCTGAAGGCGCAGATCGCCGCTGCGGAAACGGAAAAGAAGCTGGCAGTGACGGAGGCGGTCCAGGCGAAGGAGAAGGAGCTTTCAGACAAGGCAACCGAGATTACGGAACTGAAGGGCCGGCTCTCCAGCAAAGAAACGGAAAGTCAGCTGAAGGAGCAGTCCTTGAAGGAGAAGCACGCTGCGGAGCTCCGGATCAAAGATGAGCAGATCGAGTATTACAAAGACTTCAAAGCAAAGCAGTCAACCAAGATGATCGGCGAGAGTCTGGAGCAGCACTGCCTGACGCAGTTCAATCAGCTTCGCATGACGGCTTTTCCGAACGCATATTTTGAAAAGGACAATGACGCCAGAACCGGAAGCAAGGGCGACTTCATTTTCCGCGAATCTGCGGACGGCGCAGAATTCATTTCCATCATGTTCGAAATGAAAAACGAGATGGATGAAACGGCGACCAAGCACAAGAATGAAGATTTCTTCAAAGAGCTGGATAAGGACCGCAACGAAAAGAAATGCGAATACGCCGTGTTGGTGTCTTTGCTGGAAAGCGACAACGAGCTCTATAATAACGGCATCGTCGACGTCTCCTACCGTTATCCCAAGATGTTCGTGATCCGACCGCAGTTTTTTATCCCGATCATTTCCCTGCTCCGCAACGCCGCGCTGAATTCTCTGGAGTATCAGAAAAAACTGATTGCCGTCCAGAACCAGCAGCTTGATCTGTACCATTTCGAAGAGAATCTTGCGGCCTTCAAAAGCGGCTTCGCCGAAAGCTTCAGAAAGGCCAGCGACCGGTTTGACGACGCGATCCGGGGAATCGACAATACGATCACCGCGTTGACGAAGATCCGTGAGAATCTGGTCAAATCGGAAAACCACCTGAATACGGCCAATAACAAACTGGAGGATGTCAGCATTAAACGCCTCACCAGGAATGCCCCGTCGGTAAGAACGATGTTTGACGAAATCCGAGCCGAAGCCGCGGATTCGGAAGATGGCGAATAATATGCGTCAAAAGTCATTTCCATACCTCCCGGTCAGACAGAAAGATTCAAGCCGCGCTGAATAGGAAAAAGGGCGGATTTCGTGGAAAAGCCCCACGAAATCCGCCCGTAACAGATGGATTATTCGATATAACATGGTGTGTCTCCGCACTTTTCAGCAGGTTCAGGACTTGGATAACAGCATAATTCAGCATTCTAAGCGAATCGAAATTCGCACATTTCAATCTCTATTATACGCAGATCACCTCACAAATCAACAGTTCATGTGAAAAATGAGGAAATGGAATCCCGCTTGTCCTGCACGGCGGTCATGTCCAGCGGAAGACCGTGGCAGAACAGCTCGCCTGTCGCAGAGGATCAGAAGAATAAAGACCGCGAAAAAAGAACAGTTGTATTCATATCTCGATAATGTTCTTTTTAGGGAAAAGCGATAAAGGCCAAAACAAAAAGGGAGAGCCTCGAAACCCTTTAGTTTCAAGGCTCTCCGTGGCGGAGAAGGAGGGATTCGAACAGCCCGAGAGGACGTGTTGCCAAAGTCCCGCTCGTGCCCCAAAAACCCCGCAAGTCCTTGATTTACAAGGCTCTCCACTGATTCCATATCTTACCATGTGTTGCCGCGTGTTGGCTGGTTTTATCGTGGTAAGGGTCCCAATAAGGGTCAAAATAACACCGGCAAAACAGAATAATACGCAAAGAAGTGAATAATCCGGAAGCAATTATAAATGCTATATTATTATACATCTATGAGGCTCGGAATGCAACCAATTTCGGAGCTGCAGCGCCTGCGCCGCCTGCGGTTGTGTTTATGCTGACCCAGCATTTCTTGACTGCCCTGGAGTCAAACTTTCGTGATGGTCACAATATACCCGTCGGCAGCGTTGGGCCTCAGTTGTCGCGGTTATTGGAACTTAAATACTAACTGTACAAGCAGCATATAGATCGCCGTACCCGCAAGGATACTCAGCAGGGACCTGTGCTTCCATATCTGCAGCAGGACGACGGCCAGCACTGCGATGAGCTCCGGAATCCCGAAGGGAAACGATAATACCGCCGTACTTCTCAGACAGTATATTACCAGCATCCCGATAATCGCGGGCGGCAGGACTCTGCCCAAATACGCGACGTATGGCGGCACCCGCTTTCGGAAAACGATGAAGGGCAGAAAACGGAGCAGTATCGTGAAAGCTGACATGACGGCTACAAGGACAGCAGAATGTCCCATACTGTTCATGTGTCCGCCTCCCTGTTTTCCAATCGCCCACGGAGCAGAGACAGAGCCAGCGTGATCAGCAGCATGGCAGGAATGAGGAATCGCTCCGGCCCGAAAACAGCCAGGGAAAGCAGCGTGGCGCAGAGACCGGTCAGCGCCGGGATGCGGTTGTCCGCCTTGATCCACTGCTCCACGAAGGACGTGAGGAAGAGCGCAGTCATGCTGAACTCTATCCCCTTCGTGGAAAAAGGAAGGACTGCCCCCAGCAGGCTTCCCAGGACGCTGCCGACCACCCAGTAGCTGTGGTTGAAAGCGGAGACCAGGAAGCGGTAGGATTCAGCTTCCACTCCCTCCGGCACGATTCCGTCGCAAAGCAGCGAGTAGGTCTCATCGGTCAGCGCGAAAACCAGATAAGGCTTATAGCGCCCGGAATCCTTATAGACCCGGATCATGGAGATGCTGTAAAACAGATGGCGGGCATTCACCATTATGGTCGTCAGGATCGTCGTGATCACCGAGGCCCCGCCGGCCAGCAGCCCCACGCCCACATACTGCATGGAGCCAGCGAAGATCAGCAGGCTCATGGCGAGCGTCCACAGAAGTCCAAACCCCGCAGCATGCATCAGCACGCCGAAGCCGATCCCCAGCACGACATAGCCCGCCATGACGGGGATCGATCTCACAAAAGCCTGCCGGATCGTTTTGCGTCTCAAAGTGGCCCGGTTTCTCATGGTAAAGCGTTTTCTTTTGCTTTCGGCTTGATGCTGGCGGCGTAGGCGCTGTTGCAGAGGCCCAGCACCGCCGAGATGATGAAGAGGGTCTCGATCCCCACGGTCTGCCAGATCCAGCCCCCGAAAAGGGCGATCAGCACCGTGATCATGTGGTTGACGGAAATGCCCGTGGAGAGGGTGGCTTTCGTCTCCTCCGGGGAGTCGGAAATGTCCTGCACATAGACGTTGGAGGCCATGGACGCCAGAGAGATGATGGAATCCAGCACATAGTTCACGCAGCATACGGCAAAGGCGATCTCCCTGGGGAAAAGATGATGGGCAAACCCGTAAAAGAAGCAGACGATGACCAGGATCAGGGTGTCGGAGATCATGATGATCTTATAGCCGATCCGGTCGATCAGCTTGCCGATCAGCGGGGAGAGGAAAAAACCGGCGATGGCGGAAACGGCAAACAGCAGGCTGATGACCCGGGCGTCCGCGCCGTAAAACAGGATCAGTACATAAGGGCCGAAGGTGAAAAAGACCTGCTTCCTTGCTCCGTAGAACACCTCCAGCATGTAGTACTTCCGGAACTTCTTCCGGAAATAGAAGCGGCTGACCGTCTTGTCCGTCTCGCTTTTGCCGTGGAGCCCGAAGGCCAGCACGGTCCCTATGGCGGTCAGGATCGTGGCGACGAGGAAAAAGGCCCGGAATGGGGTTTTTCCTGCCAGCAGGGACAGGGTAACGATCACCACCGCGTACCCTGCCAGAGTGCCGATCTGATTGACGGAGCTCTGATATCCCAAAGCGACGCCGCCGCTGTCCGGCCGGGCGTATTGCAGCGTCATGGTGTTTTTCATCCCCAGCTGGATATGCTCGCCCAGGGAATAGACACAGATCGCCAGGGTTACCAGCAGTTTGGTCGGCGATACCAGGGCCAGCATGCCCATGCCCGCCAGCATCACCAGCGCGCCGATCTTATAGAGGCTTTC
>CAMVBX010000096.1 GCA_947165825.1 uncultured Clostridia bacterium
CCCGCTGCCGGGCGGTCTCGGGTCTTTCACCCTTTAGAACGTTCGCTCGCCGGGCGCACATGAAAGATGTGGGCAACCGTTTGGCTGCCCACATCTATTATCGGAGTATGGAGCTGGAAGAAGCGGCGCTGCTTAAGGAAACGCTAACGAAAACGGGAAAAGACTTAGCTGATATCATTTAACAATCAGTAACTTATTGTGAAAGTTTCCAAAACTACTGGAATTGGAGAAATGTTTGTGCAGTAGAACATATAATATGTATTGCCATACGGAACATAGAATGAATGGGAATGCGTCTTCTTGTCAGTAGTGGCGGTATACACTTCGGCACCCATATCGGGATTGGCTGTATATGAGTATCCAAAAGCGACTTTAGCGCTACTACCGAGCTTGCAACTCAAAGTTACTTGATTCGCCAGAGTGCACCAATAATCACCGTTTCGAATCATATAACCACTATTCAAGGTAACATAGAGATATAACACATCAGATGCTCGGTTGGCAGGGGTAAGGGTTATGGCTTCAGATACATCTACAGTATTCCCATTTGTATCAAAGTATTCGCAGTCTCTCAATGAAATCGGGAAAGATACCTCATTACCATTCTCGTCCTTCGTTACAACTTCCGCAATGTATATGCTACTATAAATATCGTCAACCTCCTCGTTCACAGCAAAAGCGGGTCACATAAGAGCAGACATCAGAACCGCTAACACGATGATTGTTGCAACCATTCTTTTCATTATAATCACTTTCCTTTCTCATTCAAAATTACTATCAATTTTTCCTTTTAGAGAATTGTAATCTCGCAACTGTTTACATAAATGGCGCTTGCTGATGCGTTTACGAAGAACAGACTATATTCCCCATCCTCTGGCACCGTAAGAGTCATAGTCGTTTGTCCGCTGTTTACACGCAGATCAGAACAAATCTCGAACTCACCATCATTCTTGCCGTAACCAAATAATAGGCTCCAACCTTTATCTTCGTTTTCCGTATGCTCCACATCTAGCGTGAGCATTATGCTTTGTCCGCCCTTTAATATCCATTTGCTGCCGTTGTCAGTATAGATTGCCATGCGAGCGTTCGCCTCAACATGCTCTCCTGCAACACCTTCCTTACATATAATTGTTTCGCTCTGAAAACTCACATCTCCAACCAGTGTCGGCACGTATTTTTCGCTGTCGGTTACTGGTTTTGTATAAAGCACATCTCCGTTGCGATCAACTATTTGTGAGTAATGCGCTGCTTTATCCGCGTCATGAACCGCCAAATCAGCAGTTGAGGAACCTTTTTTGCTTTCAGATGAGGTAAAAGCCATTGTCAAGCCCATCACGAAGACTACGGCGACGATTACAGTCAGTCTGGATGCTTTTCGATATTTCATGATTGAAGTAATCCTTTCTTCTACGGCATTCCTGCTATAATAGCTATTGATTAGAGGCAGTCTTCCCCGGGTTTCAGCCATCTTAATCAGAGAATATGCATACGCCTTCCTTTCATTCGCATTATCAGCGTAATGCCGTAAAACCAGTTCATCACAGGAGATTTCCAAGTCGCGATTCAGAAGAACAAGCATACTCCACACAAAGGGATTAAACCAATGGATGCACACAGCACATAGCATCAGCATCTTCCACAGCATATCTAAGCGTCGAATATGGTAGTATTCATGCGTTAAAACATATCCGATGGTCTGTTTGTCGGACAAATCCATGGTTTCCGGTAGGATAATGCGTGGGTGTATTATTCCAACAGCAATGGGTGTGTTTACCCTATCAGAATGAAGAATTCTCAACGGTCTTTGCAACTTATGAGAAGATTGCCATTCGTCGATTAAATCATTCCTGCTAAAGGGAACAGCAAACCGTACCTCTGAATAGTTTTTATATAGCCCCACTGAGAACAATGCTAACAAGACAACAGTTACAACGAGCCATATAGTTGTGGCGGCCGGAAATAGGACTAATGACTCATTCCAGCTATTAACAGAAGGTTGCTGTATAGAGAGTCCATCAAACATGAGCTTGACTTCGTTCTTCACACCTTGTGTGCCACCGCTGATTCTGCTCAGAACTTCTCCAAAAACGCTAAAGATATTCCACCTAGATGGAAACGAAAGTGGTAGCAGCATCCGCATCAGAGCTATTCCCCACATGGCAAGGAAACTTGTCTTCGGCAGCTTATTCAGAGCAATTATACGGAATGTTATGATTGCTAGAATAATCAGTCCTGCCTGTATGCTCATTTTAAGCAGAGTCATCACAAGCACCTCAATTGAGTTTCTCGACAAGTTGTTTCAGTCGTTCAATCTCGCTTTCTGATAGTACTTTACCACTCAGATACGCAGATAAAAAGAGTTCTGCTGAGCCATCGAATAGTTTGTCGATAAGCGTAGTTGCCTCCTGCTGCTGAATCTGATCTTTACTAATCATCGCACTGCAAGTGAAATTAGGCTCTTTCCGATCTATCGCTTTCTTTTCAATCAGCTTTTTAATTACCGTGTAAGTTGTGTTGCGGTTCCAGCCAATTTGTTCGTTCATGACCTTTGCTAACTGGCCTGCGGTCAAATCACCCTCCTTCCACAAAACCTCCATGACTTTCAATTCTGAATCGAATAGCTTCACAGTTATAATGCGCCTCTCTTTGACTATTGCAATAGTAGCTGAATACTATCACAATAGTCACCGCATGTCAACGCTTTTTTGTCGTTTTTTTAGCGCTTGGTCCAAATGTCCGAAATCAGCAATGATCGTGGGTTGCGGCCGCTATTCATTTGGCCTGGCAGTTTTCTTGATATTGATGAACTCGGATTATTTTCTAACACAGATTATGCGCTCTTGGCTATTCGAGTTGAGTTTCTTCCTTTCTCAAAACTGCATGTCATTTGCCGTAAACGAACCGCAGTCGTGATGTAGTATGCGAAAGATAATTCTTTCCCTTTCACAACACATCTTGATCCAATTCCTTCGCGCCTGCGGGCGCGAACTCTGCGAGGCTTATTTACCCTTTGTCCGAAGTCTGAGCCGCCTGTCCGGATCACCGGCAGGCGGCATCCTGCTCATTCTTTCGCCTGTACCCGCGCCGTGAACCGGTCGATCACCTTCAGCATGGCCTGGGGCAGACGCCTCCTGCACTTCGCCTTCAGCTCCTCCGGCACGCCCCAGAAGGCCTCCCCGATGGCGGCGGAGATGCAGGTAAGGGTATCGCAGTCTCCCCCCAGGGATACGGCGGTGCGGATGTTGTCCTCGAAGCTCTCCGCCTCCAGGAAGGCGATGATCGCCGGGGGCACCGTACCCTGACAGCTGACGTCGAAGGTATATCCCGGACGGATCTCGTCGCAGGTATGGCTGAGATCATACCGGAAGCTCCGCTCGGTGTAGTCCCGGATCTCCTCCTTCCCCGCTCCGCTGCGGGCCAGCCAGATCGCTGCGGCCACCGCCTCCGCCCCCTTGATCCCTTCGGGGTGGTTATGGGTGACCAGGGCGGTGCGGGCCGCCATCCGCCGGGTCTCCTCCAGGGTATCGAACAGCCAGCCCGCGGCGGATACCCGCATGGCGGAGCCGTTCCCCCAACTGTTGTAGGGCCGGGGATCCGGAGAGTCCAGCCACAGGCAGAACCTGCCGCCGTATCCCGCGTCAGGGTATTTGTTCCCCCAGTACCGCATCCGCTCCGTCAGCGTCCGGAGCTGCGCTTCCTCCGGCTGATCCCGGCAATCCATCAGGGCGTCCGCCACCGCCACGGTCATCACCGTATCGTCCGTGAACCGGGAGCTGCGGATGAACAGGGGAAACGACTTGCTCTTCATGCTCCCGCCGAATTCATACGGGGACCCGATCATGTCCCCCAAAATTGCACCGTACATCCTGACCGGTCCTCCTTTTCCGGAATTTGATTATCCCAGCAGAGTCTCCACCGAAACCTTCAGAGCCCGCGCCAGGGGCAGGAGCTCGTCCGCATACAGGAACCGCTCCGCCCGAAGAACCCGGCACAGGCTGGGATAACGGATACCGCTCCGGGCGGCCAGCTCCGCGGCGCTCATCCCCCGTTCCTCCATAAGCCTCCGCAGTTCCCGGTTCGCTCCGTAATCCCGCTTCATGTCTTCCTCCGTTTGTTCAATTTTTTTGAACTACGATCACTATACTCATTTTTTCCTGTTCTGTCAACCCCAAGAGTTCAATTATTTTGAATTTCCTCTTGTTCTTCCGGTGCAGGGGTGGTATGCTGTATGGGGAAGCGTAAAGGAGGGGCATACATGGCGACTACTGCGGAGCGGCTGCGGACACTCATGGCGGAGCGAGGGCTGAAGCAGGCGGATATCCTGCGCCTTGCGGAGGAGCTCTCCGGACCGGAACGGCTGACGAAGGCGGATCTGAGTCAATACGTTTCCGGCAAGGTGCGTCCGGGACCGGGCAAGCTCCGGCTCCTGGCAAAGGCCCTGGGCGTGGGGGAAGCCTGGCTCCTGGGCTACGAGGAATCCCCCGGGGAGACGGAGCTGGACGGAGATATCCGGCAATATCTGCAATTTGTAAAGGATAATCCGGAGTACCGCATGATGTTCGACCTCTGCGGCTCCGCCACGCTGGAGGAGATCAAGGCCACCGTGGCCTTCCTGAAAGCCCTGCGGGAGCATAAGCAGAATGAGGGATGATCTCTGCATCCGTTTCCTTCCCTTCCCCAACCGGGCGGCCCGGGCTGCGGTGATGCCCAACGCGGAGGGCAGCTACGATATCCTGGTGAACACCCTGTATCCGGAGGAGACCCAGCGCAAGGCTCTGGAGCATGAGCTGGAACATCTGCGCCGGGAGCATTTGGACCGGGGGGAGAGTGTCTGGCTCCAGGAGGCCGAAGCACGGGGAGAGGAGGCGGAATGGCGAAGCATCTGCTGCTATACCCCCGCCGGGATCCTGGAGGAATTTATCCCCGCCGCCTCCCGGGCGGATTTCGCCCTGGTGGTCCCCGGGCAGGGGATGAAGCCCCACTACCGCCAGGGGCAGCTTCTCTTCTGCCGGGACAGACAGCCCCGGTGGAACGGAGACGCGGCGGTATTCCTCATCGGCGGCCGGGCGGAGCTGCGCCAGGTTTACCGCGACCCCTTCGGCTGCCGCTATCTGCTGAACTCCAACCGGACCTATGCCGGGGAGGATCTGATCCTGCCCACCGGTTCTGACGCGCCGCCCCTGCTGGGCACGCCTCTGAAACGGAAACGCCTGCCGCCGGTACAATTCTAGACAGAGAGGTAATGCACCATGGCCGTATTCAACTGCAGTTATTATTCCCAGGCCCATTTGGGACAGCGGAACTTCACCGCCATCGTCCCGGTGGAGAAAATGCCCGAATTCTGGGGCAAAGTGGGTTACCAGGCGGGACCCTTCCCCACCCTCTACCTGCTCCACGGCTTTTCCGGAAACCAGAACGACTGGCTGCTGAACAGCCGCATCCATGAGTGGGCCACGGCCCGAAACCTGGCGGTAATCATGCCGGACGGCGCCAACGATTTCTATGTGGACCGGCCGGAAAACGGGGAATTCCCCGGCGCCCAGGTGGGCAAAGAGCTGGTGGAGGTCACCCGGAAGCTCTTTCCCCTGTCCGTCCGGCGGGAGGACACCGCCATAGGCGGCCTCAGCATGGGCGGCTACGGCGCTCTGCGTCTGGGGCTGCGGTATCCCGAGACCTTCGGCTGGATCTGCGCCATGTCCTCCGCCCTCATCACAGACGAGGTTTCCCGCATGACCCCAGGCCACGGGAATGCGGTGGCTCCCTACGGGTTTTACCGCACCGTGTTCGGTGAACCCTCCGCCCTTCTGGGCAGCGACAAGGACCCCCGTGCCCTTGCGGACGCGGCCGTGAAGCTGGCGGAGAAGCCGAAGCTCTTCCTGGCCATCGGTACGGAGGATCCCCTGTATTCCTTCAACCTGGCCTACCACAACCACCTGACGGAGATCGGGTACCGGCATGAATGGTATACCCATGCAGGTCAGCATAACTTTGATTTCTGGAACGATGCCCTGCAGGCCTTTTTGGACTGGCAGGGAAAAGAGCGGAAATAAGCCATGGGAAAGAAAGCTCCCATAGACAAAACCACCCTGTTCCGGGATACGCCGGTACCCAGGGCCCTGTATGCCATGGCGGTGCCCACCATCATCAGCCAGCTGGTGAACCTGGTGCACAATATGGTGGACGCCTTCTTCATCGGCCGGACGGGCAACGCCTACATGATGGCCGCCACCAGCATCACCCTGACCCTGGTGCTGATGAACGTCGCCCTGGCCAACCTCTTCGGCACCGGCGGCGGCAGTCTGATGGCCCGGCTCATGGGCGCGGGCAGGCCGGACCGGGGGAAGAAGGTCAGCGCCTATTCCGTATACGGGGCCGTTCTGGCGGCGCTGGTCTATTCCGCCCTGGTGGGGATCTTCAACCGTCCCCTGCTGCGTTTTCTGGGCGCTTCCGACGCCACCTTCGGTTTTGCCCGGTCCTATGCCATGGTGGTCATCGTCCTGGGCAGTCTGCCCTCCATCCTCTCCATGACCCTGGGTCACCTGCTGCGGAACGCGGGACATTCGGGGAAAGCCAGCTTCGGCCTCAGCGGCGGCGGTGTGCTGAACATGATCCTGGACCCCCTGTTCATGTTCGTCCTCCTGCCTCCCGGGAACGAAGTCCTGGGCGCCGCCATCGCCACCGCCCTGTCCAACACAGCCGCCTGCGTGTATCTGCTTTTCGCCTGCCGCAGCGCGGGGAAGGAGACTTCCCCCCTGAGCCTGAGCATCCGGGAAGCGGCGGGGATCGGGAAGGAGGACCGGCGGGGGATCTTCGCCGTAGGCGTCCCCTCCGCCGTGCTCCTGGCCCTTTTCGACCTGGCCAACGTCTGCGTGAACATCCTGGCCTCCGGCCATGACGATCTGGTGCTGGCGGGGATGGGCATCGTCATGAAGGTGGAGCGCATTCCCAACGCCATGAACGTGGGTCTCTGCATGGGCATGCTCCCCATCGTCGCCTACAACTACTCCTCCGGCAACCGGGCCAGGATGGAGGAGACCATCCGCACCGCCCGGAATGCAGGGCTGCTCATCTGCCTGGCCAGCATGGTGTTTTTCGAGATCGTCGCCCGGCCCGCGGTGGGGATTTTTCTCCATACCGGCGGGGAAAACAATGCCGAGGCTCTGCGCACCGTGGCCTATGCCGCTCTTTTCCTGCGCATCCGCTGCCTGGCCTCCCCCTTCCAGTTTCTGAACTACCACACCTCCTACGGCCTCCAGGCCATGGGAAAAGGACGGGCCACCCTCCTCCATGCCTTCGTGCGGGAGATCATCTTCTATATCCCCTGCATGTTCCTGCTGGACCGGCTGTTCGGAGAGACGGGTCTGGCTGCCGCGCTTCCGGTGGGAGAAGCGCTTGGCGCGGTCTTTGCCCTCTGGCTCCTGGCCCGCACTCTTCGGCATCAAAAGGGATAAAATCAGGGCTGCCGTCGGGCAGCCCTGATTCAGCGTGTCGACAAAGTCTTGTCGATACGCTGAAGCCAGTTTTTCGAACCAAGATAAGGAACAAAATTGTTCGAAAAACTGAGGATGGAACGCGAAAGGAACTCCTCCTGTTTTACTCTTTCTATTTTCCGCGGGGTTTGTTATAATAGGCAAAAAATCTTAAAGAATAACGACAAGAACAGGAGGTTTTTTCCATGAAAATCGCAGTCATCGGCGCCGCCGGCAAGGCGGGCAGACGCATTGCGGCGGAAGCCCTGGGCAGAGGTCACAGTGTCACCGCCATTGTGAAGCCCGGGAGCGAAGATCGGGCTCCGGCGGGCTGCGCCATCCTGGCGAAAAGCCTGTTCGACCTCACCGCGGCAGACCTGAAGGACTTTTCCGCCGTGGTGAACGCCTTCGGCACCCCCTTCGACGTCCCCGGAAAGGAACAGGAGCATATCGACGCGGCGAAGCACCTGATCGCCATTGGCCGGGAGCTGCCCCAGGTCCGCTTCCTCACCATCGGCGGCTACGGCAGCCTGTACACCGACGAGACCAAAACGAAGCAGGTGGTGGACGGCATCACGGGACCCTTCCGGGCGGTACCCTGGGCGGCCAAGGTGGCCCTGGACCTGTTCCGGGAAGCCGACATGAACTGGACCTTTTTCAGCCCCGCCGGTACCTTCGACCCCAACGGGGCCCGGAGCGGCAGCTACACCCTGGGGGGCGACGTGGTGATCAAGAACCGGATGGGCCAGAGCTACATCTCCTATGCGGACTTCGCCATCGCCATGGTGGACGAGATCGAGCAGGCCAAACATATCCGGGAGCGGGTGACCGCCGTTTCCTGCGATCCCTGGTTCCGGAACGCTCCGCAGTACTTCCCCGTGGACCGGTATATGTTCTCCCGGGCCGGAGCCTGGCTTGCCCTGAGCATAGACAACGCCAAGTACGGCAAGGGTGCCCTGCATCTGACCACCAACCGGGGCATGCACACCCATGGCCGCAGCGCCGACGGCACAAAGGTCTACCGGATCTACCCCACCTTCGGGGGCAAACGGGTGGCCTTCTCCACCCAGCTGATCGGCCCCGCGGAGCTGGTGCTCCATACCCGCCGGGGGGACGTGCGCTTCACCTGGGCCGGCACCACGCAGCTGATGGCGGAGGGCGATCCGGGCATGGGTCTGGAGTGGACCCGCACCGCCGCCCCCTATGAGATCGTCAAGCCCAGGAAGGACGGCTCCTGGGAGAGCGTGCCCAGGCTGGGCACCCCCCTGTGCTTCAAGGGTCTGGAGGGCTCCGGCTTTGCCTTCCAGGACTCCTGGAACTGGTACAGCCTGAATTCCACGGTGATCGACGGCTTCACCTCCCCCGGTCCGGACGGACGCTTTACCCTGGTGGTGGAGGAGTTCCCGTATATGGTGAAGGTCCATGGCAATTACGGCACCTACGCCCAGGGCAAAGCGGATATGCAGAAATCCTGGGAGGATTTCCTGGCGAAGTATCCGAAGCTGATCGCCCCCTACGACCGGAAGCGGGAGGAGACGGCCTATACCCTCTGGACCCACCTGGTGGAGCCCACCCA
>CAMVBX010000097.1 GCA_947165825.1 uncultured Clostridia bacterium
GCCGATATGGCTGATGTTGGCCAGGATGACGATGAGCGCGGCAATGATGTACACCACCGCCATGATGGGAACGATCTTTTCCGTCACGGAACCGATGCGCTTGATGCCGCCGAAGAGCACCAGAGCAACGATGACGGCCACGATGATGCCCACGATCAGGTTGCACAGGGTGAAGTCGGAACCCAGGGCATGGATGGTGGTGGCACCGACATTGCCGCCCAGGGCATCAATGGCGGAACCGATGCTGGAGCCGATGGACTGGACCTGGGTCGCATTGCCGATGCCGAAGGCCGCCAGGAAGCCGAACAGGCAGAAGAGCACGCTCAGCCAGCCGAAGCCCTTGCCCAGGCCGTTTTTGATGTAATACATGGGACCGCCTACCCAGTCGCCCTTATCGTTGCGTTCCCGGTAGTGGACCGCCAGGGTAACTTCGGCGAACTTGGTGCACATGCCCACCAGAGCGGAGAGCCACATCCAGAAGACCGCGCCGGGACCGCCGATCACGATGGCGCCGGTAACGCCGGCGATATTGCCGGTACCCACGGTGGCTGCCAGAGCGGTGGTCAGTGCCTGGAGCGGAGTGACCTCGCCCTTGCCCGCCGTCTGCTTCTTGAACACCTTGCCGATGGTGTTCTTCATGGCATGGCCAAACTTGCGGAACTGCAGGAACCCGGTGCTGATGCTGAGGATCAGGCCGACACCCACCAGCAGGCAGAGGACTACGGAGCCCCATGCGACGTCGTCAAGCTTGGTGATAAACTCGCTGACTGTCATGTACTTTTCCCTCCAACTGTATATTCTCTCAATGGGATCGTCAACTGAATCTGATTGTACACGAAAGCTGTACTTTTTGCAAGTATTACAGTAAATCGCAGATCAGGATTGGCAGAATAAAAACAACGCCGGTTCCGGAGGAAACGGCGCAGCACACAGAGACCCCGCCCGGTACCCCGGGACGGATCCCACCGCTTCTGTCCTTTTGCCTGAGAGATTCGCCCGGTCGGGCTTGCCCCTTCGGCACCCGCGCAGGGCGGGCTTCTCCAGAAATTCATCCATCTGCAGTCCCGCTCCTCATCGGAAGCGCCTGAGAGTGTTATTCCTTCGGCAAGCCAAACGGCTGTTTTCCTGCAGATTTCCCATGACATTATGGAATTATGTGTCGCAGTTTATCACATATGATGGGTACATGCAAGAACTTTTTCCCTTCCCCGCAAAAAAAGTTTGCGTTTCTGTACGCGCCGGTTTATGATACTCATATCAGAATAACAGAGAGGCAGGAAAAGGGTATGGAGAATCAGGACCGCCTGGCAGCGCCGCAGGAGCTGGAGCAGCGCTTCCTCTGCGCTTCCGATCAGCGGAAGGTCAGCCGGAAGGAGAGCTGGGATCTGCGGGCGGCGGATTGGGATACAAAGTACCGCCGGGAGGATGAACGGGAGGAGCACGAGGTGCGCATCCGGGACGTGGCCGCCTGGCTGCGAAATCGGGGACTTTTGACTCCGGATCAGGACGTTGCGGATATCGGCTGCGGCCCCGGCCGGTTCGTTGCGGAGTTCGCCCGGACCTCCGGGAGCGTCCTGGGGGTGGACATTTCTCCCAAGATGGTGGAATTTGGGGAAACCTGGTGCCGGGAGCTGGGACTGACCAACACCCGGTTTGCCGCTGTGGATTTCACCAATACCGATATCTCCGGTCTGGGCTGGGAAGGCCGGTTCGATCTGGTATTCTCCTCCATCACGCCTGCAGTGAGCACCATGCGGGGCCTGGAGAACCTGATGCGCATGAGCCGGGCCTGGTGCTTCAACGCCAGCTTCGTCTATGATAACAATCCCCTGCACGCGGATATGATGCATACCCTCTTCGGTCGGGAGCCCCGGAGGCACAAGACCAGCCATTCCCATTGGTTCTATGAGCTGTTCAGTCTTCTTTGGAGCCGGGGCTATTATCCGGAAACCTTTTATTATACCCAGCGGAAATCCGTTCGTCTGCAGCCGGATCTGCCCACGGCGCGCCGCCTGGCCCGGTTCCTGCTGGAGGAGGACGAGGCGGACGAGGCCGCCGTCCGGAAGGTTCTGTCCTACCTGGAGCAGCACACGGACGGAGAGGGATGCGTCAAAGAGGACAGCGAGTGCCGCTATGGCTGGCTCCTCTGGAACGTGCGGGACTGCCACCCCAGGACCTGACCGCGGCGAAGGAGACGGACCGTATGAAAAACCGCAAGACGCACCTGTTCCTTCTGGGGCTGCTGATCCTGCTCACCCTGGGCTTCATCTGGGGCAATTCCCTGAAAAGCATCCCGGAGTCCCAGGAGATCAGCCTGTCTTATCTGGACCGGCTCAGCCCGTTTCTGGACGCGGTCTTCGGTCCGGGCCGGATCACGGATCACATTCTGCGGAAAACCGCCCATTTCTGCGAATTCACCCTGCTGGGGGCGGAGCTGCGGCTGCTGTTCCTGCTGTTGGGACAGCAAGGCCTGCAGGGGCTGATGAACGCTCTGTTCGCCGGGCTCGCTGCGGGGGTCGCGGACGAGACCATCCAGATCTTTTCTCTGCGGGGTTCCCGGGTGGCGGACGTGGTGCTGGACTTTTCCGGGGCGGTTTTCGGCGCTCTGGTGATCGCGCTCATCACCCGGCTCTGCAGAAGACGCCGGAGAAGGCAGATCTGAGTTTCCCGACGGAAGCCGCATAACGCCTCCACGAAAACGAATCGGCTTTGACCCCGAATAGTGAAAAAGGCAGACCGCACCGGATCAAACCGGCTGCGGTCTGCTGTCTGCTTCTGCAGGATCGCCCAGATCTCCGCAGGAAACGGTACGGAGCAGATGGGCAGGTCCGAGGTCAGCCCTGGTCCGTCGGTTTTGCTTTGATGATCCGCTCATCCACAGCCTGCACCGCCGTTTCTCCCGGGTTCAGGACCAGGAAATCCTCATCGTTCCAGTCTCCGGCAACGAACCGCTCCAGCAGGCTCAGGCTCCCGGGGATCTCCCGGTAATTCCACCCGAAATAAGCGGCGGCATCCCTGGTGAGCTCCGCGTATCGCCCGTTGTTCCCAAAGGGCATTCCGATATACGCGGCATTGTGATAATTGTTCAATCCTCCGGTCTCGGTAAGGAGATACTCGATCGTCTCTTCATCATAGCCCATTTCCGCATACCGTTTCACATTCAACTCCTGCGTTTCCCTGCCCGGCATACGGGAATTCTCTATCCAGCTCGCGGTATACCAGAAGCATCCGGGTATCTCCCGAAAGCAGGCTGCATACCGTTCCTTCGAGCCGAGGAACAGGGTGATGCAGTCGTGCGCCCGGGGAATGACCAGCCGATGCCGTCTGGCACAAATCCCCGCCGTTGCGTTGGAGCAGAGGCCATATCCCAGGAGGATGGCGTCAAAATCCCAGGCGGAGTCGTCCATATCCTCCCGGATGCCCAGAGAATGCGGATCCGTACCGGCTTCGATCTCATCGATCTCCTTCTGCAGCAGGACCCGCAGCTTGTCCGGGGTTCTGTGGAACCCCTGCCGCATCCAGGTGATATCCACCGCGTTTTCCGAGAGCGCGGCCAGATAGGATAGTTCCCGGAAGAGCGCTTTACAGGCGATGATCTTCAGTCTCATCTGTTCTGCCTCTCCGTCGTTTCCCGCTGGATACCTGAACCCTGCTCCACCGGGGGATTCGACAGCTCCGTTTCCGCCTGCATACGGGTCAGGATCCCGATGATCCGGCGGTAATCTCCCCCTGCCCGCTCCGCGATCTGCTCCAGAGTCTCCTCCGGAAGCGTCATTCCGTACCGCTCCGCCGCCTGCCGCACGAAACCCAAGCTTTCCCCGGGCTCCGGGATCCGGATATCCGCCATCAGGGCTTTGTCAGATCCCGCAAGTCCTTCGGTCAATACGCGCAGTTCCTTCGGCGGCACGGAAGAGGCCATCACCACCTGGCACCCTTCTTCCGCAGCGTCGTTCAGGACCCGGAGGAATTCCTTCTGCGTCTGGGTTTTTCCGGCAAGATACTGAAGATCGTCGATCAGCAGCGCATCCGTCTGCTTCAGCTGGGCCCGGAGGCGCTCCGTTTTTCCGTCCTGTATGGCTTTGAGCAGCGCCCCGGAGAATTCTTCCGCCGTAAACGTACAGATCACCGCATCGGCATCCTGCTTTCGGATCCGCTCATGAACCGCGCGCAGCAGATGGGTCTTTCCCAGGCCGCCTGCCCCGAACAGGCAGAGGGGCGTATACTTCTCCCCGGGGTGCTCCGCCGCCGACTCTGCCGCCCGGAAGGCCAACCGGTTCGAGCTGCTGACCATATAGGTCTCAAAAGTCTGGTTATTGCATCCGTTCATTCCGTCTCCTTTCCCTGTTCGCCGGGGCACCGTATCCGGATCCCAAACCGCGGAACCGCATTCTCCCGAATCCCGTTCATGTGCTCTCCCATACGGATCGGTCAAATACTCCCGTTGACCGGCTTGTCCGGGAGAGCGTTCACGATAAGGTACTGAATCCGCCGGTCCCCCCTCAGGCAAGCTTTCCACCGCCTTTGCCGGCGTATCCGCCGCGTCCCCCGCAGCATACGGCGCTTACTTCAGCCGCTCCCGGAGCAAAGCGAGGAATCTCTCGGCCGGTATGTTCAGCTGTCTGTTGTCTATCTGCAGGCAGCCGAATGCAACACGCCCCCGGAAGCCCTCCACGACGGCGCGGGAAAGCGGGATCTCTCCGCCGTTATCCCGGAGCCAATAGCTCCCCAGATTGCACAGGGACGTTGTCCGCAGCATATCCAGCATCAGGTGGTCGCTGTTTGTTCGGATGAGCTTTTTCAGCGCCCATTTCCCTCCATTGAATGCCGGATGCTCCATCAGCAGTTCTTCCAGCGAAAAGAAGTCGTCCTCCAGCTGAATGCACGCGCAGCCGTTCAGTTCCTCCGGTGTTACGTTCTCGCGCCGATAAAACGGACTCTTTGGCCCGCTGTGCAAAACCAGGTCGCTCTGCAGCAGAGGCGTATACAGCAGATGCCGCCTCTCTGCCAGGTGGATCAGCGCAGAGCGCTTGTTCTCCGGCATAAAAATGAAGCCCAGGTCATATTGACGCTGCTGCAGCAATTCTGCCATCTGCTCGATACCGCATTCGGTATACTGGATCATCAGACCTTCCTTCGCATGCGCGCAGAAGTATTCCCCGGCGAGGGAAGCCAGCCGGCTGCTTGGATTGGCCGCGATGCGCAGGGTCTCTCCCCCATGGTCCCTCGCGGTTTCTTCGATCAGAGCCGCGTTTTTCATGGCGTTCTCCGCATAGAAGCGGATGCTTTCTCCGTCATCGGTCAGGGAGACCCCCGCGCCGGTCCGTCGGAAAAGCGAGACACCCAGCTCTCTTTCCAGGGCGCGGATGACCTGACTCACATGCGGCTGCGTCGTGTACAGCTCCTCCGCCGCTCGCGTCAGCGAGCCCAGCTCCGCGCACTTCAGGAAATATTCCAGCTGTCTCAGTTCCATGTCTGTCCCCCCTCGCATTTATCTTAATGCACATCCGGCGTTTTCGCAAGGCAGATATAACAATGGATTATCACCGTCCATGAAATTCCTGCAATAGCGCGGAGTGCGGCGGGTGAGATATAATGAAATCGCATTTCGGTTTGAGGAGGGGGCAGGATGTCCCATGTCGTGCATGTGGACAGCGGACCCATCGGGCGGACGCTGTTTTCCTTTGCGCTGCCCGTTTTGCTGACCCAGCTTTTGCAGGAGCTGTACAATGTCGCGGACTGCGCCGTACTCGGTCATTTCGGCGGGTCGAACGCGCTGGCCGCCAGCGGTATTGCCGGGCTGCTCCTTTCCGTGCTGATCAATTTCTTTATCGGCTTTTCTTCCGGCATCAGCGTTGTGACCGCGCAGCAGTTCGGAAAGGGAGAAATCTCCCAGCTGCAAAAGACGATGACCAGCGTTTTCCGTCTTACCCTGCTGGCGGGATTGCTGCTCTCCGTCGCCGGAGCTGCGGCCTCCGAAGTCCTTCTGAAGCTGCTGCACTGTCCGACGGAGGTGCTTTCCCCGGCAACGGTCTATCTGCGCATCTGCGCCTGCGGTGCGCTGGCCCAGCTGTTCTATAATGTGGCCGTCGCGGTGCTTCGATCCCTTGGAGACAGCCGTGGTCCCCTGCTCTGCTTTTTGGTCAGTGTTCTGACCAATCTCGCCCTGGATGCGCTTTTGGTGATCGGGCTCAGGATGGGCGTGCGCGGCGCGGCCCTGGCAACGCTGTTCTCCCAGTGGCTGCTGGCCATGCTGCTGTATCTGCGCCTGCGATACCTCGGCGACAGCTGTTCTCTTCGCCTCACCGGGGAAGCGCTGCCATTCGGGGAGCTTTTGAACATCCTGCGGATCGGACTGCCTGCCGGAATGCAGGCTCTGTTTATGAGTGCTTCCTCCCTGATCATTCAGACCTTTATTGATCGCTTCGGCTCCGATGCCATTGCGGGAATGACGCTGTATGCCAAGCTGGAAGGCTGCCTCTATCTGCCTGCCTTTGCCTACGGAATCGCGCTGACCGGTTTCGTGGGGCAGAATGTGGGTGCGGGGCGCCCGGACCGGGTCTCCGCGTCGGTCAGGCTGAGCATCAGCCTGTGCTGGATTCTGATTTTCCCCCTCAGCCTCGCAATCACGGCGGCGGCGCCGCTGCTGCTGCGATTGTTTACAAGGGAGCCCGGCATCCTCTTCCATGCCAGGGAGGCGGTACAGTTCAATCTTCCCTTTTATGTGATCTATGGGATGAATCAGGTTTATCTCGGCGCCATCAAGGGCTTTGGCAAGACCGGCTGGCCGATGCTCTGTACGCTGCTGTGCTACGCCGTCTTCCGTGTCATCTGGTGTATGCTGACGGTCCCATGGCTGCAAACCATGCGCATGGTGTACTGCAGCTATGATCTGAGCTTCTTTCTGATGCTGGCCATGCTCCTCCCCGCCTACCGCCGTATCCTCTCCCGGATCTGGCCGTTATCCGAAAGGGGAACGACCGACCGCACAAAGTCGGAAAAGCCCTGAGCATGCGGAGACGGATCCCGTTCTCCTTCCCGCAGGGCTGTACAGCGCAGGATACGGAGCCTGGGCCCGGTTCTGCAGGCAAAAACCGGGCCCAGGATGGTGCTTTGACAGAGACAAACGGGGTCGAGCTGACCTGTCCGGCGGAACGCCGGCCTTTGCAAACCGCTTCGGGAGGTCAACGGGGAGAGAAAAGAAAACAACAGCCGCCTGATCAGACGGCTGTTGTCCTTTGGTGGAGATAAGCGGGATCGAACCGCTGACCTCTTGACTGCCATTCAAGCGCTCTCCCAAGTGAATCGGTCACGTACCCCCGAAAACCGATTTGCTTGGGGGAGCGTTTTTGCGTGAAGCGTGCTGGGTATTATACGGTTTCGCACATTCGACATTCAACCGATCTGCCTCTACAATGAAGGCAGAAAAGGAGGGCATAATTATGGGCAAGGTCAAACAGTTAAAGCTTGATCGCTATGAGCACGGGCTGCTTGTCAGAGCTTTATATGAAGAATGGAAACAGATGTTGGACGCCGGTGCTGATACGACAGCGATAGAGGATCTGATCCTGCGGGTCATCGACGCACCGACGAAAAAACGATTTGGGAGGTTCTAATAATGAATGAGCTTACATACCATCGTGAAGGCGATTATTTGATCCCTGACCTGATTCCCCCGGAGATTCCCCGGATAGGGGTATGGGGTAAAAGACGGCGAGAATTCTTGAGAAAGCACCACGACGGCATCTACACCGGTTTGCTTCTCAGCGGCAAGCTCAACGCCCATCTGGAAGAAATCGACCGCTCGGCCAGTGAGATGTTTGACCTGCTGATGAAGCAGTATGCCGAGCGCGAGGGTGTGACAGAGGAGTTGAAAGCGCTGGATCAGATGGAATGGGTACAACGGATGTACAGCATCCGGGAACGAGTCGAAGAGGTGATGCTACAGGAATTCATCTGTTTTTGACGGCTCTGTTAGAGGTTGCCCCCTTCTTTGAATTCTATAAAGCAGTCAAGGTGCCGCACCACCCGTGCAGGAGTGCAGCACCTTGATTATCAGCTTTTTCAGAACGCGACCGCCAATACTGTCAGCGTGTCCTGCTTCTTTGCGGCGAGAGATCACTCACACCATTCTCTCGCTGCAGTTTCATCAATCAATATCTTGGCTCGTCATCGGGGTCGTAGGGGTTCTCGATTACGGGAGGCACATCATCGGATTCTCCACCGCCGGCGACCTTGTCGAGTTCATCGTCGTCCAGCTCCTGGATGGCGGACATGAGCGCGTTGTTTGCCAGATCGACGGCTTGTTTTGCCATTTCCAGGGCTCCAAGGGTCTTCCTTACAGCGTGAAACCGTATCCTTTTTGAGATGATTTTTCACCTCCCGCCCCGCAGGACGGGAGGATTTCTTACTGCTTACTGCTCGATGGCTTCATAGCGCATGAGCATCGTAGCGACCTGCGCGCGGCTGGCGTCCGTTTCCGGGCTGAGCTTGTCATTTCCCACGCCGGTAATCAGTCCTGCGTTGACCGCCCACTGCATCCCGTCATAGGCCCAGCGTGAAATATGCTCCGCGTCTATGTAGATGCCCAAATTGATTTTGCTTGCCGGTATCTTGTCTGTACCCTTGTACTTGGCATATCGCCACAGGATCGTGGCAAGCTGCTCCCGGCTCACATTGTCATTTGGGGCAAAGCGTTCTGCACTGTAACCGTCCACAATATGCTCAGACGCCGCCCATCGGACCGCCTCGGTGTACCATGTATCATACGGCACATCGGCAAATCTCATGGTATCATTCACCACAGGCTCGCCCTCCATACGCCAAAGCATGGTAACGATCATAGCGCGGCTGGTGGAGCTGCTCGGCGCAAACATCTGATCGCTGACACCGTTCATAATTCCATTTTCCAGCGCAAAGTGAACGCCATCGTGATACCAGGCCACGCAATCCAAATCCTCATAGGCCGCCATAACGCAGCCGC
>CAMVBX010000098.1 GCA_947165825.1 uncultured Clostridia bacterium
TCAAGTATCGAAACTTCCGTCAAATGGAATACCTGGTCTTGCGGGTTTGTGTTTTCCTTGACTCAAACAGAGGGGATCATCACGGGGATGATGGTGAAGATGTTCACCATCGCCGGGCCGGTGATCGTCTGCGGCACCGTGGCCAGCGCGGTGTACGGGCTGGTGCTGGTGCTGCTGGGGACGGCGGGGTAAAACAGATTTGCTCCGGCGGATCAGTCCGCCGGAGCGATCATGCAGTTTTCACGGAGCCACTTTGCCACCCCATCCTCGTCATTGGAGACGATCACCGCAGTGGCGGCGGCCTTCAATTCCGGAACGGCGTTTTCCACGGCATAGGCTTCGTCAGCAATATGAAACATATCCAGATCGTTGATCCCGTCCCCGAAAACCACCAGGCGGTCACATCCAAGCAGTGTTTTCAGCTGGATGATCGCATGGGATTTTGAGGCCTCCTTCGGCATGATCTCCAGCCATTGCTCTCCGGAGTAGATATCGCGCTGATAAACGCAATGATACACATCCCTGCAGCGTTCGAAAAAGGGCAGAAGCTTCTCCGGCTCATCAATGCATGTGATATAGAATATCTCCCCCGCCGTCAGTTCTTTCCTGTCCGACACCGGACGGTCTCTGCTGTCTCCCGCTCTGGAAAGCACGAAATCCCGCGTGGGCGCGTTGATTTCGTCTTTTTGATAGGAGAATTTCTCCTCTCCTTCAAGAAAAGCATAAACAATGGGGTGAACGCCGCTCTCAATCAGTTCATCAACGAGCTTTACGGCACCGGACTTTTCAAAAAAGTTCTCCGCCAGCAGCTTTCCGCTGGCATTGTCCCGAATGAATGCGCCGTTGTATACGATTACGGGAAACGCAGCGGTCAGCCCGTCCGTGACCTTATGCGCCGTATTCCAGGATCGTGCCGTCGCGTAGGAAAACAGCATGCCGTCCTTCACAAGAGCGTTGATCATCTCGTTCGTATATCCCGAGGTCTTCTGATCGGATCGGAGCAGAGTCCCGTCCAGGTCTGATACATACAGGGTCTTCATACCGCAAAAATGCAGGGCTCGTCATAGCCTGCGATCAGGGAATTGTGGGTGAGGAAGATGAGATTATCGGCCATACATTGACAAACCATGATGCGGTCAAAGGGATCGTGGTGAGGCGGTGCTGTTTCCGGGCGGTGAAGCGTCCGCAAAAGATAGATATGCTCCTCCCGGACGGGCAGACGCTGAAACCCGGATTCGATGCAGAACCGGACCAGCTCCTGTGCGCCGATGGGCATTTCCTTCGGGTGGGTGCCGCGCTTGATCTCTACCTCCCAGGGAGAAACAATGCTATAATAGATTTCATTATCCGGATTCTCGATCATTTTTCGGGCTTTGACGGGGAGACGGGGATCATCGGCCAAAGTCCACAGCAGAATGTGCGTATCCAAAAGGAGCTTCATACTTCGCCTCCGAACATGGCTTCCACCTCTTTATCCCAGCGGGCAAAGTCATCCGGAACCTGAAATTTCCCCTTTGCGGCTCCGATCCGCTTTGTCGCCGGAACCTCCTGGTGCAGGGTGATTTCCGCAACGATCTTATTGTTCCGTGCCAGATAGATTACGTCCTCTTCCCGGGTCTCCAACAGACGAACCAGCTTGGACAGATCGGTTTTCGCCTCAAACATATTGACCTGTGTCATGGAAGGGCCTCCCTTAGCTGCTTGATCTAGCTACATTAGCTAGATCAAGTTTACTCTATTCAAGAGCAACTGTCAACAGCCATATAATAGAAATCCGTGTTTTCCCTGACTCAGGCAGAGGGGATCCTTCCGGGCACGATGATGAAGCTGTTCGCCATCGCCGGGCCGGACCGCGCCGGTTTATGGTTTCTCCGTCTGCTGCCTCTCCGCATTTCCTTGCTCCGCTGCCCCGGATATGATAAAATCGGAGAAGATCACAAGGGAAACCAAGATCGGAGGAGACCATGGATCAGATCACGCTGCGCATCGCGCAGGAACTGAATAAACCCGCGCAGTTGGTGCAGAACGTCATCACGCTGCTGGACGAGGGGAACACCATCCCCTTTATTGCCCGATACCGCAAGGAGGCCCACGGGGCCATGGACGACGAAGCCCTGCGGACCCTGGAGGAGCGGCTGCGCTATCTGCGCAGCCTGGAGCAGCGGCGGGAAGAGATCCTCCGCCTCATCGGGGAGCAGGAGAAGCTCACCCCGGAGCTGGAGGCTGAGATCCGCAAGGCGGATACCCTGGCTGCCCTGGAGGACCTGTACCGGCCCTATCGCCCCAAGCGGCGCACCCGGGCCTCCATCGCCAAGGAAAAGGGGCTGGAGCCCCTGACCATGGCGATCCTGCTCCAGCCCCAGAAGGATCCCGCCGCCTTGGCAGCGGCCTATGTGGACGGGGAGAAGGGCGTCGCCACGGTGGAGGATGCCCTGGCCGGAGCCTCGGATATCCTGGCGGAGCAGGTGAGCGATTCCCCGGATAACCGGAAGCGCCTGCGGGAGACCATCCGGAGGCGGGGGAGCCTCCGCTCCGCCGCAGCGAAGGAGGAGGACAGCGTTTACCGGCTGTACTACGATTTTTCCCAGCCTGTTTCCCGGCTCCAGGGGCATCAGATCCTGGCCATGAACCGGGGAGAGAAGGAGGGCTTCCTGAAGGTATCTCTGGCCCTGGACCGGGACCTGGCCCTGCAGGAGATCTCCGGGAGCCTGGTGAAGCCCGGAGCCCGGAACGAATCCTTCCTGCGGGCAGCCATCGCGGACGGATATGACCGCCTGCTCCAGCCCGGCATGGAGACGGAGACCCGGGCGGCCCTGACGGAGGCTGCCGCGGAAGGGGCGATCCACAACTTTGCCCTGAATCTGAAGCCCCTGCTCATGGCCCCGCCGGTGAAGGGAAAGGTGACCATGGGGCTGGATCCCGGCTACCGTATGGGCTGCAAGGTGGCGGTGGTGGATCCCACGGGCAAGGTGCTGGATACCGCGGTGGTCTATCCCACCCATGGGGAGCGGCAGCGGGCCGCCTGCATCGAGCCCCTGGCCGCCAAGATCGCAAAGCACGGGGTGGAGCATATCGCCATCGGCAACGGTACCGCCTCCCGGGAGACGGAGCAGATGACCGTGGAGCTCCTGCGCCGCTGCCCGGGCGTCAGTTATATGGTCGTCAGCGAGGCGGGAGCCAGCGTCTACAGCGCCAGCAAGCTGGCGGCGGAGGAATTCCCCCAGTATGACGTGAACCTGCGCTCTGCCGTGTCCATCGCCCGCCGCCTGCAGGATCCCCTGGCGGAGCTGGTGAAGATCGAGCCCAAAGCCATCGGCGTGGGGCAGTACCAGCACGACATGCCCCAGAAGCGGCTGGAGGAGAGCCTGGACGCCGTGGTGGAGGACTGCGTGAACGCCGTGGGGGCGGATCTGAACACCGCGTCTCCCTCCCTCCTGCGCCGGGTCAGCGGACTTACGGCGGCAACGGCGAAGAACATCGTGGCCTATCGGGAGGAAAACGGCGCATTCACCTCCCGGAAGCAGCTGCTGAAGGTGCCGAAGCTGGGACCCAAGGCTTTCGAGCAGTGCGCGGGCTTCCTCCGGGTGCCGGAGAGCCGCCAGGTGCTGGACAATACCGGCGTCCATCCCGAGAGCTATGCGGCTGCGGAGCGGCTGCTGGAGCTCTGCGGCTACTCCCTGAAGGAGGTAAAGGCCGGGAGCATCAGCGAGCTGCCGAAGCGGCTGAAGGAGAGGGGAGAAACCCGGACGGCGGAGGACTGCGGCGTGGGCGTCCCCACCCTGCGGGACATCGTGACGGAACTGATGAAGCCCGGCCGGGATCCCCGGGATGAGCTGCCCAAGCCCATTTTCCGCACGGATATCCTGGAGCTGAAGGATCTGCAGCCCGGCATGGTGCTTACGGGCACCGTCCGGAACGTGATCGACTTCGGCGCCTTTGTGGATATCGGCGTCCACCAGGACGGGCTGGTGCATATCTCCGAGCTCTGCGACCGCTTCGTGCGGCATCCCAGCGAGGTGGTGAGCGTGGGAGATACGGTGAAGGTCCTGGTCCTGGGGGTGGACGAAAAGAAGAAGCGCATTTCCCTGAGCATGAAGCAGGTGCAGGCATAAAACCGCCGCGGATGGGTACCGCGGCAGAGGAACGAATAGGAAAGAGGAGGTAACGATCATGGCGCGTGATTTCCGATGCACATCCGACACCGTAGCCAAAACGGCGGACGGGCTGCTCCGGGGCTTTTTCCTGGACGGTCTGTACATCTTCCAGGGCATCAAGTATGCCGACGCCCGGCGTTTCCGGGCGCCGCAGCCCGTAAAGCCCTGGGAGGGGATCCGGGAAGCCACCAACTACGGGTATATCTGCCCCGTGGCCAACGAGCCCATGCCCACCGGGGAGCTGCTGATCCCCCACCGTTTCTGGCCCTCCAACGAGCATTGCCAGTATCTGAATATCTGGACCCCGGCCCTGGATGACGGCGCGAAGAAGCCTGTGATCGTCTGGCTTCACGGGGGCGGCTATTCCAGCGGCTCCTCCATCGAGCAGGTAGCCTATGAAGGGGACGCCCTGGCGAAGTATGCCGACGCGGTGGTGATCACCCTGAACCACCGGCTGAATATCCTGGGCTTCCTGGATATGTCCTCCTTCGGGGAGGCGTATGCGAATTCCGTGAACGCGGGCATGGCGGATATCGTGGAAGCCCTGCGCTGGGTGCAGCGGAATATCGCCGCCTTCGGCGGGGACCCGGGGAACGTCACCCTCATCGGCCAGTCCGGCGGAGGCGGCAAGATTTCCACCCTGCTCCAGACTCCGGCGGCGGCGGGACTCTTCCATAAGGCGATCCTCATGAGCGGCATCTTCGAGGGCGGGGAGACCAGGCCGGTGGATCACCGGGAATACGTGCTGGAGATGATGCAGGCCCTGGGTATCGCCGCCCATGAGCCGGAGAAGCTGGAAAAGGTGCCCTATGACGTGCTCATGCGGGCCTTCAACAAGGTCGCCCTGAAGAAGCTCCGGGAGGAGAAAAAGATGATCAACTGGGGCCCGGTCCCCAACGCATGGTACCTGGGGGATCCCATGAAGGTGGGCTTTTCCGACTATGCCAAAACCGTGCCCACCATCGCGGGTACCGTCATCGCGGAATTCGGCGGCTTCGGCCCCGGGGAGACGGCGCCGGACCGGGCCTCCGCCCTCCGGATCCTGGAAAAGACCTACGGGGATAAGACAGAGGAGCTGGTAAAGCTCTTCGAGGCCGCCTATCCGGAAAAGGATATCCTGGATCTGGGGAAGCTGGACGTGGGCGCCCGCCGGGCCACCGCCCGGTATATCGAGGAAAAGGCCCGGGTCTCCTCCGCTCCGGCGTACCTGTACGTTTTTGCCCTGAGCTTTGCGGTGGACGGACTGAAGCCCGCCTGGCACTGCGCCGATATCCCCTTCGTCTTCCATAATGCCGACCGGGTACCCTGCTGCAACATCCCCGGGGTGTCCGACAAGCTGGAGGCGGAGATCGCCGGCGCCGTGGCCGCCTTTGCCCGCACCGGGGATCCCAACCATCCGGAGCTGGCATTCTGGCCCGCCTACGAGGACGGGAAGAAGGCCACCATGATCTTTGACCGCAGCACCCGGGCGGGGGAGAACTACGACCAGGCGCTCATCGAAGCCCTCCATGCCCTGGCCCCCGCCGGGGATATGCTGGGCATGGCCGTGCGCATGCTGGAGGCCGCCGAGCGGGAAGAGGGCGGGGAGTGGATCTACTGATCCGCCCGATCTTCGGCAGCGCCGGATGATCGATCCGGACCTTCTTCGCCCGGTCACCCCGGGGAGAAAGAATCGGATGAAAAACAATACGCAGGGGCGGCCCGGATGGGCCGCCTCCGTTGGTTTTCGGTTCTTCTCCCGTCTTTACGGGGTTCAGCCCTCGCCTTCCTCCGGCTCCACGATGCCGGTGATGCCGATGATTTCCAACCTCGGGGGATCCTCCGTCATGTAGGAGGGATCACAGATCCAGATCTGCCCGCTGCCCAGACAGATGCCGATGCCGTTGACGAACATATCCTGGCAGGTTTCCTCTTCCAGGGCCGCTCTGTCGCTGTAATGGACCGTCTTGGTGTTCATGAAGGCGATGAAGCTCTCTGCGTCCTTCAGCTCCGTACCGCTGACGGTGATGGGGTAGGAGACGGTATTGGCGATGGCCTCCCAGTTCTCGCTGAGGTAGGCGTCCCGGATCCCGGCGCAGATCTCTTCCACGGCGGCCTTGTCCATGGCCGTCACCGGAGCATAGTGATCGGGATCCCCCATGTCCGCAGGGAGAGGCTCACTGTCTGCGGTGAAAACCAGATCCTCCGCCGCGTTCTCCTGGTCGTCCTCCCAGGTGACGCTGTGATCCTCGGCGCTGAACCGGATCCGTCCGGTGCCCTTCTCGTAGATCACGGTGGTTTCGTCCAGCTCATCCTGTTCATTGAAGCGGAGCTCCGTCTTGACGCAGTCGGCGTATTCCACCGTCAGGGTTTCCGGGTTGAGCTCGCCGCTCATGGCCCACTGGGCTTTTTCCCAGGCGCTGCTGCCCCAGGTGACGGTGATCTTTACGCGGTTCCCGTCCCCGGCCTCCACGTCCATGTTCGCCCGGCCGACCCCATAGGAGCCGAGAAATTCCTCAGCCGGGTTTCCCCCGGTTTTTTCCGCCTCCTGCGCGGGTTCTGCGGTGGGGGAGGGAGCGGCGGTCTCTCCGCTGACCGGGGAGCTTTCCGGGGCCGCTGCGGGCTTCTTTTCTCCGCATCCGGCGAAGGCCAGCAACAGGCCCAGGGTCAGCAGCATTGCAACGGTTCTCTTCATTTCGATGGTCTCTCCTTCGTTTGATCTTGCGCCCGCCTCCGCCCGATTCGGGAGCGGCGGGGGCGCGGCATCTTCGGGCGGAAGCTCCGGCGCCGGTACGGCCTTGGGCCTCGCAGCGCCGGAAAAGCCGTCTCTTTCTCTTCGCCGCCCGGTTGGACGCAGCCGGGCGGCTTTTGTTCCCCCCGACTGCGCGGAGCGGACGGAAAAGTCAGGCCCGGCGGCGGGAATCTGGGGAAAACGATCCTCCTTCCCGGATCGGGCGATCCCGGATATCTTGCCGCGGCCCCGGGTTTTTGTCAGGGAAAATCGGAGCACAAAGGGATCAAACAGAAAATTATTATTGAAATACGATAAAAATACATTGACAAACGGGAATTCACCTGTTATGCTGAGGCCACTGAAACAGGAGGTGCGCAATGGAACAGAAATCCCTTTCCAAATGGCTGAAGCTGATCCTGCTGGGCATGGGGATCTGCGGCCTGGCGGTCTATTTCCTTATCGTCCCCAGCTTCGGGGACAGTCTCCGCAGCCAATATCCCGAGTTTGCGGACCGGTACTGGCCCTGGCTGATTTTCATCTGGGTCTCCGGCGTGCCCTGCTATGCCGTGCTGGCCCTGGGCTGGCGGATCGCCGTGAACATCGGGCGTGACGAATCCTTTTCCCTGGCCAACGCCCGCTGCCTGGGGAGTATCGCCCGTCTGGCGGCGGGGGACGCCGCCTTTGTCTTTCTGGGCAACGTGGCCCTGCTCTTCCTGAATATGAGCCATCCCGGCGTGGTGCTGCTGAGCCTGCTGGTGGTTTTCGCCGGGGCGGCGGTGGCGGTGGCTGCCGCAGCCCTCTCCCACCTGGTGCGGAAGGCCGCCCTGCTGCAGGAAGAGAACGATCTGACGATCTGAGGGGGCGGGAGCATGGAAGGAGAAATCATTTTCAATATCGATGTGATGCTGGCCAGGAGGAAGATGAGTCTCACGGAGCTGGCGGAGAAGGTGGGGATTACCATGGCCAATATGTCCATCCTGAAAACCGGTAAGGCCAAGGCCATCCGGGTATCCACGCTGTCGAAGCTCTGTGCCGCCCTGGATTGTCAGCCCGGAGATCTGCTGGAATACCGGGCCCCGGGCAAGCCGGAGGAACCGGCGGGATGAAGCACGGGAAGGACGTGACCGGAGGCAGAAGAGTCCTGTATCTGGCCGCGGTGCTCCTGCCCGTCCTGGGGTTATTTCCCTTTCTGCGCAGGCCGGAGCTCATTCCACAGGGGCCGACGGGGGGCATCGTGTGGCTGTTCCTGGTCCCTCCGGCTTTGGGATTTCTGCTGGGTCTGACGAACCTGGTCCTGATCTGGTCGAGGCATCCGCCCCGGGAGAATCGCCCCTTATGGGACGGGATGCTGCTCGTCTCTCTGGTGCCGGACCTGGGGCTCCTTGGCTTAGACGCATTCCTTGCGCTTATCCAACACGGGATATGGGCCGCGCCCACATAAAACACGGGAAAGGAGGCCTCGGATATGGACCTGCGGGATTGGCGTCCTTCGGGCATGGGCAGGGTCGTATTGCTCCTGGCGGCGGTTCTGGCGCTATTGGGGTTTTTCCCCCTGCTTCTCTGCGGCCTGGTGTATCTCTGGCAGCTTCTGTGTCTGGCCCTGCCAGCCGCACCGGTCCCCCTGGTGCTCCTGGCGCTGAAAAAGAGAAAAAAGACGGTCGTTTCCGCCTTCCTTCTGTGTCTGCTGCTGATGCTGGGATCTGCGGCCTGGGTCGCCCACCATCCCTTCTTCCGATGCCCGGAGGAATATCGGCCGTATATCTCCTCGGAGGAGGAGGCACGGATCGTCGGATACAACGGCGGCCTGTACTCGTATCGGATTCCGATTTTCCCTGTGTGCGTCAGCGTGACGGCGGCGGATGAAGACAGCGTGTGCGTCCGGACACAGTACCTGTTTTTCGGCAGCACGGAAATGGAGATCGGTTTTCCCGAAGGCGCCGCCCCGGTCCCCAGCCTGATCCGGGGGCTGGGCTGAAGGGCAAGGGTTTTCTGCCTCAGCGAGGAATGACCGAACACTCGCGAGTGATCGCGGCCCTTACGCTAACCGTATCCCCCGTACCTCAAATCGAAGCGGATGCTTCGATTTGAAGAGGAGGAGCAATCGA
>CAMVBX010000099.1 GCA_947165825.1 uncultured Clostridia bacterium
GTGAAAATCTGTAATTTTCGGCTGAATCTCTACTTTCATGGTGGAATTTCCTATGAGGCCTATGATAAAATACAGAGTGAGACACGTCTTGCCCTGCTGGGGAGCTATCTGCCCGTATCCCTGGTGCGCACGGAGTATCGGGAGTATGACCCCGTGAGCCGTTCTCTGGATCCCGCCCTGGGGGAGGCCATCCTTCGGGAACGCCTGCTCAGCTGGCTGCGGGAGGAGAGCGGATGTCCGGAGCCTGCCGAATGTGCGTTTGAAGCCGAATCCGGGGATGGCTTCCTGCGCCTCACCATGACGGCGGAGTGTCTGCAGCAGATCGGCCGCCTCCGGGAGAGGGAGAACTGATCTGCGATCCCGACTGAAGAGAGTGAGTCCATGACAGAACGTATCATCAGCATTGACCGGCTGGAAAACCTTATCAACGTTTTCGGCGCATTTGACGAAAACCTGCATCTTCTGGAAAAGGAGCTGCAGGTGAGCATCATCGATCGGGATTCCGAACTGCATATCAGCGGAGACGAGGAAGCTGCAGCCTGCGCGGAGCAGACCATCGAAGGCCTGATGAAGCTTGCAGCCAGGGGTGAGCCCATCAACCCCCAGAATGTCCGCTATGTGCTGAAGCTTGCCCGGGATGGCAGACTGGATCAGCTCAGCCGCATCCAGGATGACGTGGTCTGCATCACCGCCAAGGGGCGGCCCATCAAGGCCAAGACCCTGGGTCAGCGCAGCTATATCGACGCCATCCGCAAGAACACCGTTACCCTGGCCGTAGGTCCTGCGGGTACGGGGAAAACCTATCTGGCCGTAGCCTGTGCCGTCACCGCCTATCGGGCCAAGGAGTGCAGCCGCATCATCCTCACCCGGCCTGCAGTGGAGGCGGGGGAGAAGCTGGGCTTCCTGCCCGGGGATCTGCAGAATAAGGTCGATCCTTACCTGCGGCCCCTGTATGACGCCCTGTTCGATATGCTGGGCCCGGAAACCTACCAGCAGCTGGTGGAGAAGGGCAGCATCGAAGTCGCCCCCCTGGCCTATATGCGCGGCAGGACCCTGGATGATTCCTTTATCATCCTGGACGAGGCACAGAACACCTCCCGGGAACAGATGAAGATGTTCCTGACCCGCATCGGCTTCGGTTCCAAGGCGGTCATCACCGGGGACATCACCCAGATCGATCTGCCCAAGGATAAGGTCAGCGGGCTGAAGGAAGTCATGAGCATCCTGAAGAATATCGAGGGGATCGAGATCTGCCGCCTCACGGGGGAGGACGTGGTGCGTCATGCTCTGGTGCAGCGGATCATCGAAGCCTACGAGCGGTTTGAGAAAACCCGCGTGCCGGAGCGGCCGCCCTATCGGAGGAGAAACGGATGAGGCAGCGGGTTCGGGTATTCTTTTCCGGCGAGGCTCCGGCCTGGGCGTCCCTGCTGGTGCGCCGGACCATCCGCACAGCCCTGAGGGCCGAGGGGGTCCGGGTACCCTGCGAGGTGAGCGTCCTGTTCACGGACGATGCGGGGATCCGGGAGCTGAACCGGGAGCAGAGACATGTGGATTCTCCCACGGACGTGCTGAGTTTTCCTGCCTTTACCTTTTCCGCCGGAGCCTTTGACCCCGCGGACGGGGAACCGGATCCGGAATCCGGCCGCATGCCCCTGGGGGATATGGCGCTGAATCTGGACCGGATCCGCAGCCAGGGGGAGGAATACGGCCACGGCCCCAAACGGGAGACCGCCTACCTGACCGCCCACAGTGTTCTGCACCTGCTGGGCTACGACCATCTGGACGAGGGTGAGCAGAAACGGCAGATGCGGGAGCGGGAAGAAATCATCATGAGGAAGATGCACCTATGAGCATTGAACGTACAGGAGTATTCACCATCGCCGGGCGGCCCAATGTGGGAAAGAGCACCCTGGCGAACACCATCGCCGGGGAGAAGATCGCCATCGTCTCCAATAAACCCCAGACCACCCGCAACAGGATCTACGCCATTTGTACCCGGGGAGATGCCCAGCTGGTTTTCCTGGATACGCCGGGCTACCATAAGCCGAAGAACCGGTTGGATACCTACATGAGCAAAGTGGTGGAAGAGAGCGTGGCCGGAGATATGGACGCCGTCCTTCTGATGGTGGAACCCATCCCCAATGTGGGAAAGCAGGAGGAAGCGCTGATCCGTATGGGACAGGCTTCCGGCGCACCGCTGATCCTGCTCATCAACAAATGCGATACCGTCAGGAAGGAAGAACTGCTGGGCGTCATGGATTGTTACGCCAAAACGGCGGATTTCCGGCAGATCATCCCCATCTCCGCCAAAACCGGGGACGGGGTGGCAGAACTTCTGGATATCCGGGCGGACCTGGTCCAGCCCGGACCACAGCTGTTTCCCGAGGATATGGTGACCGACCAGCCGGATCGGCAGATCGTGGCGGAAATCGTGCGGGAAAAGCTGCTGTACTGTCTGGATCAGGAGATCCCCCATGGTACCGCCGTGGAAGTGGACCGCTTCACCCAGCGGGAGGAAGACGGGATCATCGATCTGGACGTCACCATTTATTGCGAAAAGGAAAGCCACAAGCGCATCATCATCGGAAAGAACGGCTCCATGCTGAAAAAGATCGGCCAGCTGGCCCGGCGGGACGTGGAACGCTATATGGGGGAGAAGGTCTTTCTCCAAAGCTGGGTGAAGGTGAAGGAGAACTGGCGGGACAGCGGCGCCATGCTCCGGAATTTCGGCTACGATGGCTAATCTGGTCCTGAAGGGGCTGGTGCTCCGGGCGGCGGATTATCAGGAGAGCAGCAAGATCCTCACCGTGCTGACGGATACCCGGGGAAAAATCACCGTTTCCGCGAAGGGGGCCCTCCGGAGAAGCAGCCGGATCGCCGCGGCCAGTCAGCCCTTCGCCTATGCGGAGATGACCCTTTCCGAGAGCCGGGACCGGTATTATCTGAATGAAGCCGGAACCATCAGCCTGTTTCCCGGCATCCTGGCGGATGTGAATGCCTATGCCTTGGGCGCGTACTTTTTGGAATTGCTCGACGCTGCCTGTCCCGAAGGGGAGGAATCCGCGTCGGGGGAACTGGCTTTGGGACTGAACGCCCTGTGGCTCCTTTCCGAGGGCAAGAAATCCCCTGCATTGGTAAAGGCCGCCTTTGAGATCCGCCTCATGTCCCAGTTGGGTTACCGTCCGGAGACGGAATGCTGTCCGGTATGCGGCAGGGAGACGCCGGAATCGCCGATGCTGGATCTTCGGGGCGGATCCGTATACTGCCGGAGCTGCGCGGAGGGGAACGCGCTCCTGCCCGTGCCGCTGCTTCCCGCGTCTCTGGAGGCTCTGCGCTATATCCTGTCCGCACCGGACAGCCGGGTGTTTTCCTTCTCCCTGGGGGAGGAGGCGGAACGCAGACTGGGCAGCGCGGCGGAGCGTTACGTGCAGGAGCAGCTGGAGCGGCGCTTTTCCACACTGGATTACTATAAGAAAATCAGGATCTGAGAGATATGCCCATGAAAGAAATGAACAAGCTGTACGAAAAATCCCTGCTCACCCTGGAGCTCCCCGGCGTTCTGCGCATGCTGCAGGAGGAGGCGGTGTGCTCTGCTGCCAAGGAGGCGGCGCTGGAGCTGCGGCCCGCCGACGTGGAGACTGAGGTTGCCGACCTGCTGCGGGAGACCACCGATGCAAAACGGATGGTCGCCATGAAGGGGACTGCGCCCCTTTGCGATATCCGCCCGGTGAGCGGAAGTCTGGTCCGGGCCAGGCTGGGCGGGATGCTGAATACCCGGGAGCTGCTGGATATTGCCGGGGTCCTTCGGGCTGCCCGCCAGCTGAAGGGCTGGGCGGGGGAGGAGGCAGGCTGTCTGACCGGCCTGTTCGGCGCACTGATCCCCAACAAGTTTCTGGAGGAGAAGATCACCCTCTCCATCGTGGGGGAGGAGGAGATCGCCGATGCGGCCAGCACCGAACTGGCCAGTATCCGGCGGCATATGCGGGCGGCCAGCGCGAAGATCCGGGACGTGCTGAACAAGATCATCACCTCTCCGGCTTATTCCAAGGTGCTTCAGGATCCCATTATCACCATGCGTTCGGACCGGTACGTGGTTCCGGTGAAGGCGGAGCACAAGGGCGCCCTGAGCGGCCTCGTGCATGACGTGAGCTCCAGCGGACAGACGCTGTTCGTGGAGCCCATGCAGGTGGTGCAGGCCAACAATGAGATCCGGGAGCTTCAGGCCAAGGAGAAAAAGGAGATCGAGCGGATCCTTATGGAGCTCAGCGCGGACGCCGCCAACTTTGAATCGGATATCGTCTGTGATTTTGACTGCATGTCCAGACTGGACCTGATCTTTGCCAAGGCGCAGCTGAGCTACCGTCTCCGTGGGGAGGAGCCGCTCCTGTCCCGTGACGGGCGCCTGCAGCTGAAAAAGGCGCGGCATCCTCTGCTGAACCAGGGAAGCGCCGTGCCCATCGATATCGCCCTGGGCGGGGATTTCGATACCCTGGTGATCACCGGCCCAAACACCGGCGGAAAGACGGTCAGCCTCAAGACCCTGGGCCTTCTGAGTATCATGACGGCCTGCGGTCTCCATATTCCCGCGGAGAGCGGCAGCACCTTGCCGCTGTTCCGGAAAGTCCTTGCGGATATCGGAGATGAACAGAGCATCGAGCAGTCGCTCTCCACCTTCTCCTCCCATATGCGCAATATCGTGGGCATGCTGGAGGAGGCGGAGGAAGACACCCTCATGCTCTTTGATGAACTGGGTGCTGGCACGGATCCCAGCGAAGGCGCGGCCCTCGCCATTTCCATCATCGAATATGCCCGGAAGAAGGGAGCCAGCATTGCCGCCACCACCCACTATGCGGAGCTGAAGGTATATGCCACCACCGCTCCGGGGGTGATGAACGCCTCCTGCGAATTCGATGTGGAGACGCTCCGGCCCACCTATCGGCTGCTCATGGGGATCCCGGGAAAATCCAATGCCTTTGAAATCTCCCGGCGGCTGGGGCTGCCGGAGGAGATCATCCAGGATGCCGGGGGCAGAATGGACAGCGAGCAGGCGGAATTTGAGCAGGTCCTGGCATTGCTGCAGACAGAGCGGAAGAAGCTGGAGCAGGCACAGCAGGAGACGGAAAGTCTCCGGCTTCAGGCCAGGGCGGACGCGGACAGCGCCGCTCAGCTTCGGGCCAAGGCGGAGGAAGAACGCAACAAGGCCGGGATCAATGCCAGACGGGAAGCGGACCGGCTTCTGCGGGAGGCCCGCCGGGTCTCGGAGGAGACGTTCGAGGAGCTGAATGAACTGCGGAAGGCCGCGGTAAAGGCGGAGAACGTTCAGCAGGTGAATGAAGCCAAGGTGCAGCTGGTGCGTCGGCTGAACGATGCCCAGGATCAGCTGGGCACCCGTGAGGAAGCGGAGGAAGAGGACGCCGCGCCTCCCGCCAGGCCGCTGAAGCCCGGAGATACGGTAATCCTGAAGAAGCTGGGCACACCGGCGACCGTGCTCACGGTGGGCGCAGACGGGTCCCTGACCCTGCAGGCCGGCATTCTTCGGGTATCCGCCAAAGCGGAGGAAGTGAAGCTTGCGGAGAGCGCGGCGCCGGATAAGAAAAAGTTCCTGCGGGAAACGGAATCCAAGCTCCGGAATCTCTCCGTCAGCCCGGAGGTGGATCTCCGGGGGTTGACCGGGGAAGAGGCGCTGCTGATGCTGGAGCGGTATCTGGACAGCGCCAGGATGGCTAAGCTCAACACCGTACGGATCATCCACGGAAAGGGGACCGGCGCGCTGCGGAAAACCGTGCAGGATTACCTCAGACGCAGCGGCGATGTGCGCAGCTTCCGCATCGGGCGATACGGCGAGGGGGAAGATGGGGTCACAATCGCTGAAATCAAGGCCTGAAAACCGCGGATTTTCGGCAGGACCGCCGAGGAGAAAAGCGGCGTATGGACTTGACTGCCCCCTGTTTTTTTGATAGAGTATCTAACCATGAAGGACTAAAATAGGAAAGATGAGGTCGTGTAGCCAGTGTACATCAGGACTGTAACCGTCAACAATCAGGTCGGTCTTCATGCCCGGCCGGCGACATTTTTCATTCAGAAAGCCAATGAGTTCAAAAGCAGTATCTGGATCGAAAAGGATGAGCGGCGGATCAATGCCAAGAGTCTTCTTGGCGTCCTTTCCCTGGGCATTATTAAGGGCATGACCATGGATATTGCCGCGGATGGTCCGGATGAGCAGGAGGCCGTAGAAGCCCTGGAGCAGCTCATCAATACCAACTTCAGCGATTACGAGAGCTGAGCGGAAAAGGAAGAATTGTGAAACTCCCCCGGAGCGGCGCTGCCGTTCCGGGGGAGCTTATTTCTGCCGGGATCATTCGATGGGCTTTGCGGGCCCCTTCTGTCCCCACAGGGGACCGGTGGCCAGACCCCATTTTTTGAACATTTCCTCGTAGAAGGGAGGCCGGGGGAAATTCATGCTCATTTCCATCCGCAGCTTCTGGAAGCCCATACCGATCTGATCGAAACGCTTCAGACTGTCCACCAGCTCCTCCAGGCGTTCGCTCCGCAGGGTGAACATGACCTCGTTCTCATCCGTGAGACCGCGCTCATATTCCCCGGGATCCGGGAATGTGATATTGAAATCCTTGCCGTTGAGCACCGGGATGGTGGAGTGGACGCAGGAATCCACCGGATCCAGAGTCAGGTCAAGCATATCCCCGGTGATATATTTGGTGGCCATCAGCAGACTGCGGATCTGGGCGGGAGTACAGTAAATGCATACCAGATCCGGCACGAAGGTGCAGCTCCGCAGGGGGGCGATGGAAAAGCCGATGGGCGCCTTGCCTTTCAGGAAGGGATATTCTTCCTTCAGGAATTTGACTCCCCGCTGAGGATCCTTCATGAAGAATTTGGTGCCCATGTATACGTAGTCCTCGTCCTCCATGGGGCAGATCCGGTAGGAGACCAGGGGCCAGACGCACCAATGGTCGTCCTTCAGCATGGTATAGGCTTTCCGGTTCCGGCGCACAAGGGCAAAGGCCTGGCACATGGCCAGCCGGTTTCCCTCGTCCCGGACGGGGCGGATGGTCTCTTCCGGGATATCCTCCTCGGAATACAGCAGCTTCAGTGCGATGGGGGAGTAGCGCAGCAGCAGCCGCTGCTCCAGCTCGCTGCCAAAGGCATTGGCGTTTTCCACAGTCATGTCGTTAGTCCGTCCTTTCCCATTCTCCGTCCGTTCAATGCGGAGGGTGATATGCTCGTTTTCCGCAGCCGAATCCCGCAGCATCCGGAGCATCCGGCCTGCATAATCCTGTCCCAACCCCTGTTCCAGCTGTTCCGGATGCAGGATGGTCAGCCGGATATCCTCCGAAGACGCGGTGAGCAGATCGTGAAGCGCATCCAGGTTATGGCCGCATTCTTCGGGAAATCCGCAATGCAAAGCCAGCGCGGCGCAGACCTTTTTTCGGTCCGAGCAGCGGGCTCCGTCCAGGGTCACCTCTCTCATCCCTGTTCCTCCCCGTACAGCAGTTCAAAGCTCTCGTAATGATCGTCCGTATAGTAGATGAGACCGTCGTTGGAGAAGATAATCCGCTTGGCGCCCCGGGATCTGGCCCCGAGGGTATCAATGTCACACTCTGTGTACTTTCGACCCTTTTTCTCCGGGAGCAGGCCTTCATAATTGCCGAAATAATCTCCCCCGATGCATTTGCCCGGGGCATAGGGCTCCAGCGAGCCGCCTTCCCAGCCCAGGGATCGGGCTTCTTTCTTGGTGATGAAGTTTTCCGGCAGATGTCCGTAGAGATGGATATACAGCGCCACGTCCTCCTTGGAGGTGTAACTGCCGTCTTCCGCCAGAGTCGGGGTGGGTTCCGGAGTCGGCTGCGGAGTAGGCTTTGGCGTGGGTGCCGGGGTCGGCTGCGGTGTAGGCTTCGGCGTAGGCTCCGGAGTCGGCTGCGGAGTGGGCTTAGGCGTGGGTTCCGGAGTCGGCTGTGGTGCGGCAGAGGGGCTCTGCTCTGGGGTGGGCTTCGGAGCCGGAGTCGGAGTCGGGGCCGCTGCGGGCGCGCCCGTCTCCAGCACCAGACTGTCCGGTTCCGCCGTCTGGGTCAGGGCTTCCTCCAGCATGCCTTCCGCCAGGTCCAGCATATCCTGGGAGTTCACAACGCCGCAACCGCCCAACAGGCTCAGCAGGATGGCGGCGATCAGCAGAAAGGGGATCAAGCGTTTCAAGGGAACGGTCCTCCTTGTTCATCCAGGCATTTTTCAATCGGATACGCTTTCAGCATACACCAAAATTCTCCCGGCGTAAAGTCCCGTTACCAGGATGGATCGGCTGGGGCTTGATAAAGTCGATAAATTCAGATATAATACAAAAGATCCGGACGCCTCCCGGCAGAAGGAATCCAGTTCAGCACATAAAGGAGCGGCATATGAAAAGACTGGCAGTGAAAAAAGGCGTGGAATGCATGGCGTGTCTCCAGTGCGTCCGGGCCTGTTCCGAAGCGTTTTATAAGGAATTCCATCAGGATAAGGCCTGCATCCGCATCGTGGAGAAGAATGGCGAACCCAAGCCCATGACCTGCGTACAGTGCGGAAAATGTGCCAAGGTCTGCGAGGCCAATGCCATCACACAGAATCCCAAGGGCGTGTACATGATCAACAAAAAGCTCTGCACCGGCTGCGGCAAGTGCAAGGAGGTATGCCCCTTCGGCGTGCTGGTGAAGGAGCCGGAGATGCCGACCTCCTCCAAGTGCATCGCATGCGGGATCTGCGTCAAGGCCTGCCCCATGGAAGTTCTGGAGATCGTGGAGAAATAACCCTGTCCATGTTGAATCAATCGCCCCGAAGGCATCAGCCTTCGGGGCGATTCAGACTGTAGACAAACCCGAAAATGGAACGAAAACGGGAAGGAAGATAGCGCG
>CAMVBX010000100.1 GCA_947165825.1 uncultured Clostridia bacterium
TCCGCAGGGCCTTGATGGTCTCCCGGGCGATGATCTTTCCGCCGATGGCCGCCTGGACCGGGACCTCGAACATCTGCCTGGGGATATTCTCCTTCAGCTTTTCGCAGATCCGCCGGGCCCGGGGATAGGCCTTGTCCCGGTGGACAATGAAGCTCAGGGCGTCTACCATATCGCCGTTCAGCAGAATATCCAGCTTCACCAGATCGCTGGGGCGATAGGACTCCAGGGTGTAGTCCAGGGAGGCATAGCCCTTTGTCCGGGATTTCAGCGCATCGAAGAAATCATAGATGATCTCGTTCAGCGGCAAATGGTAATGCAGCTCCACCCGATCATCCCCCTGGTAGACCATATCCTTGAACTCCCCGCGCCGATCCTGGCAAAGATCCATGATATTCCCGACGTAAACCTGGGGCGTCATGATGCTGGCCGCCACATAGGGCTCCTCTGCCTGTTCAATCTGGCTGGGGTCCGGATAATTCAGCGGATTATCGATCATCTGCACCGTGCCGTCCGTCTTCGTCACCCGGAAGATGACGCTGGGGGCGGTGGTGATGAGCTCCAGGTTGTACTCCCGCTCCAGGCGCTCCGAGATGATCTCCATATGCAGGAGACCCAGGAAGCCGCAGCGGAAGCCGAACCCCAGGGCCGCAGAGGTCTCCGGCTCATAGGAAAGGGCGGCGTCGTTCAGCTTCAGTTTTTCCAGGGCATCCCGCAGATCCGGATACTTGGCCCCATCCGCCGGATACAGGCCGGAGAACACCATGGGCTGGGCCGGACGATAGCCCGGCAAGGGCTCCGCAGTGGGTTCCTCCGCTCCGGTGACCGTGTCTCCCGGCTGGGTATCCGCCACGTTCTTGATGCTGGCGGTGAAATAGCCGACATCCCCGGCCCGCAGCTCATCGCAGGGGGCCAGGCTCAGCGCGCCCATATGCCCCACTTCCACTACCTTGTACTCCGCGCCCGAGGCCATGAGCCGCACATTCATGCCGGTCTTCAGGGTTCCCTCCCGCAGACGGAGATAAACGATCACCCCTACGAAGGGATCGTATTGGCTGTCGAAAACCAGCGCCTTCAGCGGCGCATTGGGATCTCCCTTGGGTGCGGGCACGCCCCGGATGATTTCCTGCATGACCTTGTCGATATTCAGGCCCAGCTTGGCGGAGATCTCCGGTGCATCCATGGCGGGAATGCCGATCACGTCCTCGATCTCCGCCTTGACCTTATGGGGATCCGCACCGGGAAGATCGATCTTGTTGAGCACAGGAAGGATCTCCAGGTCGTTATCCAGCGCCAGGTACGTATTCCCCAGGGTCTGCGCTTCGATCCCCTGCCGGGCGTCTACCACCAGCAGGGCCCCTTCGCAGGCGGCCAGGCTCCGGGATACCTCATAGTTGAAATCCACGTGTCCCGGAGTGTCGATCAGGTTCAGATGATAGGTCTTCCCGTCTTCATCCTGGTATTCCATGCTCACGGCTCTTGCTTTGATGGTGATGCCCCGCTCCCGCTCCAATTCCATGTTGTCCAGGATCTGGGCTTCCATGTCCCGCTCAGCCACGGCATGACAGCTCTCCAGGATGCGGTCGGCCAGGGTGCTCTTCCCGTGGTCGATATGGGCGATGATGCAGAAATTGCGGATCCGATCCTGTTCGATCATGCCTGTTCCCTCCATTCGTCCCAAAGTCCCCGAAGTACGCCCTCTGCCCGCTCCGCCAGTTCCGGGGGCATGGAAAGCTCCGGCGCACCGGGCTGACCGGGCATCATCCTGGCCTTCGCCAGGCCGCAGTAAGCCGTCCAAAGACTGGCGCTCAGCTCAGGAGACAGCTTGCAGCAGCCCTCCCGGTCATAATTCCGAAGCAGGGAGTACAGGGCGACGCTGAGCCATTCCTCCGCCAGGCGGCAGCTATCCCGGTTCCCGGTCTCCCCCAGCGCGGTGATCAGCTTGGACAGGGCGCGGGCTCCCGTCTCCCCCAGATTCAGGAGGGCCGGATCCCCTTTTCCCGCATCCGGCATGGAAGTCCGGATCCGGGTCCTGCCCAGAAGATAATCGGCAGAAACGCCATAATAGGCACAGGCTTCCGCGACAAAAGCCAGTCCCGGCTCACGCAGGCCATTTTCATAATGGCTCAGGAGCGCCTGGGATATATGCAGATCGGCGGCGGCGGTGCGCTGGTTCAGACGCCGTTCCTTTCTGAGGCGGCACAGGATGGCCGGAAAGGTCTCTTCCATTCCCGTTCTCCCCCTTCATTTCCGATGTTGATTACGAAGAGTATACTCCAAAATCCGGGCGCTGTAAAGCTTGGGGCGCACTTTCCGTCCGCCCGCGAAAAATGGCTTGTAGTTCCCGGTCGGGTGTGGTACACTATTTCAGAATGAGCTGCAGGCAAGGGCACCCTTGTCTCCGGATCATGCTCATCGGCCGAAAGGAGAGTCGATATGGTAAAACTGAATACCGATAAGGGCTATATTCGCATATCTAACGAAGTGTTCACCACCCTGGTCGGCGCCGCTGCCACCAGCTGCTTCGGCGTACGCGGCATGGCCAAGCGGTCTGCAAGCGACGGTCTCGTTCACCTGCTGAAGACCGAAGCCATGGGCAAGGGTGTGCGGGTCTCCTTCCATGAAGGTGAGGAAGCCATTTCCATCGAGCTGCACATCATCGTCAAAACCGGTGTGAATATCCCGGTGATCTGCGATTCCATCAGCAGCGCCGTGCGCTACAAGATCACCGAGGCCACCGGCGTACAGGTGCGCGCAGTGGATATCTTCATCGATTCCATACTGCCCGATTGAACACGGAGGATAGATAGATGACAGAAATTCTGGATAGCCGGCTGTTTTGCGGCATGGTCATCAACGCGGCTGCCGCAGTGGAAAGCCGCAGCCAGGAAATCAACGAGCTGAACGTTTTCCCCGTACCCGACGGGGATACGGGCACCAATATGAGCATGACCCTGAACAATGCCGCCCGGGAACTGAGCAAGGGTTTTCCCGCCACATTGGGATCCGCTGCGGAGGTGACCGCCTCCGCCATGCTCCGGGGCGCACGGGGCAACAGCGGCGTGATTCTCTCTCTTCTCTTCCGCGGCATGTCCAAGTTTTTGAAAGAGAAGAATACCGCCACCTGCGCGGATTTTGCCGCCGCCATGAACGAAGGCGTTTCCGCGGCGTACAAGGCCGTAATGAAGCCCACCGAGGGCACCATACTCACCGTATCCCGTCTGGCCTCCGCCGCGGCTGCGGAGGCTGCAGCGGATACCCCGGATATCGAGATCATGCTGGAAAAGGCCATCGGCATCGGCGACGATGCCCTGGCCAATACCATTGAGCAGAACCCTGTGCTGAAGAAAGCCGGCGTGGTGGACGCGGGCGGCATGGGATATCTTGCGATCCTCCGGGCGTTCCTCTCCGCCGCCAGGGGCGAAATGATCGAAAGCACGAAGACCGAACCCGCTGCCAAAGCCCGGGAGGAGAGCGTTTTCAGCCGCTTTGATACGGAAGAAGACATCCATTTCCCCTACTGCACCGAGTTCATTGTCCAGAAGGATCAGGAGAAATCCGTGGACCTGCTCCGGGATTTTCTCTCCCGGATCGGCGACAGCGCCGTGGTGCTGGATGACGAAGAGCTCATCAAGGTCCACGTCCATACCGACCGTCCCGGCGACGTGCTCACGGAGGCTCTGACCTACGGCAGCCTGCTCACCGTGAAGGTGGAAAACATGCGGGAACAGCACACCAGCAAGCTCCAGGAAGCAGAGGCCGCCGGAGCCGCGCCGAAGCCGGAGGAGCAGGAAAAGCGCCGGGAGCCCACCCAGCCGCTGAGCATCGTCTCCGTCTGCGCAGGCAAGGGGCTGACCGATCTGTTCCATGAGCTGGGCGCAGACCAGGTAGTCACCGGCGGACAGACCATGAACCCCTCCACGGAGGACATTCTCCGGGCGGTGGAGCGCTCCGCCGGCGCGGCAGTGATCGTGCTGCCCAACAACAAGAATATCGTGATGGCTGCCCAGCAGTGTGCCGGCCTGACGGAGAAAAAGGTGATCGTGATCCCCACCTCCTCCGTCCCCCAGGGTATCTCCGCCCTCCTGGCGGCGGATCTGGACCTGTCTCCGGAGGCAAACGAGGCCGAGATGCTGCAGGCCATTCAGCGAGTCTCCTCCATTTCCGTCACCTACGCCGCCCGGGATTCCTCCTTCGACGGATTGGAGATCCGGGCCGGACAGTACCTGGCGCTGCTGGAGGGCAAGCTTCTCTGCTGCACAGACAGCATGGAAGATCTGGCCGATAAGATCGCCGATGCCGTGTCCCAGGCCGAGCTGGTAAGCATTTTCTACGGTCAGGACGTCACCCCTGACCAGGCCCAGGCCTTCAACGATTCCCTGGGCGGACGGCTTCCAGAGGCGGAGCTGGCCCTGGTGGATGGCGGCCAGCCGGTGTACTATTACCTCATTTCCGCAGAATAAACTGGTTAAGAAAAAACTTGCCGTCAGCGTGTCGTCAAGGGTTGTCGACACGCTGACAGCGCTAAACGGGAGGAAATCACTTTGTCTCAGCGGAAAAAGCAGGGCTTCGTGGAGGGCGCCGCCATCCTCACCGCCAGCACCATTCTGATCAAGATCATGGGAGCGCTGTTCAAGCTCCCTCTGGCCAACATCATCGGAGACGAGCGAATGGCGGACTTCGGCACCGCCTATAATATCTATTCCCTTCTCCTCATCCTCTCCACCGCCGGTTTGCCTGTAGCGCTGAGCCGTATGGTAGCCGCAGCGGACGCGCTGGATCACCGTCAGCAGGTCAAGCGGACCTTTCATATGGCCCGGGCCGCTTTTTTTACCTTCGGTCTGATCAGCACCCTCGTCATGCTGCTGTTCAACCGGCAGCTGGCAGCGTTCATGGATAATCCCGAGGCTGCGCTGAGCATCGCCGTGCTGGCACCGGCAGTGGTATGCGTCTGTCTCACTTCGTCCTATCGGGGTTATACCCAGGGGTTGGGAGACATGGTCCCCACCTCCGTGTCCCAGATCATCGAGACAGCCTGCAAGCTGCTCTTCGGTCTCTCGGCCGCGGCGATCCTGGTACGCACCGGGCGCGGGATGATGGGCGCCGCCGGGGGCATTTTCGGCGTCACCGTGGGTACCGTCCTGGCCCTGGTGTATATCGTTTTCTATACTCTGCGGCTGGACCGCCGGCTTTCCGCGCCCCGGGGGGATCCGGACGTACCGGAGAGCCGGGGCGAAACGCTGAAAAAGCTCATCAGCATCGGTATCCCCATCACCATCGGTTCCTGCATCCTCAATATCGTTGCCATTGCAGACAACAAAATGATCCTTAATCTGCTCCACAGCGCCGCCGGGTTTTCCAAGGAAATGGCCAAGGTCTACTACGGGGTATACTTCAACAGCCAGACCCTGTATAACCTTCCCTCCGCCTTCGCCGTACCCCTGGTGACCAGCGCCATTCCCGCCATCACCGCCTATGCGGCGAAGAAGCAGCACAAAGACGCGGCGCAGATCATGGGCGCCGCGCTGAAGCTGATGAATCTGCTGGCCTTTCCCATGGCCGTCGGTATGGGCTGCCTCTCCTATTCCCTGATGCACGGTCTCTATCCCATGAGCCATGAATCCGGCGCCTCCATCCTGGCCATCATGAGCATTGCGGCTTACTTTGTCTGCCTCACCATGCTCACCAACGCGATCCTTCAGGCCTATGGCCATGAATGGCTCCCCATGATCTCCATGCTGGCGGGAGGCATCTGCAAGGTCCTGGTGAACTACCTGCTTCTCCGGGATCCCCGGATCGGGATCCTGGGTGCGGCAGTGGGCAACATTGCCTGCTATCTGGTCATCAGTATATTCAACCTCATCATGATCCGAAAAAAAGTGGAGGCCTGTCCTCCCCTTCTTCCCCTCTTCCTCCGTCCGCTCCTCGCCTCCCTGATCATGGGCGGCTGCGCCTGGTGCGCAGACAGGCTGGTCCGGGCCGCACTGGTACGGATAAACCTGTTCCAGCACAGCAGATTGGGCGACCTTGTCCCCGCCGTCGCCGCGGTGATCGCCGGAGTTGTGATCTATCTCCTGATGGTGATCCTGCTGAAGGCCATCAAGCGGGAGGAGCTGGAGCTGGTGCCCAAGGGGGAAAAGATCGCAAAACTGCTCAGACTCTGAAGCCTGTGCGCACGAAGGAGAAAACCATGCGACTGGATAAATATCTGAAGGTATCCCGTCTCATCAAGCGCAGGACCGTGGCCAATGAAGCCTGCGATAATGAACGGGTAACAGTGAACGGCAAGCCCGCCCGCGCCTCCTACGCGGTGAAGCCCGGGGATATCCTGGAGCTGCGCTTCGGGGAACGCACCCTGCGGGTGGAAGTGATGAGCGTTGCGGAACATACCGGGAAGGACGAAGCCGCCGCCATGTACCGGGAACTGCGCTGACCATGGGAACGCGGAAAAGACTCATCGGGAATCGGGCGTTCTATGCCATGGTGCTGGCGGTAGCCGTACCCATCATGGTGCAGAACGGCATCACCAGCTTTGTCAATCTGCTGGACAACATCATGGTCGGCCGGGTGGGAACGGAACAGATGTCCGGCGTGGCCATCGCGAACCAGCTGATCATGATCTTCGACCTGGGCATCTTCGGCGGGCTTTCCGGAGCAGGCATCTTTGCCGCCCAGTATTTTGGCAGCGGCAATCTGGAAGGGGTCCGGAACACGTTCCGGATCAAGCTGTATATCGGCCTCGTGGTCGTACTCGCTGCCGTCGGGGTTTTTCTGGTCTTCGGCCGCCCGCTCGTCATGCTGTTCCTCCAGGGGGATGCGGACGTGGGAGATCCGGAGGCCACTGCGGCCCATGCCCTGGCTTATATGCGGATCATGATGCTGGGCTTTTTCCCCTTCATGCTCACCCAGGTATATGCCAGTACGCTGAAGGAATGCAGCGAAACCCTTCTTCCCATGAAAGCCGCCGTGGCGGCGGTACTCACGAATCTGGTGCTGAATTATCTTCTGATCTTCGGCAAATTGGGTCTTCCTGCCCTGGGGGGCCAGGGCGCGGCAGCGGCAACGGTGGTATCCCGCTTTGTGGAGCTCGTCATCGTTCTTCTGGGGACCCACCGGCACCCGGACCGCTATGCCTTTGTGCGGGGTCTGTACCGCACCCTGCTGGTCCCCGCTTCCCTGCTCAGGGGCATCCTGGCCAAAGGCATACCCTTGCTGGCCAATGAGCTCCTCTGGGCCGGCAGCATGGCCATGCTGAGTCAGTGCTATTCCCTCCGGGGACTGAGCGTGGTGGCCGCCATGAACATCACCACCACCGTGACGAATCTGTTCAGCGTGGTACTGATGGCCATGGGCAACTCTGTGGCGATCATCGTCGGGCAGCAGCTGGGCTCCGGCGATCTGGAACGGGCCCGGGATACGGACCGGAAGCTCATCGCCTTCGCCGTCGCCCTCAGCATCCTGGTGGGCGGGGTCCTGGCCCTGGTCAGTCCCTACATCCCCCTGATCTACAAGACGGAGCCCATGGTACGGAAGCTGGCCTCCACGCTTCTGCTGATCGGGGCGCTGGAGATGCCCATCGACGCCCTTGCGGTGACCGGGTATTTCACCATCCGCAGCGGAGGAAAGACCTTTCTCACCTTCCTGTTCGACAGCGCCTATTCCTGGGTTTTCACCATTCCTCTGGCCTACTGCCTGGTGCATTTTACCGCTCTGCCCATCGTCCCTCTGTTCTTCATCGTGCGTTTCTCCAACATCGTGAAGGGTGCGATTGGACTCATCCTGGTGCGCTCGGGGTTCTGGTGCCAGAATATCGTGCTGGAGAATCCGTGACCGGAGTTATCCACAAAACCATCCGCAGGTTGTCCGCATTCCCTCCGCCTCTTTTCCGCTGTTCTTTTCCTTTCCGTTTGATTTTCTTCTCTCTTCTGTTGTTTTCGTTTCCTCTCTTTTAGGGACAAGTTGTTCCAAGTCGTGCAAGGTGGCACAAGTCGTCACCGCTCCAGGGCGATGATCCCATCCGAAAACCCGATATACGGCAGCGGCGCGGGCTGAAATGCCCGCGCCGCATTTTATTTCTTATCTCTTCCATAGGCTTCAGCTCCGGCTCCTTCTTCCGGAAGGCGACCGGGTTCAGAGCGTGGCGTTCCATGTGACCGCTGGGTCATACCCGCGCCGAAGTGGCTTTTCTGTATTCGTTTCTTATTCCGTTCAAGCCGCCTGGACAGGCTCACTCTCCCAGCAGGTATCCGTCCTTCATTCTCAGAACCAGGTCGGCGGTATCTGCCACCTCTGGGTCGTGGGTCACCACGATGACGCAGCGGCCTTCCTCGTGGGCCAGGCGGCGGAGGATCTCCATGACGATCCGGGTGTTCTCCCCGTCCAGGTTTCCCGTGGGTTCGTCCGCCAGGAGAACGGGGGCGCCGGAGCACAGGCTTCGGGCAATGGCAACCCGCTGCTGCTCGCCACCGGAGAGGGCGGAGGGAAAACGCTTGTGCTTGCTCTCCTCGATACCTACCTTCACCAGGGCTTCCGAAGCCTTCACACGGGCCTGGTTCTCCGGGATGCCCTGCATCTCCATGGGGAGGCAGACGTTCTCCCGCACCGTGAGCAGGGGCAGCAAACAGAATGCTTAAAAAATGATGCTGCCCCCCTCCCGGCG
>CAMVBX010000101.1 GCA_947165825.1 uncultured Clostridia bacterium
GTTCGAAAAACTTGCTTCAGCGGGGCGACAAGACTTTGTCGACACGCTGACGGGAGAAGTCCACCGACTTCTCCCGTCTCGAGGATATTCGTTCCTTTTTCCTCAGTTCATTTCAGCGCTTCCTGGTATCTGGCCCGGTCGCCGCCGATGAACTTCGGCCTGGTCCTGGCACAGGTGAGATGGGCCTGTCCGATGGCGCTCAGACTCAGCCTCACCGGCACCGCCACGTCCCGCAGATGCATGCCGATGAAGGTATCCCCGATATCCATACCCGCGGCGGCACGCACATGCTCCACCGCCACCGGATCCGCCAGCCGGGCAAAGGTCACGGTGGCAAAGGAGCCGCCAGCGTGGGCCCAGGGTTCTGCGTTAACCGGCTCATAACCGTACTGCCGCGCAGCCTCCCGCTCCAGGATCAGCGCCCGGTTCAGATGCTCGCAGCATTGGCTCACCAGCCAGATCCCCCGCTCCTTCAGCAGCGGATAGATCCCCGCGAAGGCCGCCTCCGCCGCTTCCATACTCGATCCCTTGCCGATGCGCTCCCCCACGATCTCGCTGGAGGAACACCCGACCACGAAAAGGTCTCCGGCCTGCAGCTTTGCCGCATTCAGCAGTTCTTCAACAGCCTCCCGGGCCTGTGCAGTGATATCTTCAAACATTCCAGATACGCTTCCTTTCTCAGCCTTCCGGCAGCGGGTTCAGCTCCTCCACGGAACTTTCCAGCCAGTGCATCCTCTGCAGCTCCAGCAGCGGGGGCTGTACCCCATAGTCGATGCGCAGATTCCCATCCCGGTCCCAGACCGGTCCCTCAAACGGAGCAAGACGGTCTTCCCGCACGAGATCCCGGAAAATGTTCACCAGACGGGTCGCCCGTTCTCCGATAACGTTATTCACCGGATAGATATCCATGATCCCGGTGCTCATGCCCCAGCCGAAATGGATCGGATTCCCGCCGATATGCCGGCTTTCCAGCAGGGCGGTGCGGCCCTCGATGGCATCGCTGATGACTTTATCGTAAAAATGTTCCCAGTCAAAGGAGGCGCCGGCATAGCTCTCCAGGGTGAATCCCTCGGGGTTGAGGCCGTAGATCTGGGCATAGATTTCCGGGAATGCCACCCGATCCAGGGGATTATCCGGCGAATGCCTGCAGAAGGCCACGTCCGCTCCGTGCTCCGCCATGGTTTTCCGGGCCAGATCGTGCTCCTTCCAGGAGTTGATGCCCCGCAGGGTGTAATCCAGCGTTTTTGCACGGGGGTTGATGAGCCTGGCTCCCAGGGCAAAGGCATTGATCTCATAGGTGGTCTTCAGCTCTCCCCAGGCGGCATAGTTCATATAGCCGATGATTCCGCTCCTGCTCATGGCTGCCGCCAGCACGCCGCAGAGGAAGGTCATATCGAACATCTTGCTGAAATAGGTGTTGAGGTTTTTCCCTTCCCTGGGCCGATCACAGTTGAGAACGATCAGTTCCGGATTCTCCAGGGCGATGCGAAGACTGGCGTCCGACATGGTCGGGCTGGTGGTAAACAGAACATCCGGTTTCTTGGCCGCCAATTCCTGAAGCGCCGCATAGGGGCCGCCGGGATGGCGATTCACATTGAACATCCGTTCCACCGTCAGATTATCTTTATACTTCCGCTCGATCCGGTCGATTCCGATGCAGTGCCAACGGGTGAACAGGCTGATATTGGGATCGTCGTCAAAGGCGAAGGCGGCACGCACCATGGGCTTGCGCAGCCTGGGGCGAACCGGCTGGACCTCCGCCTCTGCCGCGTTCACCTCCATGGTATCCCGTTTCCGGCTCCCCTCCGCCACAAGGAACTGCGCCTTTGCCTTGCGGATGTTCCGGATCAGCTCCTGCTGCTCCGCGCCGTAAGGATAGCCGAAAACCCGGCTGTACTCCACCAGCGCGTCACCGGAGGTAAGCTCCAGCCCCGCCAGCTTGGAGGCGCGGAACGCCTTATGGAAACGGCGGTAAGTGTTATTGATGGTTTCTTCGACGCTGTCTGTCACCTCGGGATGTTCCTTGAGGTACTTCTCCGTCATGTTCATCAGCCGGGTGAAATTCCCCCGCCGATGAAACCAGAGGCCTTCAAAGTACATCTTTTTGTCATAGTCCAGCATCTCATAGAAGATGGAGATGTCGTCGTTCGTCTCATCCCGCTCCGGCAGAAGACGGATGATATTCCCGTAAACGGAAGCGGCGCCGACGTATTTCAGGATGCTGACCCGCTTATTCCCCTCCAGGACATAATAATGGTTGATATACTCGTAGACCTTGATGGGTTCCCGGATCCCCTCCACCAGCTGGCTCTCATAAACCTTTTTCCATTTAATGGCGAATTCTGTGTCATCCCCCAGGAGGGGCATGAAGTTTCCCGCAAAAGAATTGCTTCTCGCGGCAGTCCGGGTACCGGCGATCCGGTTCAAGGGGATCTCGTGGTAACCCAGATTGATTTCCGCCAGGATCTCCACCCCACGGGTATTGTCTTCCAGCACATGGAGATAGCCCTTGTCCTTCTCCCCGGCATGCTCGGAAACATATTTTCTCCCCAGCTTGCGCGCGGCAAGATAGGCCGAACGACTGTCGTTTTCCGGCATATCTGCACCTCCTCTGTTGCGTAAACCGTTTTCGTAATCGCTATTATCATATCATATCTTTCTTCCGGCGGCAATGATATTGTCCGCAGGATAAGCAAGAACGCTGGCAAAAGCGGTATATCTATGCTATACTGAGCAAAAAGCGTCGGTTATTCCGAAATACCGGCATATGGAGGCGAAACCGTGAAGGGACTTCGTTTTTCCCTGGCCCTGGCTGTGGGCAAATGTGCCCAGTTTGCCATGCGTTTGCTGGGCAAAAAGGCCACCTATCTTCCGGGCAAACTGGCCCTGCGCATCTGTCCTGATTTTCTCTCTCGCATCGGAAAGCCCGAGCTGCTCATCGGGGTGACGGGCACCAATGGAAAAACCACCGTAAGCAATATGCTCTGTGACCTGCTCATCGGTTTCGGAGAAGATCCGGTGAGCAACCGCCTGGGCTCCAACATTGACGCAGGCGCAGCTTCCGCCCTGCTGGAGGCAGCAAGCCTTTCCGGCCGCTGCAGGCGCCGGGTCGGTGTGCTGGAGATGGACGAACGCAGCGCTGCCCGCATTTTCCCCGGAGTGAAGCCCAATTTCCTCATTATCACGAACCTGTTTCGGGACTCCATGCGCCGGAATGCCCATCCGGAGTACATTGCCTCCCTGCTTGACCGATACATTCCGCCGGAAACCAGGCTGATCCTCAACGGGGATGATCCCATCAGCTCCAATGTCGCAAAGCTGAACGGCCGGGTTTATTTCGGCATCGACCCTCTCCCCTTCGAACCCCCTGCACGGGAGAATCTGGTGGTGGATGCCAGGCTGTGTCCCATATGCGGTGAACCGATCCAATACGACTTCCGCCGGTACAATCACATTGGCCGGGCTCACTGTGACAGCTGCGGATGGACTTCCCCCCGGAACGACTTCCAGCTCATATCCGCGGATCGGGATACCGGGCTCATGACCGTATTGGACAACGATATCTGGCACGATTACCGTATGCCCGCGGATGCCGTCTACAACCTGTATAATGCCGTCGCCGCGGTGGCGGCGCTTCGCACCATCGGCTACTCTCCTGAGCAGATCGCAGAGGGAATGGAAAAGCTGCAGGTGGTCCAGTCCCGCTTCTGGCAGGAACAGATCGGCAAATGGGAGCTGACGGAGATCATGGCCAAGGGGCTGAACGCGGTGGCCTGCTCCCGGAATTTCGACTATGTGGCCAACGCTGAGGGGGCAAAGGCGGTGGTCCTGCTTCTGGATGACGTGTTCGACGAGAAAAGCTCTTCGGAAAACATTGCCTGGCTTTATGACGCGGATTTTGAATTCCTGGCGGGAGAGGATACGGTACAGGTTCTGGCCGTAGGCGCCCGGTGCCTGGATACCCGTCTGAGACTGTTGATCGCCGGTGTGCCGGCCGAACGGATCACCGTGGTTCAGCAGGCAAAAGATGCGGCCTCCGCCGTGGATCTCAGCCAATGCGGCAAGGTCTTCGTCCTCTATGAGGTCTACCGGCAAAACCAGGCCGTTATGGTGCGGAATGCGATCGCGGAAAGGATGAGGAAAGCATGAAGCTGGAATACCTTTATCCGGAGCTGGGCAATCTCTTTGGGGACGGGGCCAATATGCGGTATTTACGCCAGTGCATCCCCGAAGCGGAGTATGTGGAAACGCCTTTGAACGCCGTTCCCGCGTTCGCCGGTGACGGGGACGTGCGCTTCGTCTACTGCGGACCGATGACGGAGCGGGGTCAGCGGATGGCACTCCCCGCCCTGCGCCCCTATGCGCAGGCGATGGAGGATCGGGTCCGGGACGGCTGCTGCTTTCTGTTCACCGGGAACAGCCTGGAGATGGCCGGTCAGAGCATCCGCACCGCGGAGGACACCCTGAAAGGACTCGGACTCTTCGATCTGGAAGCGCACCAGGACCTCAACAAGCGCTATAACGGCTTCTTCCTGGGGAAATTCGACGATCTGGAGATCACCGCCTTCAACAGCCGATTCAGCCATTGCCATCCCGGACCCGGGGTGGATGGCTTCGCCTCCGTAATACGGGGGATCGGTCTGGAGGAGGGCTGTCCCTTTGAAGGCGTCAGGCGGAAGAATTTCCTGGGCACCTATTTGCTGGGACCGCTGCTGGTGCTGAATCCCCTGCTCACCCAAAAGCTGCTGAAAACCCTGGGGGCAGAGAGGACGGAGCCGTTATTCTTCCGGGAGGCAATGGAGGCTTATACCCGGCGAAAGGAAGAGTTTTCTGACCGCCGCAGGAAGCTGGATTAAAATGACCGCAGAGGCAGATAGCGGGGCGGGCCATATGGCCCGCCCCGTGGTTTATTTCGTTATTCCGGTTTCTCTTCCGATTCAGCGCCGTCCCTTATACCGTGTAGGGGTTCGGATCCGTAAAAAAATGTTCTTCGATCTCCTCCGGTTTGGCGTACTTGCCGATCATGCAGAAGATCTCCCGATCCGGGGTATCATCCCGGGTGGCGGTGCCGTAGCCGCGGCCGACGCTGTACATCCGGTTCCAGTTGTCCAGGAAGCAGAGCGTGTCGCTGCGGAAGCCCATCTTGGCGCCCAGGATCTTCTCCATGTTCTGCTCGGTAACGCTGACGAGATACATGCCATCCTTGATTTTGACATAGAAGGCTTCCTCATCGGAGCCGGGCAGAGAACGCATGCCGCTGCTCAGGTTGGACACATTGGCCTGGTTATTGTACTTGATGCGATAGAAATGGCTGTTGTAGTAAACATGCACGGTGGAGAGCTCATGGCCGTACACCCAGCGGACGCCGGTACCGGCGACCTCATCGGTGAAGCAATGGCGCTTGATATCCGTATGTTCCTCGCCCTCGATCTTGATGTAGCCGAAAGCCCAGTGGCTGTCGATCAGGTAAGGCCAGTAGGGATTCTCCCCCACCACGCAGCGCAGGAAGGTAACCAGGCCCTGATCCTTATCGATTACGAAGGTGTGGTTCTCCCGGTTGGGCTCGGGCATGCAGTAGGTCACCAGATAGGTGTAATCGTCCGCCTTGCGGCATTCATACCGCTCGGAGCTGCCGGTGAACTTGCCGCTCATGATGCTCCAGTTGACCTTGTTCTCATCCACAAACTCCAGATGGATATCCCCGGAGCACTCGCCGGTATCCATGACGAAGTCGAATTCCTTACCCGCCAGCTCAAAGCATTTCGGGGGGCAATACTGGGAGATGGAATTGCGTGCCGCGATAGGACCATACTTCTCAACGAGATTCATGAATAGACTCCTCCTTGTATGATTGTTCTAAATTTGTGAATTCAGTCTACCCCATTTTGTCCGGCTTGTCAATGCGAATTCCGGCCCCGGTCACAGACCGGAGCCGGAACGTTTTGGCTCAATACAGATCTACTGAGGATTTATCAATGGTTTTGGGTTCACTGGGTTTATAGTCATAGCAGTTTACGCGGCAGGAAACAATATAGATCTCATCTCTGGGGCGATCGTTATCGTCCACGTCCATCTTGGACATGGCCACGATGTCGGTCATCCCGGTAATCACCTTGCCAAAAGCGGCATATTTGCCGTCCATGGAAGCCTTGGGCTCCAGCATGATGAAGAACTGACTGCTTCCGGTATTGTAGAATCTCTTATCGTCCTCATCGGCGGCCAGACGGGCCATGCCCACGATCCCCTCGTTGAAGATCAGGTTGTCCTTCACATAGCCGTTATCCGCAAATTCGCCCTTAATGTAATACCCGGCGTCCGATTCATCGGAATTCGCAGGCCCGCCCATCTGCACCAGGACGTATTCCACGATCCGGTGGACAGGGCTGCCGTCATAAAAACCGGAATTGGCCAGCTTGATGAAGTTGTCAACCGTATTGGGGGCTTTGTTCGGATAAAGCCGTATGGTCACCTCCACCCCGTTGCTGAAAACCAGGGTGGCAATCGGCTTGCGGTTCCCGATCACCACGCAGCCTGCGCAGGACAGGAGCACCACAACCGTCATAAACAGCGCGGCAGCCATACGAAGCACATTTTTTCTCGTCGCCATATTCCATACACCTCCGGGGTCTGGTAAAAGCAGACCCAATATATCACATTCCGGTCGGAAAAGCAACTTGAAACGGGATTGCGCCGTCTCTTCTTCTATGCTATACTGCCGCAAACAACAAGGAGGGAAAAAAGATGATCCGCACCGTAGGCATTGTCAGTCTGTCCAGTGGGATACTGGGCGAGGATTTCATCCGCTTTGAGCGGGAGATCGGCATGAAACGGCTGAAAGAGATGGGGCTGGAGGTGCGCTTCCTCCCTCATGCTCTGAAAGGGTCGGACTATATCCGGGATCACCCGGAGGCGCGGGCAGCAGACCTGATCCAGGCGTTTCGGGATCCGGAGATCGATCTGATCCTATGCGCCATCGGCGGGGACGATACTCTGCGTCTGAGTCCCTGGCTCTTTGACCATGACGAATTGAAAAAGGTCATTAACAGCAAACCCTTTCTGGGTTTTTCCGATACCACGATCAATCACCTGATGCTCCACAAGCTGGGCTTATCCACCTTTTACGGTCAATCCTTTCTGTCGGATATCTGCGAACTGAGTCCGGAGATGCTGCCGTACACCAAGACGTATTTTTCAGCGTTGATCGAAACCGGCACCATTCGGGAGATCCGGCCCAGCGAAGTCTGGTACAGTTCCAGGGAGCACTTCACACCCGATCAGGTGGGCGTCCCGCTCATCGAGCACCCGGATCGGGGCTTCGTCCTGCTCCAGGGTCCAAATACGTTCTCCGGTCCCATCCTGGGCGGCTGCATCGATTCGATGTATGACTTTCTGGATGGTGAGCACGATGAACAGTACCGCGCCTTCCCCGGACTCGCACAGAAATACGGGATTTTTCCCGGTCCGGAGGATTGGCGCGGGCTGATCCTTCTGTTGGAATCCAGCGAAGTCCTGATGCCGCCGGAGTCATTCCGCAAAGCCCTGCTCTGCCTGAAAAAAGTCGGTGTGTTCTCCCGCATCAGCGGGATCCTGGTGGGTAAACCCATGGATGAAACCTATCAGGAGGAGTATCATCGTATCCTCGTGGATACGGTGGACGATCCCGGGCTGCCTATTCTGGCCAATCTGAATATCGGCCACGCGCTGCCCCGGTGCATCATTCCCTTCGGCCCGGTTGCCCGGGTGGATGCGAAAGCCCAGAGGATCCTCTTCGGCTGATCCGGAGCAGAAGAGAAAATATCGGAAAATTCCTCTTGACAGGGGAAACCTTCGGTGCTATATTACTGTAAACCGTTGAAGAAGTGTAAGTAAGTCGGTTCGTTTTCTCCCAGAGAGCTGTGGGCGCTGAGAGCACAGCAGAAAACATCCGGCCGAATGGGCTTCCGAGGGCGAGCGGAAAAGGAGCAAAAGGCTTCTGAGTATGCGAGACGGAGATGGCGCTTCGTAAACAAAGGCCAGCATATGTTTGTATGCATGAGTGGGCGCAGTGTTTCTGCGTCAAGCCGGGTGGTACCGCAGGATGTTCAGTCCTGTCCCAGCATTTATTCTGGGACAGGACTGTTTTTTTGTCTTTGGGAGGGACACGATATGGCGTATTTTCCGAAACGATGGCGCAGCCGCGCCAATACTGTGCTTTTTTCTTTGACGATCTGAAACCAATTTCAAAATCAACAGAAAGTGAGTGTATATAAAAATGGAAAAGATCCCTTACAAAATCTATCTGACCGAATCGGAGATGCCGAAAGCCTGGTACAATCTCCGGGCCGATATGAAAAACAAGCCCGCTCCCCTGCTGAACCCCGGAACCGGAAAGCCCATGAAGGCCGAAGAACTGTATCCGGTTTTCTGCGAAGAACTCGTCAAGCAGGAGCTGGACAATGACACGCCCTATATCGAGATTCCCGGGGAAATCCGGGACTTCTATAAGATGTACCGTCCCTCACCCCTGGTGCGGGCATACTGTCTGGAGGAACGGCTGAAAACTCCGGCCAAGATCTATTACAAATTCGAGGGCAACAATACCAGCGGCTCCCATAAGC
>CAMVBX010000102.1 GCA_947165825.1 uncultured Clostridia bacterium
GCGGTGCGGGAAGTCTTCGTGCGCCTGTTTGAAAAGGGCCTCATCTACCGGGGCAGCCGGATCATCAACTGGTGCCCCCACTGCGTCACCGCCCTGTCCGACGCGGAAGTGGAGTATCAGGAGAAGCCCGGCCACCTCTGGCATATCCGCTACCCCCTGACGGATGGCAGCGGCTGGGTGATTGTGGCCACCACCCGTCCCGAGACCATGCTGGGGGATACGGGCGTGGCGGTGAACCCCAACGACGAGCGGTATAAGGATATGGTGGGGAAAACCTGCCGTCTGCCCCTGGTGGACCGGGAGATCCCCATTGTGGCGGATGAATACGTGGAAATGGACTTCGGCACCGGCTGCGTGAAGATGACCCCCGCCCACGACCCCAACGACTTTGACGTGGGCCTGCGGCACAACCTGGAGGTCATCCGGGTGCTGGACGATAACGGATGCGTGAATGCCGAGGGCGGGAAGTATGAAGGACTGGACCGGTATGCTGCCCGGAAGCAGATCGTGCAGGATCTGGAGGAGCAGGGGTACCTGGTGAAGACCGAGGACTATACCCATAACGTGGGCACCTGTTACCGCTGCCATAATGACGTGGAGCCCATTATTTCCGCCCAATGGTTCGTGAAGATGGCCCCCCTGGTGGGGCCCGCCATCGAGGCGGTGAAGAGCGGAGCGACCAAGTTCGTGCCGGACCGCTTCTCCAAGAACTATATCAACTGGATGGAGAATCTCCATGACTGGTGCATTTCCCGCCAGCTCTGGTGGGGCCACCGGATCCCTGTCTGGTACTGCGCGGACTGCGGCAAAATGACCTGCAGCCGGGAGGATCCCACGGAATGCGCCCACTGCGGCAGCAAGAACATCACCCGGGACGAGGACGTGCTGGATACCTGGTTCTCCTCCGCCCTGTGGCCTTTCGAGACCCTGGGGTGGCCGGATGAGACCGAGGATCTGAAATACTTTTATCCCACGGACGTGCTGGTGACGGGGTATGACATCATCACCTTCTGGGTGTCCCGAATGATCTTCTCCGGCTGTGAGCACACAGGGCAGACCCCCTTCCACACCGTGCTGATCCACGGCCTGGTGCGGGATGACAAGGGCAGGAAAATGTCCAAGTCCCTGGGCAACGGCATCGATCCCCTGGAGATGGTGGAGAAGTACGGCGCAGACGCCCTGCGCATGAACATGGTCAGCGGGAACAGCCCCGGCAACGATATGCGTTTCTTCACCGAGCGCTGCGAGGCCATGCGGAACTTTGCCAATAAGCTCTGGAACGCCTCCCGCTTCGTGCTCATGAATCTGAGCATCACGGACGACCGGCTGCCGGAGACCCTGCGGCTGGAGGATAAATGGATCCTGAGCAAGCTGAACGCCCTGATCCGGGAAGCCACGGAGAACATCGAGAAGTATGAGCTGGGCGTGGCGGTGAGCAAGATCTATGATTTCATCTGGGACAGCTACTGCGACTGGTATATCGAGCTCACCAAGACCCGGCTCCAATCCGACGATCCCCAGGCCAAGGAGGAAGCCCAGAGAGTGCTGAACTGGGTGCTGTGCCGCATCCTGAAGCTGCTCCATCCCTTTATGCCCTTCATTACGGAGGAGATCTGGCAGGCTCTGCCCCATGAGGACAGCGCATTGATCGCCGCCTCCTGGCCGGAGTTCGATCCCGCGCATTGCTTCGAAGGGGAAGAAGTGGAGATGGAACGGATCATGTCCGCCATCAAAGCCGTCCGCGCTCTGCGGGCGGAGAAAAACGTGCCCCCCTCCAAGCGCCCCGGGATCACCGTAGTGACGGATAAACCGGATTGCTTCCGGGATGGGATCCCCTTCCTGAAGAAGCTGGCGGGAGCCGGGGAAGTGCGGATTGTCCGGGAAATGCCGGGAGATACGGACGGTATGGCCGTCGCCGTGACGGAGGACGCCCGGATGTTTATCCCGCTGGCGGAGCTGGTGGATGTGGAGGCGGAACTGGCCCGCATCCGGAAGGATCTGAAAAAGGCGGAAGGCGACCTGGAGCGCATGGAGGTCAAGCTGAAAAACGAGGCCTTCCTGGCCAAGGCGCCGGAGAATGTGGTGGCCGCCGAGCGGGAGCGGGGAGAAAAACTGAAAGCCCTGGTGGAGAATCTGCGCAACAGCCTGAACAAATTGGAGGCCCTGCGCTGATTCGACCCGTTTCCGGAAGACGCTGCGCTATACTGACCCTGCGGACATTGTCCGCAGGGTCTTTTTTATGATCGGGGAAGAGGTGCGGAGCTTGAACATCACCGGTTCATGTGTAAACGGCACACTGACGCTGCGGTTTGCCGGGGAACTGGATCATCATTTCGCCCGGGAGGCGCTGAGCGCCCTTACGGAGCGGATCGACGCTTTCCTTCCCCGGACCTGCGTGCTGGATCTTCGGGAGCTCACCTTTATGGACAGCTCCGGTATCGCCCTGATCCTCCGGGCGGAGCGGGAGATGCGGGATCTCCGGGGAAAGCTCATTCTGGAGCGGGTGCCCGAGCAGCCTATGCGGGTACTCCGGGCCGCCGGCCTTCAGCGGTTGGCGGAGATCCGGGAGTGAGACGGTAATGGGAGGGGTACATAGATGAAGGTGATCAATGAAGCCAGGTTGGAATTTCCCGGCTTATCGGCCAACGAGGCTTTTGCCCGGAGCAGCGCCGCCTGTTTCGCGGCGCAGCTGGATCCGACCCTGGAGGAACTGGGGGATCTGAAGACCGCGGTGAGCGAGGCGGTGACCAACTGCATCGTGCATGCCTATCCGGAGAAAGTGGGCCGGGTTTCCCTCCGCCTGCGGGTCCTGGAAGCGGATGTCCTGGAAGTTCGGGTCCGGGACTGGGGAACGGGGATCCCCGACGTGGAAAAGGCCAGGGAACCGCTGTTTACCACGGGAGGAGAGGAGCGTTCCGGAATGGGGTTTTCCATCATGGAGTGTTTTATGGATTCCCTGCGGGTCCGTTCCGCCCCGGGAAAGGGGACCACCGTTACGATGCGCAAGCGGATCGCCGGAAAGGCGGGCCGTTGAGCGTGGCCTATGCCCATGATCTGCTCGATCGGGCCAGAGAAGGGGACCGGGCAGCGGCGGAAACCCTTCTGGAGGCCAACTCCGGTCTGATCTGGAGTATTGCGAAGCGATATTTCGGCTGCGGGGTGGAGGGCGACGACCTGTATCAGCTGGGCTGCCTGGGATTCCTGAAGGCCGTTCAGAGCTTCAGCGCGGAATACGGCACACGGTTTTCCACGTATGCCGTACCCAAGATCAGCGGAGAGATCCGCCGTTTTCTTCGGGATGACGGGGCGGTCAAGGTGAGCCGGAGCCTGAAAGAACGGGCGCAGACCGTACGGATGGCGCGGAAGGCGCTGGAGCAGCGTCTGGGCCGGGAGCCGGTGCTGTCCGAGCTGAGCCGGGAGACGGGCTTCACCCCGGAGGAGATCGCGGAGGCGGAGACCGCCACAGCGGCGGCGGCCTCCCTGCAGCAGGAAAACGGAGAGGACGGCCCGACCCTGGAAGAACTCCTCTCCGACCCGGAGCAGGAGGAACGGATGATCGAATCTCTGGCGCTGCGGGAAGCCATCCGGGATCTTCCGCAGCAGGAGAGAATGGTCATTGCCTTTCGTTATTACCGGGGCATGACCCAGACCCAGACGGCGGAACTCATGGGGGTGAGCCAGGTGCAGGTTTCCCGGCTGGAGCGCCGGGCTGTGGAGGCTCTGCGCAAATCTCTCCAATGACCCTTAACAAAAGAGGAAAAACGAAGTATAATGGAACGACCGCCCGGCGGGAGTTCCATTTGTCGTTCCGGGCGGAACACGCAGATAAGGATAGAGATATGGATACGTTTACCACCCGCTTTCTTGCTGCCCGTAAGGCAGTGATCGATATGAGTCTCAAAGACCTGAACCCTCAGCAGCGGCAGGCGGCCGAGGCCGCGGAAGGTCCGCTGCTGATTCTTGCCGGCGCGGGCAGCGGAAAAACCACGGTGCTCATCCGGCGTATCGCCTGCCTCCTGCGCTTTGGTCGGGCGGCGGATTCGGAGGAGATTCCGCCGGAGGTGACAGAGGAGGATCTGGAATTCCTGGAACGCTATGTGCGCTTCGGTTCCCCGGAGGACCGGGAACGGGCGGAGGCTCTCTGCGCCCTGGATCCGGCTATGCCCTGGCAGATCCTGGCGATCACCTTCACCAATAAGGCGGCCGAGGAACTGACCGCCCGGCTGGAAAAGCTGCTGGGTACGGATGCCGGGGATCTCTGGACCTCCACCTTTCATTCCGCCTGTGTACGGATCCTGCGCCGGAACCGGGACCGTCTTGGACTGAACGGCGAGGACTTCACCATCTATGACACGGCGGACAGCCAGAGCCTCATCAAACGGATCCTGAAAGACTTTGCCATGGAGGAAAAGTCCTATCCGCCCCGGAGCGTACTGAGCTTCATCAGCTCCGCAAAGAACAGCATGAAGGACCCCGAGGAATGCCGGAAATCCGCGGGAATTGATCTGCGGCGGCAGCAGCTGGCGGACGTGTATCAGGAATACCGGAAGCGGATGCTCCAGGCGGATGCCATGGATTTCGACGATCTCCTGCTGAATGCCGTCCGTCTGTTGGAAAAGGACGGAGAGGTGCTGGATTATTACCGGAGGAAATTCCGGTATATCCTGGTGGACGAATACCAGGATACCAATATGCTGCAGTACCGGCTGGTGAGTCTCCTGGCAGGAGAACGCAAGAATCTATGCGTGGTGGGGGATGACGATCAGGGCATTTATAAATTCCGGGGCGCCACCATTCAGAATATCCTGGAATTTGAGGAGGATTTTCCCGGCGCCCGGGTGATCAAGCTGGAGCAGAACTACCGGTCAACCGGTACGATCCTGGACGCGGCCAACGCCGTTATCCGGCACAATCAGGGACGGAAGGGGAAAACCCTGTGGACCTCCAATGAGAAGGGGGACGCCATCACCCTGTATACCGCCGGGAATGAGAATGAGGAAGCCCAGTACGTGGCTTCGCGGATCCTGGCCGCCTACAGCGCCGGGGGAAGCTGGCGGGACCACGCGGTACTGTACCGGGTAAACGCCCTGTCCAACCGCCTGGAATATGCCATGAAGCGCAACGGTATTCCTTACCGCATCTACGGCGGCACCCGTTTTTACGACCGTGCGGAGGTCAAGGATATGCTGGCCTATCTGGCCGTGATCGCCAACCCGGGAGACGATCTGCGCCTTAGGCGCATCCTGAACAACCCGCCGAGGGGGATCGGGGATACCACGGTGGAACGGGCGATCCAGCTGGCCGCGGAGCAGGGCTGCTCCCTGTTTGATCTCCTCTGCCGTGCGGAGGAGTATCCGGAGCTGCGCCGGGGGCTGAACGGGATCCGGAGCTTCACCGGCATGATCCGCGATCTGCGGGAAAAACGTACGGAGACGCTGGACGTGCTCTATGATGAACTGCTGCGCCGCAGCGGCTACGTGACCATGCTGGAGGAACGGGATACCCAGGAGAATATCACCCGGCTGGAGAATATTCAGGAATTGAAGACCAATATTCTCAGCTTCATCCGGGAGCGGAGCGGGGTCGGCACCCTGGAGGATTTCCTGGATGAAATGGCCCTGTACAGCGATACGGATGAAATGGGGAAAGAGGGAGACTGCGTATCCCTCATGACCATGCACAGCGCCAAGGGACTGGAATTCCCCACCGTGTTCCTTGTCGGCAGCGAGGACGGGTTGTTCCCCAGTACAAAAGCCATCGGAGAGGAAGAGGAGCTGGAGGAGGAGCGGCGGCTCTGCTACGTGGCGATCACCCGGGCCAAGAAGAAGCTGTACATCACCAATGCCCGGCAGCGCATGGTTTTCGGCCGGACACAGAACAATATGCTGTCCCGCTTTATCCAGGATATTCCGGAGGAATATCTGCAGAAGCTCCCCGTGCGGGAAAACGGAGGGGGAGAGGGCTTACGGGCCTTTCACACGGAGCAGCCTTCCCGGAGCGCCTCCGGCGGATCCTATGCTTCCCGCCGTCAGGAACATCCCCGTCCTGCGCCGAAGCCGCTGTATTCCGCACCGAAGAGCACCGCGGCGGCGTACGTCCCCCAGGTGGGAGAGCGCGTGAAGCACAAGGCCTTCGGCGGCGGAACGGTGCTGACGGTGAAGCCGGTCGGGCCGGACAAAATGCTGGAGATCGCTTTCGACGGATCCGGCACGAAGAAACTGATGCTTTCCGCCGCAGCCCGTTTCCTTCAGAAAGAGTAAAACAGGAACGCTGACCTGCCTCCCGGCGTAGAATGGAACATCCATTCTGCGTTGGGAGGTGTTTTTATGCGCTGGAACTGCAGAAGGCTGGGGCAGGCCTCCATCCTGCTTGGGGTGCTGATCCTTCTGGCTTTCCTTCTGCCCGCCGGATGCTGGCCTGTGGGGCTGGGGATCCTGTTTATTCTGACCGGGATCTGTATCGTGAGAAGCTGATCCTTTCGATGGAGCCTGTCCTTCAACATATTCCCCGATGGCCGCGCATAGCCTTTACTGAGGCGGCGCTGCGGCGCCAGCCACGGAGGGCCGCCCAACACCAGGAGGAGGAGCATGCAAAGTGGAGATCAGCTTTGAAAGCGAGAGCCTTAGGTACTTTGAGCGGCTGTATTCCGCATCCTTTACCCATGAAGAAACCACGGAGATGATCGTGCCGGATGCCCTGCCTGACGTGGGTGGCGTCCTGATGGTGGAGGGAACGGCCCTTCTGCGGGGGAAGGAGGCCAACCCGGACAGCCTCACCGTCACCGGGGTGTGTGATCTGAGCATCCTGTACCTGCCGGAGGAGGGGGGAGAACTGCGAAAACTGAGTATGGAGGCGCCGTTTACCGCCGTGACGCCCTGTCCGGGATTGACGGAACTGGGAAGAGCTGCGGTGAGCCTGCGGTTCATGAACGGCGAAGCCCGGCTGCTGAATTCCCGGAAGCTGCTGGTCCGTACGGAGGTCTGCATCCATGCGGGGATCTGGCTTCCCCGTCAGCTGGAGTGGAATCGGGAATGCCGGACGGAGAGCGGGATCGAGGTCCTGACCCGGGAATACAGCCTGATGCCGGTGACGGATGTGACGGAAAAGACCTTCAGCGCCGGGGAGGTATTGGATCCTCCGGGCGGCCGTCTTGCCCCGGAGGAGATACTCAGCGCCCGCATCAGCCTGCGGACGGAGGAGATGAACACCGTCGGCAGCAAGCTCATCCTGCGGGGTACCGCCAGGACCAGCGTGTTCTACCTGGCCGCCCGGGGAGAAGCGGGGGAAGCGGAGCTGCAGCTTCCCTGGTCATTGATCCTGGAACTGGAGGAGGAAGGAACGGAACAGCGGGTGGAAGTGACCACGGCTGTTACCGGTTTCCGGGTCGCGCCCGCAGAGGAGGGGGGCTTCCTGGTGGAACTGGGCGCGGTGGCCCAGGCGGTGGTGCGCAGTCGTATCAGCATCCGCTGCGTGGCGGATGCCTATGGAATCAATCAGGCGCTGGATACCCGGGTGGAGACGGTGCGGATGGAAACCGGCGGCGAGATGCTGGAGACCGGGGATTCCGTGCGTCTGCAGCTGGAGGCGCAGAAAAGCGTGGGACGAGTCGCCCGCGTGTGCGTCGGGATGGGAAGACCCCGCCTGGAGGAGGGGGAATATCGGGTTTCGGTGCAGGCCAGGGCTTTATGCCTCAGCGAGGGAGGCGGCTGGACCGCCCTGAGCGGCAGGGGAGATACGGTTTGTCCCCGGGAGAGCAGCGCGGCGATGACGGCGGAGACCGGGGAGGGCTATGGAACGGTGAACGGACGCGGCGTGGAAGTGCGGGTGCCGGTAAACTATCACTGTCCCCGCTGGGAAACGGGGGAGGTGCGTTTGCTCACCGGCGCGGAAACGGCGCAGGACACGGAACCCCCGGAGAAGCAGCCGGCGATCTCCGTGGTCCTGACCCGGGAGGGGGACAGCGTCTGGAGCCTGGGAAAGGCCAACCGGGTCTCCTGCGCCGGGATCCGGCAGGCAAACGACCTGGAGGCAGAGGAGGAACCTGCGGCAGGTTCCCTGATTTTGGTGCTGCGGCAAAGATAATCCTTGAAAACCGGAAACCTGTGTTGTATGATAAGAAAAGACATCACACAGGGAGGAAAATCCAATGTCCGGACATTCCAAGTGGCACAATATACAGAAAACCAAGGGCGCTGCGGACGCCAAACGGGCCCAGGCCTTTACCAAGATCGCCCGGGAGATGATCGTGGCGGTCAAAGAGGGCGGCAGCGGCGAACCCGCCAACAATTCCCGCCTGGCAGCGGTGGTGGCCAAGGCCAAGGCCGCCAATATGCCCAACGACAATATCAAGCGCA
>CAMVBX010000103.1 GCA_947165825.1 uncultured Clostridia bacterium
ACTGCAAGTGGGACGCCATGCAGTGCGGCTACTGCACCCCCGGCTTCCTGGTCACAGCCAAAGCCCTGCTGGACCGGAACCCCCACCCCACGGAGGCGGAAATCAAGACCGCCCTTTCCGGAAACATCTGCATCTGCGGCACCTATCCCCGCCATTCCCAGGCCATTCTGGAGGCGGCGGAGATCATCGCCGCCCAGGAGAAAGGAGCCCAATAAATGGCTGACGTAGTCGGCGCCAACGGCCAGCGGGAACATTTCCGGGTCGTCGGCAAACCCAATAAGCCGGGCATCCTTTCCTATGCCCTGGCTTCCGGCGTTGCGAAGTTCGGCATCGACTATACCGCGCCGGATATGCTCCATGCGAAATTCCTCCGCAGCCCCTACGCCCATGCCCGGGTGAAGTCCATCGGCACCGAGAAGGCCCGGGCCGTTCCCGGGGTGGTGGACATCGTCCTGTGGGACGATCCGGACCTCATGGGTCTGGGGGGCATGCCCTTCGGCCCCAAGGTCTCCTATCTGGGCAACGTGGCCCATCAGGAGAACCAGGAGGTGGGCGCCATCGTGGTGGCGGAGACGGAAGAAGCCGCCGAGGACGGCGTCAGGGCCTTGGAGGTGGAATGGGAAGTTCTGCCCTTCATCGTGGACCTGCGCAAGGGCCTGGATCCCAACTTCCCCCCCATCCGCACCAAGGAGGACGACGGCCCGGGGGACATGTTCTCCCCCAGGGGCGGCAACAATCCCCCCAAGCAGGGAAACCTGAGCTTCGTCAACAAGATCGAGGGCGATATTGAGGACGGCTTCGCCAAGGCGGACTTCATCATCGAGTACGACACGAACCTCCCCATCTTCGCCTCCCATATCCCCAATCCCCCCTCCTCCATCGCCTGGTGGTTCGACGATCCCTACCATGGGCCGGAGAAGAGCCTGCATATCGAAGGCGCGGTGCAGCGGCGGGACAACATCGCCCGGATGTACAACGTGCCCAACGAGAAATGCGTGCAGGAGGGTCTGTTCCAGGGCGGCAAATACTGCGACTGGGGCATGCGCATGAGCCAGGAGATCACCCCCCTGCTGGCCAAACGGACCGGGAGACCCGTCCGCTGCGCCAACACCCGGGAGGAAACCTTCGACTTCCTCATGAATCAGCGTCTGTGCCATATCCGCCTGGGCGTCACCAACGAAGGCCTCATCACCGCCGTGGACGATCAGTCCGTCGCGGATAACGGCCGCCCCGGTTCTTCCGCCTTCGGCGTGGCCCAGGACCAGGGCTACGGCCCCTACTACACCCTGAAGTGCCAGAACATCAGCCAGCGGTACACGGTGGTGGACACCAATACCGGCAAGATGTACACCAGCGGACAGCACTGCCCCTTCAACTGGGATACTCTCTCCATGGGCATCGCCATCATCGCGGAGAAGCTGGGGAAGGATCCCATCGACATCGCCCAGCTGAACCTCCATGGCCCCACCTCCCAGAGCGATACGGACAAGGTCCCCTCCTTTGAAGCCTGTATCGCGGAGGGACGGAAGTACGCGAACTGGAACTGGCATCCCGCCGGAACGAAGCGTCTGCCGGACGGACGGCTCCATGGAGCCAGCTTCCGGTACCAGATCTGCCCGCGCCATGCCTTCTCCGGCTACAACTGCAAGCTGGAGCTGCGAAACGGCGTCGTCCATATGCCCACCCAGGGTCCCTGCACCGGCATCTACGCCGTAGAAGCCAACGCCATGGTGGTGGCGGAGGAGCTGGGGCTGGAGTATGAGGACATCGCGGTGGATTTCGACTGGCGGGAGACCTTCACCCCCGTGGGCGGCGGGTCCGACGGCACTACCGCCTCCTCCTGGGCCATGAAGGAATGCGCCAATATCCTGAAGCAGAAGATCCTGGAGTCCGCGGCGAATCAGGCGGCCAAGCCCCCCATGCCCAGCTTTTTCGGCGGTCCTCCGAAGGAGAATCCCCTGAAGGGCCACACCGCCGACGAGCTGGAGCTGGAAGGCGGCAAGGTGGTGCTGAAGGCGGATCCCAGCGTGGGCATTCCCCTGAAGGAAGCCACCAGCGAAAACCTCTTCGCCACGTATTCCGGCCGTCCCCCCGCAGCCCTCTGGAGCCTGGGCATGGGCCGCATGCTGGATACCATGAACACCGCCTTCTGCGAGGTGGCGGTGGACGAGGATACCGGCGAGGTGGAGATCCTGAAGTTCGACGTGGTGGCCGACCCGGGCAAGATCATGCGCCTCACCTCCCTGGAGAGCCAGATCGACCAGGTCATGTTCTTCTCCCAGGGCTGCCAGCTCCTGGAGGAATACGTGTATGACCAGCATACCGGCGTCCGTCTGAACGCCAATATGATCGACTACAAGAAACCCACCACCCTGGACGTGCCCCCCGTGAACCGGAAGTTCCTGGAGACCCGGGCGGGGAACGCGGCCTACGGCGCCAGCGGCATCAGCCACAGCCTGTGCAACACCCATCTGGTGATCATCGCCATCTATAACGCCATCGGCAAATGGGTGGATCCCCCCGCAACTCCGGACAAGATCCTGAAAGCCCTGGGCAAGGCATAAGAGAGGAGACAGCACATGAGACCGTTTAATCATATCAACGCCAAGTCCCTGGACGAGGCCGTAGCCGTCCTGCGGAAGGGGGACGCCAACGTCATCGCCGGCGGCGTGGACCTGCTGGGCACCCTGAAGGACAATATCACCCCCGCCTACCCCAAGACTGTGGTGAATATCAAAACCATCCCCGGCCTGGATTACATCAAGGAAGAGAACGGCACCCTGAAGATCGGCGCCGCCACCCGCATGGCGGATATCGGCCGCAGCGAGCTGGTGCGGGAAAAGGCCGCGGCCCTGGCGGAGACCGCCAGCGTGGCGGGCACCCCCAACATCCGGGAAATGGCCACCCTGGCCGGCAACATCGCCCAGCTTCCCCGGTGCTGGTACTTCCGCAAGCTGGAGAACCGCTTCTACTGCGACCGGAAGGGCGGAAACGTCTGCTACGCCATCCAGGGGGACAACCGCTACCATTCCATCTTCGGCGGCCTGAAGCCCCATGCCAGCCCCTGCACCCGGGAGTGCCCCGCGGGCACGGATATCCCCGCTTATATGGCCCGGATCCGCGCCAACGACTGGGACGGCGCCGCGGAGATCCTCATGAAGGCCAATCCCCTGCCCATGATCACCTCCCGCATCTGTCCCCATCCCTGCCAGGACGCCTGCAACCAGTGCGAGTACGGGGACTGCGTGAACATCCACTGCGTGGAGCGCAGCGTGGGCGACTATATCCTGGAGCACGTGGAGAAGTTCTATGCCGCGCCCAAGGTGGAGACCGGCAAGAAGGTCGCCATCATCGGCGCCGGCCCGGGCGGCCTCACCGCTGCCTATTACCTGCGGAAAGCGGGCCACAGCGTCACCGTTTTCGAGCGTCAACCCAAGGCGGGCGGCGTCATGCGCTACGGCGTGCCCCATTACCGTCTGCCCAAGGACGTGGTGGACAAGGTGGTGGACGCCATCGCCGGCATGGGCGTGGAGATCAAATGCGGCGTCACCGTGGGCAAGGACATCACCGTGGACCAGATCGACGAGCAGTACGACGGCGTCTTCTTCGGCACCGGCGCCTGGAAGCAGCCCCTCCTGGGCATCGGCGGCGAGGAGCTGGCCCTCTTCGGCCTGAACTTCCTCACCGAAGTGAACACCTACCTGCAGAAGGCCATCGGCCAGAACGTGCTGGTGTGCGGCGGCGGCAACGTGGCCATGGACGTGGCCCTCACCGCCAAGCGTCTCGGCGCGAAGAACGTCACCCTCATCTGCCTGGAGAAGCGGGAAGAAATGCCTGCCACCGACGAGGAGATCCAGCGGGCTGAGGAAGAGGGCGTGGTCATCCACAACAGCTGGGGCCTGGGCAGCGTGGTCACGGACGACAGCGGCAAGGTCAAGGGCCTGGACAGCATGCGCTGCCTCTCCGTCCGGAACGCCAGCGGCCGCTTCGATCCCCAGTATGACCAGAACGACCGCACCTTCTACGAATCCGACTATATCATCCTGGCCACCGGCCAGGCTGTGGACATCGGCTTCCTGGGAGATAAGTTCACCGCCCAGCTGAAGAGCGCCCGTGGTCTCATCGATGTGGACCTGTCCACCTTCAAGACCAGCCGGAAGGGCATGTACGCCGCGGGCGACGTGGCCACCGGCCCCAACATCGCCATCCGGGCCATCAACGGCGGCCGGGTCGCCGCCCAGAATATGTCCCGTGAGCTGGGCGTCCTGATCGCCGGTCCCACTCTGAACAAGGATTACGTCCATTGCGACCCCGCCGGGATCGCGGTGCATGAGAAGAACCTCCAGCCGGAGCGGCCCATGGGCCAGCGCACCCTGCTGGACGAGGACGCCTCCTCCTACAGCCCCGAAGCCCTGGCCTCCGAGGCGGCCCGGTGCATGAACTGCGCCTGCTACGCCGTGAACCCCAGCGATGCGGCTCCCGTGCTCCTGGCTCTGGACGCCCGGATCGTCACCACGAAGCGGATGCTCACCGCCGAGGAGTTCTTCGAGGTCCATGTGCTCTCCAACACCGCCCTGGATCCGGACGAGATCATCACGGAGATCCAGATCCCCGCGGCAAAGCCCGGAGATAAGAGCACCTACAAGCGCTTCGCCTTCCGGAAGAGCATCGACTTCCCGGTGGTGAACCTGGCCATCCGCCGGTCTGCCGACGGCCAGACCCGCATCGCTCTGAACGCCGTGGCCCCCGTGCCCATCCGCTGCCGGAAGGCCGAGGCCTACATCAGCGGCAGGGAGATCACTGAGGAGACCGCCGCCGCCGCGGGCGAAGCCGCCCTGGAGGGGGCCGAGCCCTTCGAGGCCAACCGGTACAAGATCCAGATCGCCAAGACCCTGGTGAAGAGGACCCTGCTGGAACTCGCGAAATGACTTCGTCTCAACGCGGACCCGCTTCGCTGGGCTCCGCGTTGAACAGGCTGCACTTCGCTCCCCGCACTGCGTCAGAAGAAAAATCGCTCTGTTCCGTTTCCCCCTGTGGGGAAAACTCCACCCGCTCATTTCCTTCTTCCTTTTCCGAAATGGAAGCATCGCTTCCATTTCGGAGAGGAGGAGCAGGCGAATATCGGAGCTTTGCCCCTTCGGGGCAAAACGGAGCAATGAGCCTTGCGACGACGACCTCGCACAGTCCGCTCCGTGAGCAGTATTTTGGGGCAGAAATGAATTCCGCCCCAAAATGATTCAATTCTTTCGCGCTTGCGAGCGCGAACTCTGCGAGGCTATGAGCGCTTTTCTCCATCTGATGGGGCTGCTTCAAATGAGGCAGCCCCACTGTTTTACCCTCACTGCGCCGCATGGGGGATGAGCTCCCGGGGATGGGCCTTGCCGTATGCCCGGAGGGCTTCCATCCTGCGCAGACACTCCCGGTCCAGGGTTTCCCAGCGGATACCGCGAGCCGTAAACACCGGGTATTCCTCTTCCACGCCCTCCCAGTTCATCGCCCGTCGGCTGTACCCCGGGATAAGGTCCAGATAAAGGAACAGATTTTTCCCTTTCTTTTGCGGTGAATAGCGTATCAAGGAATACTGATCCCGGTCCAGCAGGACGAAAACCCGGTTTGGCATACCATCGGGAGTCAGATTGCCGAAGAAATCCTCCATCAGCATACATTCCATCAGATTGCCCCAGTGTTCCCCATTTGACGCGGTTTGCCAGTTTCCCTCCAGTCCCTCCGGGACAGGAACGAACGTTTTCTCCGCCGCCCGGACCCAGCACACGGCGTCGCTGGCCTCCGCCAGAGCCTGTGTTTCGGCGTCCAGGCGTTTTCCGCAGGCGGAGAGGAGCAGGGCGAGGACCAGGAGCAACAGGGGAAGGCTACGGTTGATTTTCATGGGAACACCTCTTTTTCTCTGGACCACGCCATAGGCCTACAGCGCCGCATGTTCCATCAGTTCCCGGGGATGCTTTCTGCCATAAAGCCGGACCGCTTCCAGAAGACGCTGGTTCTTCCGGTCATAGGGATCCCTCAGCACCCCCTCCGTGCCGCAGGGCACGAACACAAGCCGCTCCCGCCCGCTCATGGGTTCCTGCCAGGTATATCCCGGCAGAACGTTCAGAAACAGCAGCAGCACACTTCCCGGCCCCGGCACGTCCGCTTCCCCGCCCACCAAAACGAAGATGCTTCGCTGGTTGTTCTGATTCAGCGAGATACCCCGCTCTGTGAGATTCCCCAGAAAATCCGTGTACAACATGCATCTCAGGAGACGGTCTTTCCCGCTTCCCACCCAGTCAGCCTGTCCCTCCTCCACGGAGGATACCTGCACCACGCAAATCGCGTCGCTTTTTTCCGCCATGGCCTGCGTTTCCGGATCCAGACTCCGTCCGCAGCCGGAGAGAAGCAGGGCTGAAGCCAAGAGCAGCACAAGAAGGATACGACTGATTTTCATGGGGATGCCTCCTTTTCCTTCGGGCAGGTTTTTGGGATTGCCAAAGGGGAAAAACACCAGATATAATACCGCCGAGGGGGTGGTACCGATGACGGTGATTCCCGGCGATGCGGAACGGGCGGTCTGCGCCGCCATCTGCCGGTCCGGCGGTCTCCGGGCAAAGGAGATCGCAAAACTGCTGGACGTGAGCACGGAAACGGTGAACAGGGTGCTCTACCGTTCCCCCTTTCTGAAGGAGCTTTGCTGGCAGGACGGGGACTGGCGCTGGCACGGCCTGGTGCCCCAGACCCGGCCCCATGCCGGGCTCCGGGAGTTTGCGGGCTGGTACGGCTTCGCGGGGGATTTTCTGGCCCTCTCCGAAGAAGAATGGCTCAGCCAATTGCAGGAGGGCTGCGACCGGGTGGGCCGGAGCCTGAACGACAACCGGGGCCTGCTCCATTCCTTCCGGGACTGCCGGGAGACCCTGGTCTCCCTTTTCCGGGATCTGACGGAGATGGCCGGGGAGGCCTGCCTGGGCTGGGAGCTGGCCTTTGAGCTGCGGCTGAAGCGATCCCGGAGAGTCCGCCTTTACGCGGACGTTCTGGTGATCACGGAAGATCGGGTCTTTTCCCTGGAGTTCAAGATGAAGGATCGGATCGACCCGGAGGAGGTGCGGCAGGCGGCGAAGTACGCCCCCTGGCTGGAGGTGCTGTTCGGGCCGGAATACGAGATCATCCCCGTACTGGTGCTCACCGCCGCAAAGGACCTGTACACCTTCGCCCCCATCGGGGAAAAGGACGCGGTGCTCCCGGTGTGCTCCGGGGACATGCTCTTCAACGCCTTCGACGAATACCTGGGCTTTTTGCGTTAGTCGATATACCAGATCTTCCAGCTGATCCCATCCCCCAGGGGCTCCCGGGGATGGGATTTTCCATATTCCCGGAGGGACTGCAGGTAACGGAGGCCCGCCGCGTCGCTGGGTTCCCAGCGCAGTCCCGCTTCCCCGTTGGGGATGAAGATCCTGTACTCCTCTTTACCCGGCTCCCCATTGTACGCATCCCACTTCTCCCGGCTTTCCTCCGTTACTTTGAGGAAGAGCAGAAGCCGCCAGGGTTCACCGGCCTGGAGCCGAGCCATACCCTCCTGCTGAAACCAGCTGTTCTCCACCCGGAGTAAGATGCCCCGCTCATCGTCGGGTCCCAGCGCCGTCCCCCGCTCTGTCAGGCTGCCCAGATAGTCCTGCAGTACCTTGCAATCCAAAACGATCGTCCCACCGTCCGAAACCTCCGGGTCATAGCCCTGGATCGCCGCCAGGCAGACGGCGTCGGAGTTTTCCGCCAGATCGATCGACTCCCGATCCAGGGGCGGGATCGGTTTCGCCCTGCAGCCGGGAAGAAACAGGAGCAGTAGAACAAGAACAAAGCAGATCCTTTTCATGTGTTCCTCCCGTCTTATCCCAGGCCCAGCCATTCCCGGGGATGCTTGTTTCCGTATGCCCGAAGAGCATCCCGGAGCCGGATGCCCGCGGCGTCCGAGGGTCCGCTCCAGCGCAGGGCGTTTTCCCCGGCGGGAATGAAGGTGCTGCCGTCCACCGACAGCTTCAGAAACAGAGTCAGCTCCGTGTTTCCCCCCGGCTGCGAACGCTCCCGATACTCCGCCACGAACGCCTGGAATTCCTCCTCCGTGAGCCGGACCTCCGGCCTCCAGTACAGGACTGTGCCGTTCTTTTCTGTCTTCGTCAGGCTGCCCAGGCCCGTGCGCGCAGAAAAGCGCACTGCCTTGCCGCCGCCACCTTCCGGGCCAACCACAGGTTCGTGGCACGCCGAAAGCAGGCCCGACGCCAGCACGAGGATCATCATC
>CAMVBX010000104.1 GCA_947165825.1 uncultured Clostridia bacterium
TTTTCTTGTTATCCAGCCCTCCGGCTGTATCGGTTGAGCAAAAGTCAGCGTGGGATTGATGTGGTATCTTTATCTAAGTGATATCCCGGTCTCCCACTTGCTCACCGCTTTCCCGCTGACGTGGATCCGCTCCGCCAGCTCCACCTGGGTCATTCGCCGATCCTCCCGCAGTCTGCGGATCACGGCGCCGGTCACATACTGATTCATTTCATCGCCTCCCGATGGGGAGAGCATACCACGGCAGCGGCGGGAAGACCACCTACGCTTCGTAGAGTCTCGCAGGACCGTACCCGTACCGCGCAGCGTCAGCGATGGATATACATCCGGCTTGGCTCCTCTTCGCCGTCTCCCCGGGCCATACATAGGAACTCCCAGCCGTACCGTTCATAGAAACCGGTGTGATCCGTCAGCAGATAGAGCGGGGTGATCCCCTTGCTACGCATATCCTCCACCGCCAGATGCAGCAGTTTCCCGGCACTGCCCCGACCGCGGCAGTCCTCCTCCGTATACACGGCGCAGACGTTGGGGGTCGGATCCTTCCGGTCATGAAAGTCGTTTTCAATGACCCCCAGCCCGCCTGTGATCCGCTCGCCATCCAGGCAAAGATACCAGCCATATTCCGTTTCCCAGGAAAGATACGCCTCCATGCAGTCCAGGTAGGCTTTCTTCGGCACGTGCCATTTGCTGTGAAACCATTCCGCCGCTTCGTCCTTTTTTCCCGGCTCTTCCCGGAGGGTGATATACCGATACGCCTTCAAGTCCTCTCTCCTTCCGCCGATTCCTGCCCGTTTACTCCCGCAGGGATCCCCTTCGGATGTTTTTCCGGATGATGCCGTCCGTAACGCCGTACAGGATTTCGGAGCCCAGCCGGGTTTTCGTCTGTCTCCCGTATACGGCAGAAGCAGTCGCCCCGTGCTCCTTCCAGTCGCTCCCGCCGTTGGAATCGTTCAGCAGAAGCGGCTGCAGATTATCCATGGCATGAGCAAAGCGGGCCTCCGCCGTCTCGCTTTCCTCAAACTCATCGAACAGAGCCGTAAGCTCTCCCCTCTGATCCTCCGGCAGAAGGGAAAAGATCCGTTCCTTCGCCGCGTCCTCCCGTATTTTCTGGGTTTTCAGTCCCTCCGCATCATAGGCATAGGTATCCCCGGCATCGATCTCCACGATATCGTGGATGAGACACATGAGCATGACCTTCCCGATATCCACGGGCGCATTGGCGTACTCCCGCAGAAGCCAGGCCATGATCGCCATGTGCCAGGCATGCTCCGCGTCGTTTTCCCTCCGCCCGTGGCCGGAGAGGTGCGTCTGCCGGAGCACGTTTTTCTCCTTATCGATCTCCAGGGAAAAGGCCAGCTGCTTCTCCAGCCGCTCGTTTCTTTCTTCCCTATCCATCGGTACCGTTCCTTTCTTCAGGCTGCCGGAACCGGAAATCCGGCTCCGGCACTGGGCAAGTTCCTTTTCCGTTTTCCGGGGACCCCGGAGCGGACTAGGGATAAAACTCCTGCAGATCGTCCAGCCGGAGCAGCATGGGATGGGCTTTCCCCTGCGCCCCCGTATCGATATTGATCCAGGTGGGCGTACGCAGCGCTCTGCCCCGGTATTCTTCCCCATAATACTCAGTAGGCGTATGGCCGAACACCGTGATCCGGTTTTCGTCATACCGATCCTCCAGCCCGGGTCTGCTCCATAGCAGATCATCGGGGGTGTAATCGGACAGATCCTTGTCCGGGGAGAAACCGCCCAGTCCGGCATGGACCAGGACAAATTCCCTGCCCCCCGCTTCGACGCAGGCATACAGCGGCGCATCCTCGCAGTAGGCCAGGATCTCCTGCACCAGTTCCGGATCCGAGCGCAGCAGCGCTTTCATGGTTTTCAGGGTGACCTCTCCCCCATTTGCCAGCCATAGGGACAGCTGGTCCAGTTCATCCGCCGTCAGGGCATCCAGATTCTCCTCCGTGATCTCCCGAAAGGCGAAGGTGCTTCTGAGCATCATCGCCTCATGGTTGCCCATGATCAGCTCCACGTTGGACTGGCACATCATCCACCGGAGAAGATCGATCCCTCCGCTGCCATGCCGATCGATCACGTCCCCCAGGACGTACAGGTCGTCCCGAGGGGAAAAACCGCTGGATCCCAGCAGCTTCCGGAACTCCGCCAAAGGATATCCGTGCAGATCCGCTGTTGCATAAACCGCCATAAACAATGCCCTTTCCGCTCTTCTTGCCCGCCTTTGTGGGGGAAACGGGCAAGGGATTCGCCGTGCTTACATATCAGTATACCATAAAGTCCCCCGGAAACCCAAGGGGAAAACACGCCGGTCTGTCCCCCCCCCTTTTGTCCGGTAATCCCGGGATACGGCTTGCAAGCGGGGTGGCCTCCTGCTATATTGGAGCAGGAAAAGATCGGACGCCGCCCCAGGATCCGCGGATCGATCCGGGAGAATACCCCAGGGGCGGCGATGGAGGAAGATGCGATGAAAACTGCGGCGCTGCGGACAGAGTATATCATTGCCGTGATCCTGTACGGCACCATCGGGCTCTTCCTTCGCCATGTGCATGCGCCAAGCGAGCTGGTCGCCCTTTGCCGCGGCGTCATCGGCTCCGCCTTCATTCTTCTGTACCAGCGGCTTCGCGGCCAGCGCCCGGACCGGCGCGCCATCCGGAAAGCTCTCCCCCTGCTGATCACTTCCGGGGTATGCCTCGGTCTCAACTGGATCTTCCTCTTTGCCGCCTATATCAAAACCAGCGTCGCCGTGGCCAGCCTGTGCAATTATCTGGCCCCGGCAGTGGTGATCCTCATCGCCCCCGTTGTGCTCCGGGAAAGGCTGGACCTTCGGAAGATTCCCTTCGTTCTGCTGGCCCTGGTCGGTATTCTGCTGGTTTCCGGTGTGCTGGAAAACGGCGGAGGCGATATCGCCGGAGTTCTGCTGGGCCTGGCTGCAGCCGTCTTTTTCGTGCTCCTGGTGATCTGCAACCGGAATCTGCGGCAGGTCCCCGCGCTGGATCGCTCTATGATCCAGCTGGCGTTCTCCGCCGTGACCGTACTCCCTTACGTACTGATCCGCAACTGGGGAACGCAGCCGGAGCCGGATCTGCGCTCCATGGGGATCATTCTGATGCTGGGGATCCTTCACACCGGTCTGGCCTACTGCTTCTATTTCCGGGGCATGGGGGCTCTCCCGGTGCAGACCGTTGCCATTCTGGGCTATCTGGAGCCGGTGGTCAGCGTTCTCTGCTCGGTCCTGTTCCTGCGGGAACCGCTTTCCATCCCGGGGTGGATCGGCGCCGCCCTGGTCCTGATTTCCGCTGCGGTAAGCGAGACTCTGCCGGAGCGGGCGTCCATAACGGAATCGGGTGATCTGCCTTAATCTTCCGGGCCGAGAGTTTTCCGGGCATTTGCCGAATTTGGAATCCGGATCTGAAAGGAGCTGGGGATATGATTCTGCGGGTCAAGACGTTTTCGGAGCTCAGCAACAGGGAGCTTTATGATCTGCTTCGTCTGCGGGTGGACGTGTTCGTGGTGGAGCAGAATTGTCCCTACCCGGAGCTGGACGGGCGGGATCCCGACGCGCTTCACGTATGGCTGCAGGATGAAACCGGGATACTCGCTTATCTGCGGATCATGGACCGTGGGGTGGCAAGCGAATACGTCACCATCGGTCGGGTCATCGCCGTACAGCGCCGGATGGGTCTGGGAAGCCGTATCCTGGCGGAGGGCATTCGGACAGCCCGGGAACGCTTCGGAGCGGAGCAGATCTACCTGGAGGCCCAGGTCTATGCCAAAGGCCTGTATGAGAAGCAGGGATTTCGGGCGATCTCGGAACCGTTTCCGGAGGACGGCATCCCGCATGTCAAAATGCTGCTGGATCTGACCGGCAGCGCCTCTGCTTCCCTGCAGCGCAGCTGAACCGCCCGCCCAGGATATCCCGGCGGAAAGAAGACCGCAGCCCACGTTTTCGTGGACTGCGGCCGTTTTATCATGCGTTGATTCAGGAAACCTTCTCAAACTGGCTGTTGTACAGCTGGGCATAGAATCCGTTGAGCGCCATGAGCTCCTCATGCGTCCCCTGCTCCACGATATCGCCGTCCCGCATGCACAGGATCAGGTCCGCGCCGCGGATGGTGCTGAGACGGTGGGCGATGATGAAGCTGGTCCGGCCCTTCATCAGGTTATCCATAGCCCGCTGGATCAGGATCTCCGTACGGGTATCCACAGAGGAGGTGGCTTCGTCCAGGATCAGCAGCCGGGTATCGGCCAGGATGGCCCGGGCGATGGTCAGAAGCTGTTTCTGACCGGCGGAGATATTGCTGGTCTCCTCGTTCAGGACCATATTGTACCCATCCGCCTGGGTCCGGATGAAGAAGTCCACCTGGGCGGCCTTGGCCGCCTCCATCACCTGTTCGTCCGTCGCATCCAGCTTGCCGTAGCGGATATTCTCCATAATGGTGCCGTTGAACAGCCAGGTATCCTGCAGGACCATGCCGATCTCCTCCCGCAGGTCGTGGCGGGTGAACTCCCGGGTATCGTGCCCATCCAGTTTGATGGAGCCGCCCAGCAGATCATGGAACCGCATCAGCAGCTTGACCATAGTGGTCTTTCCCGCGCCGGTGGGGCCGACGATGGCGATGCGCTGGCCCGCCTTCACGTGGGCGGAGAAATCGTTGATGACGATCTCCTCGGGATCATAGCCGAAGTGCACATGGTCGAAATCCACGTCGCCCCGGATATCCATGTCCGCGATATTCAGATGCGCGTCGGGATCCTGCTCCTCCGTCTCATCCAGGAACTGGAATACGCGTTCCGCCGCCGCGGCGGTGGACTGGAGCTGGCTGGAGATGTTGGCCACCTGGGTAATGGGCTGGTTGAAGGTGCGCACGTAGGTGATAAACGCTTGGATCGAGCCGATGGAGAGCTGGCCCCTGGCACACATGGAGGCCCCCAGCACGCACACCGCAACGTATCCCGCGTTGCCGATGAAATTCATGATGGGCCGCATCATGCCGGTGAGGAATTCCGCTTTCCAGAAGGCGTTGTACAGCCGCTCGTTCTCGTAATCGAACTCCATCAGCGCCCGGTCCTCGGCGCAGAAGGCCTTGAGGATCTGCTGGCCGGAGTACATCTCCTCCACATAGCCGTTCACAGTGCCCAACAGCTTCTGGCGGGCCCGGAAGTGCTTCTGGGAGATCCCCACCATCAGGGCGGTGAAGATGCCGCTGAAGGGCAGCATGGCAATGGCAATGAGGGTGAGCTTCCAGCTGATGCTGAGCATCATCACCAGGACGCCGATCAGGGTGACCACGGAGGTGATGATCTGGGTGAGGCACTGGTTCATGCTGTGGCTCACCGTATCCACGTCGTTGGTAATCCGGCTCATGACTTCGCCGTTGGACATGGTATGGAAGAAATTCACCGGGAGCCGGTTGATCTTCTCAATGATGGCTTTGCGCAGGTTGAAGGAGATCTTATTGGAAACGTTGGCCAGGGCGAATCCCTGCGCATAAGAGAAAATGGCGCTGGCAATATACAGGATCAGTAAGATCAGCATCACCCGGCCGATATAGCCGAAATCCACCCCGTTGGTACCGCCGGCTGTGACCGCCGCGACGCCCCGGGCGATCTCGTCCGTGATTTTCGCCAGGATCCGGGGATTCACCGTTGCCAGAACGGTGGAGCAGATGGAGCAGACGGAGACCAGAAGGATCAGCCACTTGAAATCCATCAGGTAATGGATCAGATGCTTCATGCTCCCCTTGAAATCCTTGGGCTTCTCCCCACGCATGGCGCCCGGCCCGCGGCCTCCGCCGCCGGGACCGCCTCTTCGGCCGTTTTTCATTTTGGAGGTATCCGGACGCACCAGGGGGCGATAGCCGGGATTATCCTGTTCCATCCCCGTAAGGCTGGGCTCGTTCGCATTGAAATCGAACTTGGGCATGAACAGCTTCATGATGCCCTTGGGCTTCGGCATATCCGGGAATTCCCCGTTTTCCATCTGTTCCTTGAACTTCTCCGGATCAAACTTTTCCGGGTCGAAGCCGGGAGGGGGGCCTTTTTTCGGGTCGAACCCCTTGGGCGGGCCCTTCTTCGGGTCAAATCCCGGAGGCGGCATTTTGCCGGGGTCAAATTCCTTGTTTCCCTGTCCGGAAGGAGGTCCCATGCGCTGGGGATCGGCGCCGGCGGGCTTACGGTTCTCATCCGCTCTGTTCATGCCAATTCCTCCTTTGAAAGCTGACTCTCCGCAATCTCGCGGTATTCCTCACAGGTCCGGAGCAGCTCCTGATGGGTCCCGTGGCCCACGACCCTGCCCTCCTCCAGGACCAGGATCTGATCCGCGTTCATAATGGTGCTCACCCGCTGGGCCACGATCAGCACCGTGGCGTTCTCCGTGGACTCGTACAGGGCCTTGCGCAGATTGGCGTCCGTACGGAAATCCAGCGCGGAAAAGCTGTCGTCAAAAATGAAGATGGGAGGATTTTCCAGCAAAGCCCGAGCGATGCTCAGGCGCTGCTTCTGGCCGCCGGAGACGTTGTCTCCGCCCTGGGCAATGGCGATCGCCAGGCCGTTATTCTCCGGATTGATGAAATCCGAGGCCTGCGCCACCCGGATGGCGTTATAGATCTCCTCGTCTGTTGCTGTGGCCTTGCCCAGGCTCATGTTGGTGGCGACGTCGCCGGAGAAGAGCAGTCCCTTCTGCGGCACATAACCGATATTCCGGCGCAGCTCATGGAGGGAAAGATCCCGGATATCCACCCCGTCCAGCAGAATCTGGCCTTCCGTCACATCGTAGAACCTGGGTACCAGATTGATCAAGGTGGATTTGCCGGAGCCGGTGGAGCCGATAAAGGCCACGGTCTGGCCCGGCTGTACCTCAAAGGAGATATGCTGCAGCACGCAGTTTTCCGCGTCCCCGTATTTGAAGGAGACATCCCGGAATTCGATATGGCCCTTGGCGCGCCAGTGCTCCCCCATGTTCCGGGGCTCCTCCGGCTCCTGGATCACCGGATCCGTATCCAGGATCTCCGAGATACGGGTGGCCGCCACCAGGGCCCGGGGGATGAAGATGAACATCTGCGCGATCATCAGGAAGGACATGATGATCTGCATCACGTACTGCATGTACGCCAGCATATCGCCGATGGGCATTTTGAAGCCCGCGACGTGATGGCCGCCCACCCAGACGATCAGCAGCGTGATGCCGGACAGGAGCAGGTTCTCGATGGGATGCAGGGTCGCCATGGTGCGCTGCACGTAAAGGCCGGTATCCGTGATGTCCTTGTTGGCCTGGTTGAACCGCTTCTCCTCCAGCTTCTCATTCCCGAAGGCCCGGATGACCAGCATGCCGGTGAGGCTTTCCCGGGCGACCAGATTCAGCTTATCCGTCAGTTTCTGCATGATCTGGAATTTCGGGACCACCAGCTTGAACATGAGCACCTGCAGCGCCATCAGAAGGACCACCGCCAGCGCGACGATCCAGCTCATGCTCACGCTCTTCCGCAGCGCCATCACGATACCGCCGATGCAGTAGATGGGGGCCATGAACACCATGCGGATCCCCATCATGGTGACCATCTGCACCTGCTGCACGTCGTTGGTGCTCCGGGTGATGAGGGTGGCGGTGGAGAACCGGTCGATATCCTCGCTGGAGAATCGGGTGACCTTGGCATATACGTCGTGCCGAAGCTTCCGGCCGATGCCCGCGGAAGTCCGGGCGGAGAAAAAGTTGGTGCCGATGTCCGCGATGCCGCTCATGAGGGAGAAGAGCAGCATGATGCCGCCGATCCGCAGAATATAGCTCTGCTGGGTCTGGGCCAGGGGCGCTTCATACTCCTTGTAGAACAGCTTGGTAAAGGTGATGGCAATGCTCTCGATCATGCCGCCGCCCACCTTGGCCGCCTCGAGCTTGGCCGCATCCCGGGCGTCCGCCGGGATGGAGGCAGCCAAACGGTTGAAATCCTCGACGGTCATGGTGCTGTAGTCCTGTTCACCCGCCGCGAAATACAGGGCATACATCGCCTTTTCGTAGGCCTGCTTCACATCCGGAAGCTTGGCCTTGTCCGTTTCCGCCAGCACGTAGGCGCCCTTGTCTTTCAGACCGGGGTACTGCTTTACCAGGTTCTTGTCCGCCTTGCCGGCATCCAACCATTCGTAGCTCTCCGAAAGGACCCGCGCTCCTCCCTCGGAGGCAAACGCCAGGACCT
>CAMVBX010000105.1 GCA_947165825.1 uncultured Clostridia bacterium
AAATTGCGGTAAAATGTAAACTGGCAACAGCTATTTCACATTATAATGGGTAAAAGGTATATTTCCAGAAGAATGATTGATACCACACAAAAAGCGGCTGGGATTTCTCCTCGCCGCTCAATAATGATCCATGAAAACGTCAATGAAACAGGGGGCCGGTTTCCCGGTCCCCTTCTTGCCGTTATATTTGCTCCGGTATCTTTTTTCTCTTTCTCCGCTCCGCCGCCTCGAAAGGTGCGGTCACCAGGAGCATATAAGGCAGAAGGATCAGATAACTGGGGATCAGGTACAGGAACGGTACGGGGATCCAGCGATGGAAGATCTCCAGCAGGAAGTTCCCCTCCGTTTCCACGGAATAGAAATAGTTAGCTTTGGGATGCAGGCCCGTCCAGCGAAGCAGCAGATTCAGGAGAAAGGCTGCAAAGGCAATCGCCAGTATGGTAAGGATCGTACCCGGAAAATCCCGAAACCGCGGCCGGTAAAGGCCGAGGGAGGCAAGAGCCAGCCCTTCCACCAGAACCAGGAAATGGGTCCCGTAGTATCCCAGCATACGGGGAAGCAGCAGGGAGTATCCATCAAACCCGTTGGCGGGCATGATGAGGGCCATGAGCGCGCCTATCGGTCCCACGAAAAAGCAGAAGCTCATGAGCGGTCGGTTCTTTTTCCACACGGCGACGGGGATCAGGATCATATTGACGTTGCAGAGCTGCAAGGGCAGCTCCCCCCACCAATTGAATCCGCCCATCTCTGCGATGAGCAGGGCATAATCGCCGTCCTGCGCCATGAAGACCTTGTACAGAACAAACCCGATCAGGGTCACCAGACAGGCGGCAAGGATCACCCCCGACCGGATTTCTTCGCTCTTTCCCCGCAGGAGCAGGCTGGAAAGGATGAGCAGAAGAAAAAACGCGCCGAACACCGCGAGATAAAGCGAATTGAAAGGTCCGAAGATCCAACCGTCCATTCTGTTTCTCTCCTCTCTGTTTCGGTTTCATTCTGCCATAGAACGCCGGTTTTCTGAACAGGCAGATCCTCACTCCTCCGGTGTTTTCCTTTCCGCCCGTTTTCCCGGGTCCAGTCTGCGGATCACCTTGAAGCAAATAATCGCGATCCCGACGCCGCCGATCACGTCAAGGAAATAATGCTGCTTCGTCAGCACAGTGGAAAGAGAGATCAGGACAGCCATGACCAACGAATACACCCGAAATCCCCGGGAGATCTCCGGCCGTCCCCGCACGCCGAGATAACAGCAAACGCTGGTGAGGCAATGGTAAGAGGGGAAAAGATTATTGCCCTTCTCTCCGCCGTCCGCAGCATAGACGATCCCCAGGAGCCACCGGAAGACCCCGGAGCGGTTTCCCGTAACCATCATTCCTTCCGCCGCCCGGTCCATTACCGTAGGCAGGAACACAAAGAACAGGAAACCGACTGCATAGGCCAGGGAAAGCCCCGCGAGATAGTTGACGGTATTCCTTCTGTCGGTCAGGAAGACCGCCGCCGTACCGCAGACCCAGAATACGTAAGCGAAGAGATAGACGATGACAAACACAGGCATAAGGGGTATCCCATCGTCGATCACCGGGATCTTGCAGGAGAAAGCATAAGATTCGGTACCCAGCAGACGACTGAGGAAAGCGCCCGCCCGATAAACCGCGTATTCCAGCGCCAGGAACAGCAGGCCAACGCCCCAGCCCCGCCGGGGAATCGCCTGAACACGCTTCCGGAACCAGTCCATGGGTTTTCTCCTTTCCCCGGTATATACGCTTTGTCTATGTTCTTTATCGTATCATATCCGAGCGCAATCTGCAATGTGCGCTATGGTGCAGATTGCCCGGACAAATTTGCAATCCCGTATGGTTTTCTCCCACAGCATATGCTATAATACATTGCAAAATCCAACAGACAAGGAGACCCCGATATGCCGGATTACATCATCGCCACCTCCTCCACCTCCGATCTTCCCCGTACCTGGCTGGATCAGCACGGGATTCCTTTTATCCCCTACAGCTTCACCATGGACGGTCGGGAAATGGAGGATGACTGCCGGGAGGAAAGCCGATCCGCCGTTTACGCCAGCATGCGCGGCGGAGCCCTGCTGAAGACTTCCATGATCAATGCCTTCGCCTACGCCGAGTTTTTCAAGAAGCTGCTGGATACCGGCAAAAACGTGATCTTTCTGGATATGTCCCGGGAGATGTCCGCCTCCTACCAGAACAGCATGAACGCCGCCGAGGAGGTTCGGCCGCTCTATCCCGGGCAGGAGCTGTATATCATGGATACCCGCTGCATCTCCGGCGGTCTCGGCACCCTTGTGGTCAACATGGTCGGGCGCATGGAGGCCGGAGCCAGCTTCCGGGACGTGATCGCCTGGGGCGAGGAGAACAAGCTGCGGATCGCCCATCGGTTTACCGTGGACGACCTGAAGTATCTGAAGATGGGCGGCCGGGTCTCCAATGCCTCCGCCCTGGTGGGCTCCCTGCTGGGCATCAAGCCCGTCCTGTATGTGCCGGACCGGGGCACCCTGGACGTGGTGAAAAAGGCCCGGGGACGCAAGGCGGCGCTGAAATCCATCCGGGATGCGGTCCTCAATGATTTTTCCAAATCGGATCCCGCAGGGACCGAGATCCACATCCTTCATGCGGACTGCAGGGGCGACGCCGAGTATATCCGGGATGAGATCAAGAGCGCATACCCCCAGGTGGGTGAGATCACCATCACCCAGCTGGGCGTCGTCATCGGCGCCCATTGCGGACCCGGCCTGCTGACGGTGTTCTACCTCTGCGGCGGCCGCACTCCCGAATAATCCATGATCGTCACCGTTCTGGCGGAAAACCGTGCCTGTGGGCCGGTAAGCTGCGCCCATGGACTCAGTCTGCATATCCGGACGGGCAGCCGGAACCTGCTTTTTGATTTTGGCCCGGATGGGGACCTGCTTCGACATAACGCCGAAATCCTGGGCATCGATCTGGGACAGGTGGATATGGCGTTTCTTTCCCATGGACACGATGATCATTCCGGCGGACTGGAGACTTTTCTGCAGCTGAACAGCCATGCGCCGGTATACGTCCACCCTCTGGCCTTTAAACCGCATTATTCCCTGCGGCAGGAAGGGTTGAAGCGCATCTCCCCGGATCCGGAGCTTCCGGAGCGGTATGCTTCCCGCCTGTGTCTCACGGAGGGAGTCTGCTCCCCGGAGGCAGGTATGACGCTGTTTTCGGACGCGGAAGGCCGGGAGTTCAGCCCCGGTTCCAACAGCACCCTGTATGAACAGGGGGAAACCGGACCGATCCCGGACCGGTTCAGCCACGAGCAGGACCTGCTGATCCGGGAGGGGGAAAAGCTCTTTCTTTTCGGCGGCTGCGCCCATCGGGGCATCGTGAATATCCTGCGCCGCGGCGAAGAGCTGGGCGGAAAAGCGCCGGATGCGGTGTTTTCCGGTTTTCATCTGACGAATCCCGGCCTGAAGCGGGACGAGCCCGAAGCCTTCATCCGCCGGGTGGGGATTGCGCTGGCCCGGTTCCCTTCCCGGTATTTCACGGGACACTGCACGGGCGAAAACCCGTACCGGATCCTGGAGGAGATCCTTGGGGATCGGCTGACCTATCTGGGCTGCGGTCTGCGTTTTCCCGTATGAATCCCGTTTCTCCGGTTGATTCCGCCGCACCCAGGGTGTATACTATGCACACGAAATTCTTAAGGAGGTTCTGAACATGACCAATCTGGAAAAAGTGGATGCCTTTCTGAAGGACGCCGGTACCTTCTTCTACACCACCACCGATGGAGATAAGCCCCGGGTCCGCCCCTTCGGGTTCTACATGCTCCTGAACGGGAAGCTGTACTTCGGCATGGGCAAGCAGAAGCAGTCCTTCGCTCAGACCGTGGCCAACCCCAACATCGAGGTCTGCGCCATGAACGCCAAGCGCCAGTGGATCCGCATCCGCGGCACCGCCGTGGTGGATGACAGCGCCGAAGCCCTGGATGCCGCCTTTGCCAAGGGCCCCTTCCTGAAGACCCTGTACAACGAGCAAACCGGCAACAAGTTGGGCCTCGTGGCTGTGGAGAACGGCTATGCGGAGATCGCCGATATGGCCGGCGGCTTCGAGAGCTTCGAATTCTGAGAAAACTCCATCCAACGGGCGTCTGCACTTCGCAGACGCCCGTAATTGCGTTTATTTGCCGATCCGTCCGATCCTCGCCCACCAGGGCTGATCCGGGGTATACCGGAGCTCCGGCCGGTAGAACTCAAAGATCACCGCGTCCCGGCCATCCTCATTCTCCCGCTCATGGCTGGTCCACCCTACCCGCAGAGCGCCCATGGCCTCCGCCAGCCGGACGAGCACAGGCCTCGGGCCGATCCGATAGGCAATGAACTGAGGTCTTCCCAGGAAGTTGAGCAGGGTGCTGCCCAGGAGGAAGCTGATGAGCGGCGGATGCCCGTCCGCACGATACCTGGCCGGTTGCTGAGCGAGCTGACCCCGGAGAAACTCCGGCGCATGGAAGCGAAACCATGCGACGATCCGGGGATCAAAGCTCTCGATGCAGGCCTCCCCGTCATACGCCCGCAGCAGGGCCCTTGTCTTTCTGCACAGCTCCCGATTCCGTCTCCCGGATTTCAGTTCCACGATCAGGGGCGTCCGGCCATCCACCAGATCCAGCACCTGGGAAAACAGGGGGATCCGTTCCTCCGTTCCGCAGAGGGACAGGGCGTGAAGCTCGGGCCAGGTCAGCTCGTCCACCCGTTCTTCCCTGCCGCATACCCGCTTCAGATCGTCATCGTGGAACACCACCACATGCCCGTCCCGGCTGAGCTGTACGTCCAGCTCCATCCCATACCCCGCTTCCGCCGCAAGTCGAAAGGCCGCCAGGGAGTTTTCCGGAATCCGCTTATCCGGCGTATGCAGGCCCCGGTGGGCAAAATTGCGCCCCCGGAAGGGGATGTTTTTCTTCCCTCCATGGCCGGGCGCCGCAAGAACGACCGGCAGCATCAGGAGACCAAGAGCAATCAGACCGCGTTTTTTCATCCTTCATCGCCTCCCCGGTCAATCCCCGTCCAGAGCTTCAAGGCCATGGGTGTTCTCCACCTTCCTGGCCTTGATGTTCTTCACCCTTCCGGTGAACAGGAGGAAGCTCAGCACACAGACGATCAGCGCATATACGGGCAGGGTCCGCCAGCCCAGGGTCATGCGGAAGGCCAGGCCCAGCAGGATCGGCGTAATGGTCTGGGCAGACATGCTGGCGGCATAGTAATACCCGGTGAACCGTCCGATCTTTTTGCTGGTGCAGAGCTCCACCACCATGGGGAAGGAGCAATTATGGACCAGGGCCATACCAAAGCCCCGGAGGATCCCGAAGAGGTACAGAAGCGGTGGAAAGGCCTGTAGTCCTCCGGCCAGTTCCTTTCCGCTGGGCCGCACCAGGCACATGACCAGCAGGCCCAGCACCGTGATCCCCAGGCCGCAGGAAATGGTCCATTTCCTGCCGATCCGGTCCGCAATGGAACCGGCGATGGCGAAGCCCACCACGCTGCTCACGCCGCTGATGATGGTCAGGATCATCGTGGCGCTGGAGGCGGAATTGAGATAATAGATCACGTAATTGCCGATATAGGTCCCCAGGGCATTATCCGCCATGAACCAGAGGAATTCCGCAGCCAGGATCGCCAGCAGCATCTGCTTGTTTGCCCGGCTCATCGGTCCCTCGTCCTCCACCGGGTCGGCGGTGGCGGAAAGCCGCTCGCCCAGCTCCATTTCTTCCTTCAGTTCCTCCGCCAGCCGGTTTTCTTTGATGGTGGCAAAAAGGATCAGGGCAGAGATGACCATCAGGACAGAGGCAACGAGGAAGGGAATCTCAATGACCCAGACCTTTCTGGCTTCGTCCGCCGCATTGATATAGTCCGAGAGCTTCAGGAAGATCCCCAGCACCGTGGCGAAGGCGCCGCCCAGATAGCCCATGATATTGATGAGACCGTTGGCCTTCGCCCGCAGAGGCTTGGGCGTGATATCCGGCATCAACGCAACGGCGGGGTTCCGGTACATCATCATAAACAGAAGCACCAGAGCCATCATCACCACCATGCCCGCCACGTTGTTCCGGTGGAAAAACAGGGGGATGAAGGGGAAAGCAACGGCAGAGACCAGGGTGCCCGTGAGAATAAAGGGCATCCGCTTGCCGATGGGGGTCCTGGTGCGATCCGACAGATTTCCGAAAATCGGCAGAAGGATCAGCGCAGCCAGATTATCGCAGGCCATGATGATCCCCACGATCCACTGCACGTTCAGGATCTTGTCCGGGTCGCCGCTTTTCAGCTCCGCAGAGGACAGGCCATACATCCTTCTGGCAAAGATATCCGTGAGAAAGGTGGGACACCAGGAATCGTATACCTGCCACAGGAGCAGGATCCCAAAGAAGGCAAAGCCGATGAGCATGGTGCGCCTGATGTTCAGCTTCAGGCCGTCTGTTGTGCTTCGGGTTCCGGACATGACGTATCCTCCTCAGCCCTTTGTTCATTTTCTGTTTCCTTGAAGGTAACATAAATCTCTGTCGGACGCAAGCCTGTGCCCGGAATTCGGGCGGAACCCTTCCCCTGCCGCCTTTTTTCGATTTCTTTTCTTTGCGGTTGACAAGCTCCGCCCTCCTATGCTAGTATACGGGCGATAGATTTAAGCCGGTACCGTGATGCCGATAAGATATCGCCCCTTGGGGAGAACTGCGTGGCCCGATACCTTGCCGGTGTTCCCGGTGGGGTGTTTTTTTGTGTCTGAACGCGGCAACGCGCAAAGATAGATTAATTACGCGGAGGGAAAAGCATGAATCTGATCTACAACATCAAAGACAAGCCCAAGTTCAGTGAAATCATCCTCTTTGCCCTGCAGCAGCTCCTGGCCATCATGGCCGCCACCATCGCGGTGCCCAGCGTGGTCAACGAGGCCTGCGGCACAGCGCTCACCGCTTCCGCCGCCCTCTTCGGCGCAGGCTGCGGCACCTTCATCTACCTGCTGTTCACCAAGTCCTCCAGTCCCGTGTTCCTGGGCAGCTCCTTCGCGTTCATCGGCTCCATGATCTCCGCCTTTGCCGGCGCCGCTTCCATGGCCATCGGCTATTGGGGGCTGATCATCGGCGCCGCCATGGCCGGCATCGTGTACGTCATCCTGGCCATCGTCATCAAGTTCTGCGGCGTGAAGTGGATCGATAAGCTCATGCCCCCCGTCATCATCGGGCCCACCGTGGCCATCATCGGTCTGAGCCTCTCCGCCAATGCGGTCAGCCAGGTCCTCCCCACCGAGACCTCCTACGTCTCCCTGATCTGCGGTCTGTTCACCCTGGCCGTGACCATGCTGGCCGCCACCTACGGCAAGCGCGGGGTCAAGCTGGTTCCCTTCATCATCGGCATCCTCGCCGGATACGTTCTGGCTTCCATTTTTGCCATCATTGGCAACAGCGCCAACATTCCCGAGCTGGTTGTCATTGACTACAGCGCCTTCAAGGACTGCGGTGTTTTTGCCCTTCCGGATTTCACCTTCCTTCTGGGCGGCGACCTCTCCAAGATGAACGGCGCCTACTTCCTCACGCTTTTCAGCGCCTACGTGCCTGTGGCCTTCGTGGTCTTCGCAGAGCATCTGGCCGACCACAAGAACCTCTCCACCATCGTGGGCGTGGATCTACTGGAAGAGCCCGGCCTCACCCGCACCCTGCTGGGCGACGGCATCGGTTCCATGGTCGGCGCATTCTTCGGCGGCTGTGCCAACACCACCTACGGCGAATCCATCGCCTGCGTAGCCATCACCCGGAACGCCTCCACCGTCTCCATCTGGGGCGCCGCCGTGGCCTGCATCATCTTCTCCCTGATCGCTCCCCTGGTGGCCTTCCTGGAGACCATCCCCTCCTGCGTCATGGGCGGCGTATGCATCGCCCTGTACGGCTTCATCGCCGTATCCGGCTTCAAGATGCTGCAGAAGGTGGACCTGAACCAGAATCGGAACCTCTTCGTTGCCTCCATCATCTTCATCACCGGCGTGGGCGGCATGGTGGTCTCCTTCGGCGCGGTGCAGATCCGTACCGTCGCCTGCGCCCTCATCCTGGGCATCCTCACCAACCTGATGCTCTCCAAGGAGAAGGCGGAGGGCTGAGTCCCATCCCGCAACAAGCGACCCGCCGGGAGCCGATCGGCTCCCGGCGGGTCGCTTGTTGCG
>CAMVBX010000106.1 GCA_947165825.1 uncultured Clostridia bacterium
AGCGGTTCGGCCGCTGAAGGCGAAGATTCGAGAATGGAAACCGGATATTGTACATGCCCATTTTGGTTTGTCAGCAATCACGGCAGAATTGCAATCGCTTGTGCCGGTGGTTGCAACTTTCCATAACGGTGAGACGCTGAACTGGTACGTCAATCTGATGAAATGCCCTCCGGGGAGGGCAAGAGGGAGGTACACCATGCATTTCATTGAGCGGGAAGACTACACCGATCCCGAAGTGCGGGCGGCCCGGTATCCCTGGGGCACGCCGCCTCCGAAGATCGACGAAAGCCTGATCCAGGAGACTGTCACGGCGGATGTGGCCATTATCGGCGGCGGCATCGCCGGTCTCGCTACCGGGGCCAGGTGCGTTCAGCTGGGCCTCACCGTCGCCCTGATCGACAAGTACAAGGGCCTGGTAGCCCACGGGGCCCATATCGCCTCCGTGGGCAGCCATATCCAGCGGGAGAACGGGGTGTTCATCGACAAGAAGCAGTTTGCCCGGGATTGGATGCGCATCTGCGGCAGCCGGGTGAACGAGGATCTGCTCTGGCTCTATGTGAACAAGAGCGAGGAGGCCTTTGAATGGCTGCTGGAGACCGGGGGCGAAGCCATCGAGGGCCATCTCTTCGGCGGCTACTACAAGGGCCCGGATTTCACCGAGTACCCCGGCACCCACTACATTGTGCAGAAGCCGGGCTATCACGTATACAAGAACAGCAAGACCGCCTTCCTCATGTGCGAGATCATGGAGAAGGTCATCCTGGACGCGAAGCAGCGGCTGGACCGGAACAACCGGGCCCTGTACCTGGAGAAGGACGAGACGGGTCGGGTGGTCTCCTTCATCGCCCGGGACAACGACGGGGTATACCGCCGCTACGTGGGCAAAAAGGCCGTGGTCCTGGCCACCGGGGATATTGCCGGGAACCGGGAGATGCTGAAATACTTCGCCCCCCTGGGTCTTCGGGCCGCCCATAACGGCTACTTCCCAGAGGGGATCAACACCGGCGACGGACACCAGATGGCCTACTGGGCCGGGGCGGAATACGAGGCCCACGACTGGGCCATCTCCCTCCACCTCATCGCCTATTCCATGTTCGCCTTCTTCTTCCTCCATGTGAACCAGCAGGGCAGGCGGTACATGAACGAGGACACCTGGGTCCAGGCCAAGGCCATCCGCACCCTGGAGCAGCCCGGGGGCCAGTGTGCCTTCAGCGTGTTCGACGACCGCTGGCTGGACCAGGTGCGCTTTCTCTCCCCCATCAGCGGCGGGCAGTTCGTGGAGCCGCTGATGGCGGAGTACGGCCATGGCTGGAGCGACGACAACGGCACCAAGGAGTCCATCGAGCGGTACGTGCAGAACGGCACCTGCTGCAAGGCGGACACCCTGGAGGAGCTGGCGGACCAGATGGGCGTGCCCAGGGACACCTTCCTGGCCACCGTCGCCCGGTACAACGAGATGTATCAGAAGCAGAACGACGAGGATTACGGCAAGCGCGCCGCCCTCCTCACCCCCATCGACAAGCCCCCCTTCTATGCGCTGAAGTTCGGTCCCTCCCTGTTGGACGTGTTCGGCGGAGTGAATACGGACGTGAAGCTCCGGGTGCTGGACGCCAGGGACGAGCCCATCCCCGGCCTGCTGGCCGTGGGTATGGTGGCGGGCGGCCTCTACGGGGTGGACTACCCCCTGCTGTTCAACGGCAACAGCCACGGGCGCTGCCTCACCTGGGCCCGCCAGGCGGCGGAGACCATCGCAAACGGAGAAGCGTAAACCCAATTTGGCCGGAATGCCCCGAAGCGGCGACGCTTCGGGGCATTCCGACTGTAGACAAACCCGAAAACGGAACGAAAACGGGAAGGAAGATAGCGCGAAAGAAACCCAGGAGGGGTGTCTTTCGCGTTCAATCAGAAGTTTTTCGAACAATTTCTACCGTATTTCCTGTTCGAAAAACTTGCTTCAGCGGGGCGACAAGACTTTGTCGACACGCTGAATGCCCCGAAGCGGCGACGCTTCGGGGTATTTTTGGGTATAAACAGGCGGATTCTACCGTTGGTCGGTTGTATTCCTCTATCGGGACAACTAGACTTAGCCCGAGGTGATCGAAATGGAAAAAGCGGAATTCGGCAGTTTTGTGGCCCTGAACCGCAAGGAGCTGGGACTGACCCAGAAAACGCTGGCGGAGCGGCTCCATGTGACGGACAAGGCCGTGAGCAAATGGGAACGGGGACTCAGCTACCCGGACGTGACCCTGCTGGAGCCTCTGGCCGCGGTCTTCGGCCTTGGCGTCACGGAACTGGTATCCTGCCGGCGAAAAGAGGACGAAGCAGCCGGCGAGGAAGCAGTACCCCCGGCAGAAACGCCGCTGGTCCAGGGCCTGCTTGCCATCTCCTGGGACAGCATCCGGAAGGAGCGGACCCGACGGCGGCGCTGGGTGGCCGTTCTGGCCCTGCTGCTTTTGGCGGCTCTGGCGGCCGTGGGGATCCTGCTGACCAGGCCCGAGGTGTCGGAAAGCGGCACGCTGATCGTCCTCCACACGGAGGAGCGAGGCGGAAACCTGCTGCTTTTCACGGAGAGGGACGGCCATCTGCTGCAGCTCGCCTATGCCGGAACCGAAGGGGAAAAGCAGGAGCTGGCCGGACAGATCGCCGACGGATATTCCCTGGAGGCGGAATACCGCTGGAGCCGGCGGACCTGGACGGGAAAGCTGCTGAACTGGCATACGGGCGGTATCGCCATAGGCACCCCCATGGACGAGGTGGGGTCCTCCTTCGTGTATTATAACGGCGACGGGGACCTTTTCGGTTATCCCCGCATCTGCGTGAAGATCCTCTCCCGGCAGCCAAGTCCCCGGGGTCCCGGTTATCTCTCCACCTATGTCTTCACCCGGGGAGGCGATGGCGACGGCTGGCTGCAGCAGCCCATGACGGATCTGCTCACGGCGGCGAACTGCCTGGGGTTCAGCAATTACGGGGACGCCGGTTATCGGATCGTGGACATGGACGGGGACGGGATCCACGAGCTCCTGACCCGCACCCCCTGGCCGGAGAAGCCCTGCATCCTCTATGAACTGACGGAAGCGGGGATCAGGTCCACCTGGCTGGATGAACTGCCGGAGGAGATGACCGGAATGCCGGGCTGACCTACGCCTGGAGCAGCACGACGCCGCGGAAGACCACGATCACGGCCGGGAAGGCAAGGGCGGTCAAGACCCACAGGGCCCGGCCCAGAGCAGTCCGCACCGGCTGCTTTGTTTCCTTCTCCAGGAGACGGAGCCGGAAGCCCGCGCCGCTGCCGGTGAACATGCCGCTGTGCAGGGTCGGACAGTAGTGCCTGGCGCACTCCTCCGCCACGGAGAGGATGGCTTCCATATACCCCCGGCGCTCCCGCCGGGTGGCGGTCTCCCCCAGGACCTGGGCATCCCGCAGATACTCCAGATCCTGCCGACAGGCCCGCAGGGCGATGCGGATCGGCGGGGCGAACCAGAAGACGCTGTGGAAGGCCAGCAGGATCAGGTTGCGCAGATTATCCCGCCTCCGGATATGCATCAGCTCATGGGCGACTACGGCCTCCTTCCCCTCCTGATGCAGTCGGCCCCACAGCTCCCCCGGGAGCAGGAGAACGGGGTCCCGAAAGCCCATGACGCAGGGGGAGAATATCCCCTTTCCCGTCCCGGAGGCCGGCAGAAGAAACGCATCGACCGTTCCCCGGATCCCCAGCCAGAGACACTCCTGCCGCAGCAGTTCCCGGATCTCCGGGTCCTCCGTGGGAGGGAGATGACGGAGAGCCCGCTTCGCCTGCCTGTACCGGTACGCGACCAGGAGCCAGAACAGCAGGAGGCCCAGAAGCCAGACGGCAAAGCAGACCAGGAGGATCGTCGTTGCCTCCCCTTTTGCCGCCCAGTTCTGGGGTATCGGGCGCAGCCATAACCGGGCCCAGACCCCGGTGTCGGGGATACCATCTACCAGCCTCCCATCCAAAAAATCCAAATGCAGCAGCCCATGGACCAAGAACGCCAAATCATGCCGAAACAGAAAATCATTGAAGCGCATACGACCCCGGCCGGAAAGCAGCAGGATCACCCCCATCCAGAACAACAGCATCGTCCAGAGGGCTACGGTATACCGCGGCCCTGCCCGGACCGTCACGAACCGCCGGACCAGGAGGAGCAGCGCAGCCCCCAGGCTGCCGAACAGGGCGGCATAGGTCAGATGGACCAGCCATTCCGCCAATCGGATCATCACGGCGCATCCTCCTCTCCGAAGCTCTCGTCGATCACCCGCCGCAGCTCCGCCAGGTCTTCCCGGCTCAGGGGCTCCAGCTGCATGAAGGAGGAGACCATGCGCAGGCCGGAGCCCCGGAACACCCGCTTCTTCAGGTCCTCCAGCAGTTCCCGCTCATAGTGCTCCCTGGGCTGCGACGCCCCATACCGATAGGGCAGCCCGCTCCGGGAAACGGCGACGGCCCCCTTCTTCTCCAGCCGGGCCAGAAAGGTCTGCACCGTATTCCCGGCCCAGCGCTTCCCTGCCCCATTCAGCCGTTCCCGGATCTCCGCCAAAGTCAATTCACCGGCGGACCACAGGACGTTCATGACCTCCCACTCCGCATCGCTCAGGCTTGCCACGGATCCCACCTCCCTTATACTTTTTGCCTACATCTGTAGGTTAACCTACAAGTGTAGGTTTGTCAAGCGCAAATCCTCCGCAGAGTGAAAAAAAATCCCCGGGACGGCCTGGATAAAGCCGTCCCGGGGATGCGCAGTTCATTCGGTTTTCGTCACTTGGTGAAGCGGAAGGCGAAGAGCTTCTTAATGTCATACTCTTCCCTGGCGCTCTCGATCATGCCGGTATACTGATCTTCGGCCATCAGGTTTTCCGCAATGCGCAGATTGTACTGCTCGCCGTAGCCCACAAAGTAGGCGATATAGAAGTTCTTGTTATCATAGAAGCTGTAGATATCTCCGGGCTGGCGGGCGGATTCATCGAAGAGGTACTGCTCCAGCGCGTAGTTGCTGAGGGTGCCCATGACCACATTCTCCTGAAGGCCGCCGTTGGTTCCGGTCCCGTTATACTCGTTGGCGAGCTTCGCGAAGGTCTCCTCCGTGGGATCGGCGTTAAACTCCTCCATGATGGTGTCCACGGTCTTCTGGGCTTCCTGCATGGCGTCGTCCGTCACCCGGCCTTCTTCGTCCGTCGCCACGGAGATCACGATGCCCCGGTAATTCACCAGCTTGAAGCGGTTGTCGTTGGCTTCCAGGAACATGACCACGTCGTAGCCGTTGGTCCCCTGGAACACGTTGGTCATGCCGAACTCCCTGGCCGGATCCGTGAGCCATTCCCGATAGGCGGAATCGATGCTGGTGGGGGAAACATTGCGTCTGAGGCAGGCATCATCGGATTCATAGGTGGCCCGCTGGTCCTCGGGCGCCAGCCGCCGGACCGCGTCCGCGAAGGTGATCTGGTCCACCGCAGAGGCAATTTCGTCCGCCGTGTTCTTCGCTGCCAGCATGGCGGTCTCGGAATCGATCCCCTCCTCATCATTGGGGGAACCGTCCACATGGTACAGCATATAAGTGATCAGGTTGTAATTGCTCTGGACATCGTCATAGTAGGCCTGCTTATCCTCATCCGTGGCGGCAGCCTTCCACCGTTCCACCAGATCCTGGCTGTAGTAGGTGGCGTTGAAGGATTTCTGCAGGAGGGAGCGGAGGCGCTCCTCCGTCATGCCCTTGCCGTACAGCGCCTGGAGATAAGCCTTATAGTCCGAGTAGCCCTGGTTGATGGCGTCGGTCTTGACCTGATTGATGTTGGTTTCAATCTCCGCGGCTCGTTCGGCGCTGAGGGTCCAGCCTTCCTTCTTGGCCATATCGTTCAGGATGCTCATCTGCTGCAGCTGGCTCAGGGCCGTGCCCTCAAAATAATCCGCCCAGGTCTGGGTCCCGCTGTAGTACTGCTTATTCAGCGGAGTGGAGGGATCCAGCAGCATCGAGGCATATTCCCCATAGGTGCTGGAAATATTGCTGTAAGTCTGATAATAGTTGGTGAAGTACTCATAATTGAAATCCGACGCGGTATACCGGGAATTCCCGATCTTCAGGGCCGGAACGCCCGTGTAGAACAGGGTGGAATTCACCACCACCAGAAGCACCAGCACGACCACGATCACCGCGATGGCCGCGGTGGTGATGAGCTTCTTGCGCCGGGCCAGCTTCCGGTTATCCTTCGCCCGGATCTGGCGTTTTTCCTTGCCTTCCGCCCGTTCCTCAAAACGGACCCTCTTCTCTCTGGATGCACTCATATTCTCTTCCGTCCTTGTCTGCATGATGTATACTGCGGCATTGGTATAGTATATGCGTTTTCCCTGCCGATTGCAAGAAAAATCTATTCTTTTCCCGTGCTCCGGCGGAAGGGGGCCGCGACGGGGCGCATTGGCGGGATTTAACAGGGTTCGACCGTTCTGACCTATTGATATTTCCCGGACCCCGTGGTATATTAATGGCGTGGCGAGGCTCCGCTTCGCTGCAAGGAATGCCCTGCCGTGTGCGTGATGGGCCTATTTAGAACCCACATCATTGATAAGGGACGCTTTTCTCCCGCGGTGAATTGCAGGCCTCCCGCCCTTGGGGCGGACGTTGGAAGCAGAGAAGCCCCGGGGCGGCGACCCACCTGCAGCTCGTGCAGGTGATAAACGGGTCCACACGGCACAGGCGGGGAACCGAAAATCCGACTGCCGGGTCAGTTCAAGGCTGACCCGGCAGTTTTTTTCTCCTCCGGGGCGTATCCGCCCTGCCGGCAGAGCTTATCCCTGCTCTGTCCCCCGGGGGATATGCTTTTGTCTGCGGAGCAGGCTGAAGCGGAGAGACCCTCACCCGGGAAACGGTCAACCTGTGCCTGGACCGCCGGGATCGCTCTCCAGTTCGGGCAGGGAAACAAAAGAAAACCTGCCGCGACAGACAGGCCGCAGCAGGCGGGTTACTCAGCTCCGGATCATTCGTCCTCGTCTTCTTCGAACAGCCGGTCCATAAAAATCTGATAGACCTTCTCCATTTCTTCCTCGTCTTCAATGGTCTCCAGGAGCTCTTCCCCATCTTCTTCCACTACCCGGAAGAGAATCATTTCATAATAGTCGTCCTCCGTCTCCCCCACAGGCAGAAAAGCCCGGTACACCTTGTCCCCCAGCTCGATATCCTCTTCGCTGACTCTCTCCAGCTCATAGGAATTGCCTTCTTCATCGGTAATGGTGACAAAATCGTCCCCGTAATTCGTCTGATCGTCCATACTGTTCTCCTTCTTCGGTACTGCAAAATGATCCTTCGCAAATCATACACGAAGCTTTCCCGGAAAGCAAGGAAAAGAACCGCGTCATTCCAATCAGCGGGCAAAAAAGCCGTCCCGGAACGGGAGGCTGCGGCCGAAGCCTGCGCGCCGCCCGGATTCCGGGACGAAAAACCGACGGGTTTCAGTTTCCCTCCCCCGTTTCCCCTTTGTATTTCCTTCTGGTGGCCGCCCCTCCCCGGAGGTGACGCTCCGCTTTGTTGCGGTCCAGCAGCATTTTCACCCGTCTGTACAGAGCCGGGTCGATCTCCGGCAGACGCCGGGTCAGGTCCTTGTGTACCGTGGACTTCGAGACCCCGTACCGCGCAGCGGCGGACCGGACGGTCCCCCCGTTTTCCAGCATGTAAATCGCGAGCCGGAGGGCTCTGTCCTCGATCTCTGTGCGAATAAGCACCACTCCCCGAACTTCCTGATCCCGGAGGGATCATTGGGAGTATATGCGCCCGCAGGCAGAGAAATGAGGGAGAGGCGAACGCCCGGTCGTCTGTCCCGAAAAAAAGAAGGACGCACGATCCCGTGCGTCCTTCCGGAAGGGAAATCTCAGTTGAGGGAGGGCAGGTAGTAGTCCGCGGGGCGGGTCTTGCTCTCCTGAACCGCAAAGACAATGATGCCGATCGTAATGATAAACATGATGATGAACAAAACACCGCTGATGTACTGGAATCCGGTATTTGCCCACCTCGGCATAAGGTTGCCCGCAAACCAGCCCTTGATGCCCACGATGGACATGATCAGGGGGATCAGGTTTGTCATAATGCCCTTCTTGCCCATGGTTGCCAGGATGA
>CAMVBX010000107.1 GCA_947165825.1 uncultured Clostridia bacterium
CTCGGCAGCCAGGGTGAGCGGGTCCTCCCGGTAGACGGTCATCTCCGCATAGTCCCCCTTCTTCAGGCGGACCGCCTTTCCCCCATACAGATCGATGGCAGGAAGCAAAATCATGCCCATCCCTCCATTTCGCAGAAGGCCTTGAGGATCTTCATTCCCACGCCGCCGCTCTTTTCCGGATGGAACTGACAGCCCATCACGTTCTCCCTGGCTGCCGCCGCCCCCACATTCACCCCGTATTCCGCGGTGGCGATGATGCCGGGGACCGTCTCCTCCACGAAGAAGGAATGGACGAAGTACACGCAGGAGCCCTCCGCAACCTCCCGGAACAGGGGGTGGGGCCGGGTATACCGCAGGGCGTTCCAGCCGATATGGGGGATCCTCAGCTCCCCGGGCAGTCTCCCCTCCATGGGCACCACGCTGCCCTCCAGCAGGCCCAGACCCGCATGCTCGCCGTACTCATAGCTTCTCTCGAACAGGAGCTGCATCCCCAGGCAGATGCCCAGCAGAAGCTTGCCCTTGTCCACCTCCTCCAGGACCACCCGGTCCAGGCCGGTGGCCCGGAGCTTGTCCGCCGCGTCCCCGAAGGCGCCCACCCCGGGCAGGATGAGCTTGTCCGCCCGGCGGAGCCGTTCCGGATCCCCGGTGACCTCCGCCTCCGCCCCCAGGAAGCCCAGGGAGGACCGCAGGGAAAACAGGTTCCCCACGCCGTAATCCACGATGGCGATCATGACAGCGTCCCCTTGGTGGAGGGGATCTCCCCCGCCAGCTCCGGATCCAGAGAGACCGCCCCGCGCAGGCAGCGGGCCGCCGCCTTGAAGCAGCCCTCCAGAATATGATGGGCGTTGAGGCCCGCCAGCTGCCGCAGGTGCAGGGTGATCCCCGACTCCCGGGCGAAGGCCGCCCAGAATTCCGCCCCCAGCTCCGTATCGAAGGTGCCCACCTTCTGGGTGGGGATGCGCAGCTCCGGATAAAAGCCGCCCCGTCCGGAGATATCCGCCGCCGCCAGGATCAGGGTCTCGTCCATGGGCAGGGTCACGTCCCCGTACCGGCGGATCCCCCGCTTCTCCCCCAGAGCCTCCCCGAAGGCCTGGCCCAGGCAGATCCCGATATCCTCCACCGTGTGGTGGTCGTCCACCCGGATATCCCCCCGGCAGCGCAGGGTCAGATCGAAACGCCCGTGCCGGGCGAACAGGGTGAGCATATGGTCCAGAAAGCCCACGCCGGAATCGATCTCTCCGATGCCGGCGCCGTCCAGCTCCAGACGGAGGAAGATATCCGTCTCCGCCGTTTTTCTGGCGATCTCCGCGTTTCTCATGCCTTTTCCTCCAAACACTCCCGCACGCCGGCGATGAAAGTTTCCATCTGTTCCCGGGTGCCGATGGTGATGCGGTTGTAGTCTTTGATCCGCTCCAGACCGAAATGCCGGATCAGGATGCCCCGGCGCTTCAGGGCCAGGTACAGGGCTTCGCCCCCCATCCGGTCCCACCGGGCGAAGAGGAAATTCGTCCGGCTGGGCAGCACGGAGAAGCCCAGCTCCTCCAATCTTTCCTTGGTCCAGGCCCGGTTCTCCACGATCTTCCGGCAGCAGTCGTCGTAATAGGCCTGCTCCCGGAGGGCGGCGATCCCCGCCGCCGCGGTCATGCGGTTCACGTTATAGGGGTTTGTGGAATACTGAATGGTCTTCAGGTCCCGGATCAGCTCCTCGCTCCCCATGGCAAAGCCCAGCCGGGCCCCCGCCATGCACCGGGATTTGGAGAAGGTCTGGACAATGAGCAGATTCTCGTACCGCTCCAGCAGGGGGCGGGCACTCACCCCGCCGAAATCCACGTAAGCCTCGTCCAGGATGACCACGTGCTCCCGGTTCCGCTTCAGGATATCCTCCACCTGGTCCGGCTCCAGGGCAATGCCGGTGGGGGCGTTGGGATTCGCCAGCACCACGTTGCTGCCGGAATCATAGTAGTCCTCCGGCCGGATGCGGAAATTCCCGTCCAGGGGGATCGTGCGGTAAGGGATCCGGTTCAGCTCCGCGAACACGGGATAAAACCCATAGGTGATATCCGGGAAAACCAGGGGGGCCGTTTCATCGCCGAAGGCCACGAAAGCGTAATTCAGCACCTCGTCCGAGCCGTTGGATACCATGATCCGCTCCGGCTCCAGGCCGTACCGTTCCCCCAGGGCCCGACGGAGAGCGGCGCTTTCCGGGTCGGAGTAGAGCTGATTCTTCCCCGCCTCCTCCTCCGCCGCCCGGGTCACCCCGGGAGAGGGGGGAAAGGGGGACTCGTTGGTGTTGAGCTTCAGATATTTCCGGTCCTGGGGCTGCTCCCCCGGCACGTAGGGGGTGAGCTGATCCAGCCGGGAGGTGAAAAACCGGCTCATTCCTCTCCCTCCGTCCGCAGGGTCACGCTCCGGGCGTGCGCCTCCAGGCCTTCCTTCCGGGCAAAGCGGGCGACGCTTTCCCCCGCGCCCCGCAGGGCTTCCTCCGTATAGTACAGGAACTGGGTCTTCTTCACGAAGTCGTCCACGCTGAGGGGGGAGGAGAAGCGGGCGGTGCCCATGGTGGGCAGGGTATGGTTTGGTCCGGCGAAATAATCCCCCAAAGCCTCCGGGCAGGAGCGGCCCAGGAAGACGGATCCGGCATGCTTCACCCGATCCAGCCAGGCGAAGGGCTCATCCAGGCACAGCTCCAGGTGCTCCGGGGCGAAGCGGTTGGCCAGCTCCATGGCCTCGGGAATATCCTTCACCAGGATGATCCTGCCGCAGCCGTCGATGCTGGCCCGGGCGATCTCCTGCCGGGGCAGGAGGGCGAGCTGCCGTTCCACCTCCCGGGCGACGGCCCTGGCCAGGGCCGGGGAATCCGTAATGAGGATGGCGGTGGCCAACTTATCGTGCTCCGCCTGGGCCAGCAGGTCCGCGGCCACGTATTTTGCCTCGCTCTTCCCGTCCGCCACGACGAGCACCTCGCTGGGGCCGGCGATCATATCGATGGCCACCCGGCCGTAGACCTGCCGCTTGGCCTCCGCCACGTAGGCATTGCCGGGGCCCACGATCTTGTCCGCCTTGGGGATACTCTCGGTGCCGTAGGCCAGGGCGGCGACGGCCTGCGCCCCGCCTACCTTGAATACCCGGTCCACCCCCGCGATGGCGGCGGCGGACAGAATGGCCGGGGCGATGGTGCCGCCCCGGGTGGGGGGCGAGACCATGAGGATCTCCGGACAGCCCGCGATCTTCGCAGGGATGGTATCCATGAGCACGGTGGAGGGATAGGCCGCCGTGCCTCCCGGCACGTAGACGCCCACCCGATCCATGGGGATCACCCGCTGCCCCATGACCATGCCGGGGGTCCGGGTCAGGGCAAAGCCCGTGCGCTTCTGCTTTTCATGGAACTCCCGGATATGCTCCGCGGCCTCCTCCAGGGTACGCAGAAATTCCGGCTCCACCTGGGCCTTGGCCGCTTCGATCTCCGCCCGGGTCACCTCCAGAGAGGTCAGCTCCGCGTGGTCGAACTGCCGGGAGTAGTCCAGCAGAGCCTTATCCCCTTCCTTCTCCACCCGGGCGAGGATCTCCGCCACGGCGGCGGACACGTCCACCGCCCCGTCCATGCGGGCAAAGAGCCGGGCCTCCGGTGTCTTTCCGTATTCGTAAATCGGGATCATGCTGTTTCCACCTGCGCTTTCAACCGTTCTGTCATTTCCCGGATCTCCTTCAGTTTGAACTGGTAACTGGCCCGGTTGGCGATGAGCCGGGCGCTGATGGGCAGGAAGTCGTCAATGACCTCCAGCCCGTTGGCTCTCAGGGTGGATCCGGTCTCCACAATATCCACGATCACGTCGGAGAGGCCCAGCAGCGGAGCCAGCTCCACCGAGCCATGGAGATGGATCACGTCGATATCCCGTCCCAGTGCGGCGTAATGCTCCCGGACGATATTGGGGAAGCTGGTGCCCACCCGCAGGGGCCGGTCTGCCGGTTCCCGGAAGCCCTTGGGCGCCGCCGCCGCCATGCGGCATTTTCCCACCCCCAGGTCCAGGAGCTCGTAGATCCGGGGATTGTTCTCCGCCAGGATGTCCTTCCCGCAGACCCCGATATCCGCAGCCCCCCGCTCCACGTAGACGGAGACGTCCGAGGGCTTCACCCAGAAGCAGCGCAGGCTGCCGTCGGCGCTGTCGAACAGGAGACGGCGGCTCTCCTCCCGTATGCCGGGGCAGTCGTACCCCGCCTGTTCCAGCAGCCCGTATACCTGATTGCCCAATCTGCCCTTGGGCAGCGCCACGTTCAGCATGATTCCGTCTCCTCCAGCCGGACGCATTTCCCGTATCCCCCGGCGGCAGGGATCTGTTCCTGCACGCTGACGCTCCGGCCCTTTTCGGTGAGCTTTCTCACCGCCTGGGCCACCCGCTCCGGGTCGGCGTCCCCGGGGACCAGAAGCAGGATATCCGGATCTCCCTCCGGCTCGTCGGACCGGAGGGCGCTCAGCAGGTCCAGGTACACCGCGAAGCCGATGGCTCCGCTTTTCCGTCCCAGCTTCTGCATGAGGCGGTCATACCGGCCGCCGGAAAGCACCGTATCCACGATCCCCTCCAGGAAACCGGAAAAGACGATGCCGCTATAATACCCCATGTTGTTCACCACGGAGAAATCCAGGCTGATCCGCTCCCCCCAGGGGGTATCCCCCAGCAGGCGGCTCAGGGTCCGCAGCTCCTCCAGGCAGTCCGCCGCATCGGGCGGACAGATCCCCTCCAGCTCCCGCACGGCCTCCGGCAGGGGGCCGGAGAGGGAGGCGCAGCGGCACAGCCGCTCCGTCACCGCCGGATCCACCCCCCGGCTGACGCACAGGTCCCGAAGATCATGGGCGTTTTTGGAGCCGAAGCAGGCGGCGGCCTTTCGCCGGAAACTTTCCTCCTGCCCTGTCTCCTCCAGAAGGGCGGAGAGGATGCCCAGATGGCTCAGATCCAGCACGAAGCGGTCCGAGATGGCCCCCAGGCTCTCCGCCGCCAGGAGCAGGACCTCATACACGTCGTAAAGGCGGATCTCCCCGATGCACTCCAGGCCGGCCTGACGGATCTCCCGGAACTGCTGTCCCCCGGCGGGGACCCGGAAGACGCTCTCATCATAATACACCTTCTGCCGGCAGCCCGGCTCGTCCATCCCGTTTTTGATGATGGACAGGGTGACGTCCGGCTTCAGAGCCATGAGCTTTCCGTCCGTATCCGTAAAGGTGATGATCCTGCCGCTCTCCAGATAATCCTTGTTCCGCATATAGAACTCGTATTCCTCGAAGCGGCTCATGCGGAAGGGGCGGTAGCCATAGCGCCGGTACAAGGACCGGAGCGCCAGCATGGCCCGTTCCTCCCGTTTCAGCAGGGTCTCATCCAACATGGTATTCCTCCAGATTCCGCCTTGATTCTGTCTCGATATCGCATTATCGTATTAAAGTACGCCTAAATATAGCCCATTTCCCGCTGGTTGTCAAGATAAATTTCAGGGAGCCAACGCAAATCGGCTCCCTTGTCTTTCGTTATTTACAGCTGGGACCGGATGATCTTTCCGCTGGTGGTCTTGGGCAGGGCGTCCCGGAATACCACCAGACGGGGGTACTTGTAGGGCGCCGTACGGCTCTTGACGTATTCCTGGATCTCCTTCTTCAGCTGCTCCGAGGGCTGGGTGCCCTTGGTGAGGACGATGCTGGCCTTGACGATCTGACCCCGGATCTCGTCCGGCGCGGGAGAGACGCCGCATTCCAGCACATAGGGCAGCTCCATGATGACGCTTTCGATCTCGAAGGGTCCGATGCGGTAGCCGGAGGATTTGATCAGGTCGTCCGCCCGGCCCACGTACCAGAAGTAACCGTCCTCATCCCGCCAGGCCACGTCTCCGGTATGGTAGAAGCCGTCGTGCCAGCTGGCCTCCGTCTCTTCCTTATTCTCATAGTAGCCCCGGAACAGGCCGCAGGGGGCGCCTTCCCGGGTATCCACCACGATCTCGGCGGATTCGCCGGTTCCGGCGAAGGTCCCGTCGTGCTTCATGAGCTGCACCTGGAAGCCGGGGTTGGGTTTGCCCATGGAACCGATCTTGGGGCTCATGCCCACGAAGTTGCCCACCAGGATGCTGGTCTCCGTCTGGCCGAAGCCCTCCATGATGGAAAGGCCCGTGGCCTCCCGGAAGCGGTTGAAGACCTCCGGGTTCATGGCTTCGCCGGCGGTGCTGGCATGGCGGATGGAGCTGAGGTCATAGCCGCTGAGGTCGTCCCGGATAAGGAAGCGGTAGATGGTGGGCGGGGCACAGAAGCTGGTGATGCCGTACTTGGCAAACAGGGGGAGGATATCCTCCGCATGGAAGCGGTCGAAATCGTACACGAAGATGGCGGCCTCGCAGAGCCACTGGCCGAAGAGCTTGCCCCACATGGCCTTGGCCCAGCCGGTATCGGAGATGGTGAGGTGCAGTCCGTCCGGCTCCACGCAGTGCCAGTAACGGGCGGTGACGTAATGGCCCAGGGGATACTTGCAGCTGTGCACCGCCAGCTTGGGATAGCCCGTGGAGCCGGAGGTGAAGATCATCATCATGGGGTCGTCCCCGCAGATGGCGTCGTTGGGCCGGGGATACCGGCTGGAATACCGCTCGTATTCCTCATCGAAGCTGTGCCACCCCGGACGGGTCCCGTTGCAGATGATCTTGGTGCGGATGCCGTCGTATTTCTCCATGGCCTGCTCCGCGCAGGCGCTGCTCTCCCCGTCCGCAGTGCAGATGATGGCGGAGATGCCCGCGGTCTCGAAGCGGTAGACGAAGTCCTTTTCCAGAAGCTGATCCACGGCGGGGATGGCCACGGCCCCCAGCTTTTCCAGGCCGATGGCGATGACCCAGAACTGCCAGGTGCGCCGGAGCACCAGCATCACCCGGTCCCCCTTCTTGATGCCCAGGGTGCGGAAATAGTTGGCCGCCCGGGCGGATTTCTTCCGCATATCCTCGAAGGTGAAGCGCCGCTCGACCTTGTTCCGGTCCAGATGGAGCATGGCCAGCTTATCCGGCTCCCGGGCGGAGATGGCGTCCACCACGTCGAAGGCGAAGTTGAACCGGTCCGTATTGGTGAAAGAGATGCTCTTCAGCACCCCGGCGGGGCTTTCCACCGGATGGATGAAATCTTCCCAGATCCGGTGCTCCCCCTCCTCCCCGGCGGAGGTGAAGGCCGCCGTTGCCGCGGGCTTCGCGGCGGGGGCCTCCTCGGGGGTGAGGACGATGGCGTAAAAATCGCAGTCCTTCCCGTCCACGGCGATCATGCCGTGGGGGGTAGAGGAATCGTAATAGATGGTGTCTCCGGGCAGCAGGATCTCCGCATGCTCCCCCACCTGCACCTTCAGGCTGCCGCTGATGACGATGTCGCATTCCTGCCCCTCATGGGTGGTGAGCTCGATGGGCTTCAGCTGGGCCTCCTCGGAATAGACGCTGTGGACGAAAAGGGGCTCCGCGATCCGGTTCCGGAAGCGGTAGGCCATATTGTAATAGACCATGCCGTGGGCCTGCTCCACCCGCTGGCCCTCCCCGCTGCGGGTGAGGGTATAGCTGCTCAGGTGGGGAGCGGCGCCCTCGATGAGCTCCGTCACGTCCACGTTGAAGGCCTGGGCGCAGGTATAGAGGAAGGCAAAGTTCAGATCCAGCTCGCCGGATTCGTAACGCCGGTATTCCTCCTCGCTCACGCCGACTTTGGTGGCCATCTGAGCTTCGGTATACCCCTCGATCTGCCGCAGTTCCCTGATTCGGTTGGCGATCTCCCGGATCTTCCCGGCCAGATTCGTACTGCTCTGCTGCATGGCTGATTCCTCCTGTCGAAAAACTGAAACGCCGTCCCCGGAATCCGGGGACGGCGTATGGAAACACCGCGGTACCACCCTGGTTGCGCGTCCAGAACGCGCCTCTTCAAGCTCCAATAAGCCCTCGTGCCCTTACGCGGCCTCACGGGAGGCTCTACTTGCCTTTGCGGCTTTCTGCTCTCCTGCTCCGGAGCGACCGGTCCGCTGGGAAGCCATACCGCCTGCTCGCACCGACCGCAGGCTCTCTGAGGCAGGTCATCCCGGACCCTCTCCATCTAAGCATTTACTCGGATGAAATTA
>CAMVBX010000108.1 GCA_947165825.1 uncultured Clostridia bacterium
TTGTTTGAGTTTAATTGCAGTTATTTAATAAAATATCATAGAAAACTGTGTATCTCTTGTGATCCGCCTGAAACTGAATCAATACAAAAAGATGCCTGTGTTTTTCACGGTTCAGGAGAACAACAAGATTGATACGATTGCCGAACAGGAGCTGCGTTTTGATTTTGAAAAACCCGGTGATATGCGTCAGGTGTGTGAGGAAAAACTTCCCATCGATGGAGGAACCGCAGATATTAGTATAACTGTCGCGCCCTCAATGTTCAACGCAAGCATCGTTTATCGGATGAATGATTCATCGAAGTCGGTTAACGATATCGTAAAATACAGGATTACCGACGGCAATGGAAACAGCACAATGGCTTGGGTGACCGGAATTGTCAAGACAAACTACGGAGATGACTGCGTGGTCATCACCATGACAAATTTGGATGGTCTCGACCCATATTCTGAGAGCTATACCTTTGAACCGTTTTGCTTCCGCACCGACTCTACGGGGGAAAGAGTTCCGGATGCGTTTGACCCTCTTGAATGGGGTGGTTTTATGGTTGCATTGAGATAAAACCGGAGCCAGGAGTGATAATAATTATAAAATGCGGTCAGCAGAAATGTTGGCCGCTATTCTTATACCCATTTTCAGAAAGAAGGTGTTTTATGCAATCAAGATCAGAGCTGTTATATGAATACTGAAGACTGAAGAATGAGTAACTGTCTGATGATGAAGCCGTTCCATCCCGGGGAATCATACTGTACTGCCCGTCACCGCCCCCCGAAATCTTCGGATTTCCGGGGTTTTCTTTGTCTGGAAGATTGAGAACAGGGAAGTATCCGTCAGATTTTGCGCGCCCGCTTTGACGCTGGATTCATACCTTGCTCACTTCATCCCCAGCCTCCGCTGCGCCCGATATCCGCCGGATCATCCTGTCTGGTGTGATCCGGTTGTTTCTGCCCAAAAACCGCAAGAACCCCGCAAAACATTACAAAAATATGTATTAATTGGGAAACTTGCAGTAAATAAGTTGATAAATTGTTGCGAAAATGTTATGATTTAAAGGAAGTGACCAAGGCAGCAAGAGATGAAGAAGAAAGGAGACAAACGATGAAAAAGCGCATTCTGATCCTGTGTCTGGCCGCAGCGATGGTCCTGGCGCTCTTCTCCGGCTGTGCCAAGAACCCGCCTGCACCGGCCACCGCCGCGCCGGATGGACAGGCGACCCAGGCTCCGGCCGCAACGGAAAAGCCCTCCGCAACCGCCGCACCCAGCAATACCGCCAAACCGGCGGAGACAGCGAAACCCGACCCGCAGGAAACCGAAGCGCCTCCCGAGGAGCCCGGTCTGCCCTTCGCTGTGGATGACCGAGGCATCGCCACCGAGCAATACAACTGGCCTCTGCCCCTGACGGAAAGCGATGAACCCATCTCCTACTGGTTCACCATCTGGACGCCTGAGTACATCGGGGAGGGCGGCTTCGGCGAAACAGAGCTTCCGGTGGAAGCCCAGAAACGCACCGGCGTACACGTGGAGTATGTCTCCGTACCCTCCAGCAGCCGGAAAGAGGCCTTTTCCGTAGCCCTGGCGGCGGATGATCTCTGCGACATCTGCTGCAACGCCAACAGCTATTATCCCGGTACCCCCGTGGAGATGGTGGAGGACGGCTACTTCGTCAACGTCTTCGACTATAAGGAATACATGCCCAACTTCATGTATTACTCCACCTACGACCGTCCGGATGATCTGGACACCCACAGCCGCATCTTCTACTTCGAGGATTTTGTCCCCGCGGTGTACAACATGAATATCCAGCCCGGCGAAATGATCGGCGGTTACGTCATCCGGCAGGATTTCATGGACCGCATCGGCTGGGACAAGGACAAGCTGGTCACCTGGGATGACTGGTTCGACTGCCTCACTGCCCTGAAGGTGGGCATCGACACCGTGGATTATCCCATGTTCTTCAACAACACCATCGAAGTGGTGAACTACTGGCAGTTCCATTCCTTCGGCAGCATGACCGCCATCCCCACCACCGCGCTGCCCTCCATTTATCTGAAGGACGGCAAGGTGCAGCTGGGGTGCACCACCCAGGAGGATCTGGCCCTCATCACCAAACTGCGCACCTTCTTTGACGCGGGGCTCATCAGTCCCAACTGGATCTCCTACGCCTCCGCCACCGATTATTCCGACGAACGGCACAATGACCATATCGCCATTATGTACGACGGGGCTGTGAACCTGTACGACGCGGAAAACCTCTGCGTCAATCCGGACTGCAACTGGCAGCCCGTGCAGAAGCCGCTGCAGACGGCAGGCCAGATCCTCACCGTGGGGAAGAGCGGCGCCAGGACCGGCACCGGCTGCTGTTCCTTTGCCTCCACCTGTGAGGATATCCCCCTGGCCATGAAATGGATCGACTACCGGTACAGCCCCGAAGGCTGGGAGCTCTACTGCTACGGTCCCGAGGGCGTCATCTGCTACATCGATGAGAACGGGGTCCGCCGCAATACCGACTGGGCTGTGAACAACCCCAACGGCTGGTCCCTCTCCTGGCTGACCTTCATCTATTCGCTGGACGCGTTCTGCGATCCCGGCCTCTGCGCCACGGAGACGAAGCTGCTTAACCCCTCCGGGGACAAGGCGGTCGCCACGATCAAATACTGGACCAAATGGCTGGCGGAGCACTATGACAAGAGCGGCCTGTATCCCGTAGGCGCAAAGCTCACCAGCGAACAGAGCGACGAGATCGCCCAGTACCGCAATAACGTGGTCACCTTCATCGCCGAAAACTTCAGCCTCTTCGCGGACGGCGCACGGCCCCTCTCCGAATGGGACAGCTATGTGGCCGAGCTGGAGCGCATCGGCCTGAATGAGATCCGGGATATTTATCAGGAAGCCTACCAGGATTATCTGAAAACCCTGGCCTGATCCGGAGCACGGCGCATGGGCGCCGCGTTCCTGTACGACGGCCCTGCGGAAGCCCGGCTTCCGCAGGGGTTCCGTCCTGCGCTTGGGAGGAGACAAGCGCGTTTACAAAGGGAAACATATCCGTTATAATCGGGAAAGAATGATTACCATAAGGAGGCTGAAAAATGGGAACCTGGCATGAATACCTGAAAACCAACGGCAATCCCCCCGAGTGGCCTTATCCCATCAAGTTCGGGGAGGAGACCGAGCTGGAAGCCGACGTATGTATCCTGGGCGGCGGCATTGCCGGCTGCTGGGCGGCCATCAGCGCGGCCCGCACCGGGGCAAAGGTCATCCTCATGGAAAAGGCCGACGTTCGGCGCAGCGGCGCAGGAGGCCCCGGCTGCGACCACTGGTGCAACGTTCCCGGCAACCCCTGCTCCCGGGTGGATCCGGATACCTGGGCCATCGAGGAGATGAAGGCGGGGGGAGACTTCAGCAACGGCATCGGCATCCAGATCCAATGCCGGGAGGACTGGGATACGCTCCAGGAGATGGAGCAGATGGGCGGCAAGATCCGGGACGACAAGGACGAGTTCCTGGGGGTGGAAGGCCGGGATGAGAAGACCAAGCTCATGTTCTCCCCCCGGTACAGCGCCGGCGCAGGCCTGGGCCTGCCCAAGGGCTACGGCGAGCCGAACTTCAATCCTCCGGAGAAGCGGAACAATATGGTCATCCGCATCTGGGGCAGCACCTTCAAGCCCGCCCTGAAGAAGGAGTGCAAGCGCCTTGGCGTGACTATCCTGGACCGGGTCATGGCCACCAGCCTGCTGAATGAAAACGGCAAACAGGGCGCTAGGATCGTGGGCGCCACTGGGCTCAACACCCGCACCGGCGAATTCGTCATCGTGAAGGCCAAGGCCGTCATCATCTCCGCCGGAGGTTCCGGAAACGCCTGGTTCATGGATATGGAGCATGGCGGCTATTCCTCCATGTACTCCCGGAACAACAGCAGCGACGGCACCGCCATGGCCTGGCGGGCCGGAGCCCGGGTCACCATGATGGAGGCCAGCTCGCCTTACCGCATTGCCACGGGCCTGAAGCACAAATGGTACACCGGCGGCGGCGATGCCAGCTATGAGAATATCCCCATGGTAGACTCCAACGGCAAGATCCTGCCCTATGCCACCCAGGGTTGGGCAGACGGCGGCGCCATGTTCTCCGATGGACCCAAGATGCGGGCCGGGATCCAGAGCGGCGAATATGAGCTGCCCTTCTACGCGGACTTTGCGGGCATTGATCCCAAGGAAGCCAACGCCACCTGGAACCTGATGCTGAATGAGGAATCCACCACCAAGATCATGGTGAAGACCATGACCGAAGGGGGCTTCGATTACAAGCGGGATCAGATCATGAACTACAACATGATGGAGTTCCAGGGCTCTCAGCAGTATCGGGAACCCGGACGGGGCGGCCTGATGGTGGCCTGGGATCTGAAGACCAATCTGGACGGCCTCTATGCCGCGGGCACCGCAACCTTCCAGCCGGGAGACCACAGCTATGCCGCCGCCACAGGCCGCTATGCCGGTCGGAAAGCTGCCGCCTATGCCAAGAGCATCGACGCGGGGAAGGTCTGCCGGGATCAGATCGATGCGGAGAAGGAACGGGTGCTGGCCCCCACCAAGCGGGACGGCGGCATCGAGTGGAAGGAACTGCATAACGGCCTCTGCCGGGTGATGCAGTATTACGTGGGCGAGTTCAAGAGCGAGCGGACCCTGGACCTGGCCCTGGAGGAGATCGAGCGGATCGAGAAGTACGCGGTGCCTCAGCTCTATGCCCTGGATCCCCATAAGCTCATGCGCTCCCTGGAGGATCTGAGCCTTATCGAGCACGCCAAGATCATGATCCGGGCCATGAAGGAGCGGAAGCTCTCCAATCCCAAGCTGAGCCTGAGCCGGGTGGACTATCCGAATAACGATGAGGAAGAGATGAAGTATTACCTGGCTCTGCGGCAGGAGGACGGCAAGCCCGTTTTCGAGCGTATCCCCCTCCGCTACTGGGGCAACATGAAGGAGCAGTACGAGGCCCACAACCCGGATTATACCGGCGTGTACAAGCCGGAAGCCTGAGAGGAGGAAATGAAGATGGCGGAAAAGGTATTTGCGATCCCCAACGTGCAGACCCCCAGCGTGCCCGTGCGCATCGATCCCGCAAAGTGTATCGGCTGCAACACCTGCGTGGAAGTCTGCCAGATCGATGTATTCATTCCCAATCCCGAGAAGGGCAAGCCCCCCATCATCCTCCATCCGGAGGAATGTTGGTACTGCGGCTGCTGCGCCACCGACTGTCCGACTCCCGGAGCCATGGCCTTCAACTGGCCCTTGCCTCTGAAGCCCAGGTGGCGGAACAAGGAGACCGGCGAAGTCCATCAGCTCACCTGAACGCGTTTCGACCCGGACCCAATTCGTTGGGCTCCGGGTCGATCTGGTTTCCACGCCGCAGGAAAGCGCCTCTGGGGGAAATGTGCTCCGGCTCTTCGCGCCTGGGGATGGGAAGGCTGCCGGGGAGGGCGCTGTCCCCGATTTGGCCTTGCACAAGCGGGGAGAGCCGTTGCCGGTTCCGGTATCCTCCTGTTAATATGTTAAACTGTATTGGTATGGAAACAACAAGCTGCGTGGGGAAACCAATACAAAAGCATAAGATATGGAGGATTCAGAGAATGGCAAGGTTTGGTTGGAAGTCTTTTGTGGGCGGCATTTTGCTGGGAAGCGTCGGCCTGGAACTCCTGAAGGACAAGGGCGCGGACAAGGTGTTTACCGCCATTGGAACCGGCGTGCTGGTGGCAAAGGACTGGGTCATGGAACGGGTGGAAAAGATCAGCCTCCGGGCAACGGATATTTATGCCGACGCCAAGGTGAAGGCGGACGCCTATCTGGAGAAGAAAAAGAGCGACTGCTGCGGGGAGGACTGCTGCTCCCGCGGGCAGGAAGATTGATCCGAGCCGGAAAATGCGGTACAGGATCAAGCATGAAGGACCGGGCAGCCTGCATATCGCCCTGGACCGGTCCCGTCTCAGCAAGCAGGAGGCGGACGTCCTCTATTACGGGCTGATCGAGCAGCGGGATGTGCTGAAGGTCAGCGTATATCCCCGGGTGGGAGAGGCGGTCATCCGTTACCGTCGGGAGCGGGAAGCCCTGCTGCATCGACTGGACACCCTGTCCCTGAACGATACGGAGTCCGTGCGGATCCCCGGCGTTTCCGGCAGGCAGACCAACGAAGAGTACAAGGAGAAAATTATCTCCATGCTGCTGCGGCGGGGGGCCAAGAAGCTCCTGCTGCCTGCCCCGATCCGGGCGGTGCTGACGGTATGGAAAGCGGCGCCCTTTCTCTGGCACGGTCTCCGGGACGTGCTCCGGGGCCATTTCAGCGCGGAGATCATCCATGCTTCCGCCATCGGCGCATCTCTGCTCATCGGGGATTTTCCCACTGCGGACTCCATCACCTTCCTGACGGAGCTGGGCGAGCTGCTGGAGGAATGGACGTATAAGAAATCCGTGGACGACCTGGCTCAGTCCCTGTCCCTGAACGTCTCCCGCGTGTGGAAGGTTGGGGAAGGGGCGGACGTCCTGACGGATATCGAGAGCATTGCCGTGGGGGACAGGATCCGGATCACCATGGGCAACGTGATCCCCCTGGACGGGATCGCCGCGGAAGGGGAGGCCATGGTCAATCAGTCCGCCCTTACCGGCGAACCCCTTTCCGTTCGGAAGATCCCCGGACGCGCCGTATTTGCCGGAACGGTGGTGGAGGAGGGAGAGCTGGTCATAGAGGTCCGGGAGGTTTCCGGCGAGACCCGATACGACCAGATCATCAAGATGATCGAGGCTTCCGAGAGCATGAACCCCGTGACCCAAAGCCAGGCGGAACGGGTGGTGACCCGGATGATCCCCTATACCTTTGCCACGGCGGTGGTCACCTGGCTGCTGACCCGGAACGTGACCAAGGCCGCTTCGGTGCTCATGGTGGATTTCTCCTGCGCCATCGAGGTGGCCATGCCCGTTGCGACCCTGTCGGCCATGAGCGAGGCGAACCGTCATCAGCTCACGGTGAAGGGCGGGAAATTCCTGGAGATCATCTCCCAGGCGGATACCATCGTATTCGATAAGACCGGGACCCTCACCATGGCCACTCCCTGTGTGGAACAGGTGGTGGGATTGGACGGCCGGAGCGAAAGCGATATGCTGCGGATCGCCGCCTGTCTGGAGGAGCATTTCCCCCATTCCCTGGCGAATGCCGTAGTCCGGGCTGCCCAGGAACGGAACCTGCAGCATGAGGAGATGCACTCCAAACCCGAGTACATCGTCGCCCACGGGATCGTTTCCACCATCGAGGGCAAGCGGGTAGTCCTGGGCAGCGACCATTTCATCTTTGATGTGGAAAAGGTTCCCCGGATGCCGGAGCATGAAGCCGTGATCCTGGAGCGTATCCCATCGGAGAACTCCCGGCTGTATCTGGCCATCGACGGCCGGCTAGCCGCGGTGATCGGCATCGCGGATCCCATCAAGGCCGAAGCCGCCGGGGTGATCGCGCAGCTGAAGGAACTGGGTATCCGCCATGTGGTCATGATGACCGGAGACAGCCGCAGAACCGCAGAGGCCGTGGCCAAAAGGGCGGGGATCACCGAGTATTATGCGGAGGTCCTGCCGGAGGATAAGGCCCGGTATGTGGAGGAGCAGAAGGCGGCCGGCCGCAAGGTGATCATGGTGGGCGACGGGATCAACGATTCTCCGGCCCTCTCCGCAGCGGACGTGGGAATCGCCATGAAGGAAGGGGCGGATATCGCCCAGGAGATTGCGGACGTGACCCTCTCCGGGGACGCGCTGGCCCAGCTGGTGCTCCTGAAGAAGATCAGCGACCGGCTCATGCCCCGGATGCATCAGACCGCGCGGATCGGCATCGGCTTCAACGGCGCCATTCTGCTGGCGGGCCTGCTGGGGCTGATCATGCCCGGTGCGGCAGCCTTCCTGCATAATGCCTCCACCATCGGACTCAGCCTGTATAACATGACGCCGCTCCTGGAGGAGCATGAGATCTGAATACACCGTGTTCCCCGCAAGGCCCTGCGCAGAGCAGGGCCTTCAGCGTGTCGACAAAGTCTTGTCGCCCCGCTGAAGCAAGTTTTTCGAACAG
>CAMVBX010000109.1 GCA_947165825.1 uncultured Clostridia bacterium
CCCTGGGAGGCTTCTCCCGCAAAGGCCATCACATAGCCGGTGCCGTCCTGCATGATACCGGGCTCCAGCTTGTAGGTCAGGCGCTTGTCCCATTCGTCGCTGAGGGCTTCCAGCCTGGCGGTCAGTTCCTCCGGCGCGGGAGCGCCGGACTGTTCGGCGGCTCCCGCAAGCACCCCCCGGGCACCGTCAAAGCCGCCGTTCCGTAAAACATCGGCAAGCCCGGAAATGAGATCATCCTTTGTGGTGAGGTTGAAGGGCGTTCCGATCCTGCCCTCCTGGTGAAGCTGTTCCAGATGACTGCAGAGGTCGGCGGCGAATACCTGATAGGCGTCGGGCGGCTCCGGCGCAGGAGCTTCCGGGGCAGGTGCCTCCGGGACAGAAGTTTCGAGGGACGGAGGGGCATCCTCTGTCTGCTCCGTCAGCGCCTTGGAGTCTATGCCGCGTTCCTTGCAGATCTCCCGGTAGTGGTAGTTGATTGCTGTAATCAGCTCGGAGGCGGTCCGGTTGATGGTCTCCAGACTGGCCCGCAGCTCCTTCAGTTCCTTTCCCTCGGACCAGGAGGCGATGTAGCCGAAGCTGTTGTCCCCGGTTTCGATGCCGTAATACTGGCACACGGCATAAGAAATGCTCTCCGCCTCCACTTCCTCCGTGTGTCGGTCCTTCTTGACGATCTCCGCACCGTCCTTGGCGGCAGAGGCTTCCGCCTGCTGCTTTTCGTAGTCGTGGAGCTTGGAATGGGCGATCTCATGGACCATGGCGGAAACGGTCTGCACCTGGCTCATGCCCTCCCGGATGGTGATGGCCTGGTTGCCGGGACTGAAATACCCGTCCAGGTTCGGCGCCAGGGCTTTGAAGCTGATAGGCACCGGCGCGGACCGGCGCAGGGCTTCCGTGAACACCTCATACTGCTCCACGTTGCCGGAGAGCGTTGCCGCCAGCTGCGGCAGGGGCTTTCCGTCCGTCTGCGCCACGTCGAACACCTTGACCGGCTTATACATGGGGATGGTGATCTCCTTCTCCTCCATGATCTGCTGGCCGTCCTGGTCCAGAAGCGGCGCTTTCGTATCCGGGTCCAGTTTGACTTCCTCGATCTTCTTTTTGAAGGGCGTCGGGGCAATGATGGTGATACCGCGCTCGCCCTGCTTCACATGGCGTCCGAATTGATTCTTCCACTTCTCATATCCTGCCACCAGGGAGGCGTCGGGCCGCTGGAGATAGATGAGCATGGTGTTGTTGACGCTGTAGCGGTGGAATCGGCTCATAACGGAGAGGTAGGTACGGTATTTTTCACTCTGAAACAGCTCTTTGATCCCTTGCTCAATGCCGTCCGTGATTTCCTTGAGCCGTTCCTTGTTGGTTTTTGTTTCTGCCATGATGGGATCTCCTTTCTGTAAAATGAAAAAGGCGCTCTGAATGGGTGAAGTATCCGTACAGGAGCGTCTTTGTGTTCGTTGGCGTTTCTCTGCCGCTTATTCTCTTGTGTTGAAAAACTCCAGGCTGAAATTGACCTGCTGCCCGTCATCGTTCATCACAGCAATCGCGTCGTAAGTCTTGCCCGACCTTTCAGAATAACAGCCGGAGAGTTGTACTCTTCCGCCTTTCAGGAGCGCCTCCGCCACGGTTTTCGTGAGCGGCTTTCTCTTTGCGGAGAAGAACTTGCTGTTCTTCCATAAGGCGAAGCCGCAGCTTCGGTCCTCGCAGAAGAATCCCTGCTTCTTTTCCACCACATTCCTTCCGCAGCGGGGGCACTTGCCGACGATCTCAAATTCAGACGGGAACAGTACAGCAGCACCGGGAATCGGCCGGTATGTCTGGATCAGTTCCCGGAGCATGGCGGTGATGTTTTCCATGAAGTCCTCCGGCGGCAGTTTTCCACGTTCGACTTTCTTCAAGCGATGCTCCCATTCCGCTGTGAGCAGAGGAGATTGCAGGGCCTCCGGCAGCACGGTGATGAGCGCCATCCCCAGGGCGGACGGGATCAGCGTCGTGAGCTTTTTGCTTTTCTTCCGCTCCACGAAGCCGGAGGACACCAGCTTTTCCAGCACGGCGGCGCGGGTGGCAGGCGTTCCGATCCCTTTACGCTCGGCATCATCCGGCATGTCCTTCGCTCCTGCTGTTTCCATGCTGCTGAGGAGCGTGTCCTCGGTGTAGTGCTTGGGCGGGGTGGTCTGACCCTCCTTGACCGCAGCGGCGGAGACGGTAATCGTCTGGCCCTCGGTCAGTTCCGGCAGAGCATTGTCCTTGTCCCGTTTCTCAGGATCATAGGCCCTCCAGCCGGGAGATAGGACCGTCCTGCCTTTGGCGGTGAAGCTGTACCCGCCGCAGTCCAGGGTCACAATGGTTTCTGCATAACGGTGGGCGTCGGATACCGCACGGAGCAATCCCCGCGCCGCCAGCTTCATGATTTCCCGTTCCCCCAGGGCCAGATCGGCGTTCCCCTCGCTGACCGTGGGAATGATGGCGTGATGGTCGCTGACCTTCTTGCTGTCGCAGATCTGTCTGGCAAGGATGATTTCAGGCACGGTTAATCCGCAAATGGCGGCAGCAGCGGCGACATAATCCGGGACGCTGGGTGCCATATCGTCGGTGAGATACCGGCTATCTGTCCGGGGATAGGTGCAGAGCTTCTTTTCATAGAGCGCCTGGAGATAGTCCAGCACCTGTTGAGCGGTATAGCCCAGGATGCGGTTGGCATCCCGCTGGAGGGTGGTAAGATCATAGAGCGCCGGGGCCGTCTCGGTTTTCTCCTTGCGCTCGATGCTTATTACGGTGGCCGTCTTACCGCAGTTGGACAGGATGGCGTCAGCAGCGCTCCTGTCCTTCATTCGCTCCGTCGCGGCGGTGAAGCCGCAATCCAGCTGGACGGTGTAAAAGGGCTCCGGTACGAAGGCTGAGATTTCCGCCTCCCGCTGGACCAGCAGGGCCAGGGTCGGGGACATTACTCGCCCGATATTCAGCGTTCGGCCATAGAGCAGGGAGAAATACCGGGTTGCGTTGATCCCCACCAGCCAGTCCGCCCTTGCCCGGCACAGCGCCGATTGGTGAAGCCCGTCGTAGTCCCGGCCGGGACGCAGATTCTGGAAGCCTTCGCGGATGGCCGCATCCTCCATGCTGGAGATCCACAGGCGTTTCATGGGCTTGGTACAGCCCGCCAAATAATAGACGGTGCGGAAGATGAGTTCGCCCTCCCGCCCGGCGTCGCAGGCATTGATGACCTCCGAAATCTCCGGGGAACGCAGCAGCTCCCGCAGCACGTCAAACTGCTTCCGCTTGTCCAGGGCAACGGTGAATCGATAATTCTCTGGGATGATGGGCAGGTCCTTCCTATTCCATATGGCATAGTCGGCGTTGTAAGCGGAAGCGTCGGAAAGCTCCGCCAGATGGCCCAGGCACCAGGAAACGGTATAGCCGCCTCCGGTGAGATAGCCGTCGTGTTTCTGCTTCGCGCCGATGACGGCAGCGATGCTCTGTGCCACGCTGGGCTTCTCCGCGATCACAAGTTTTTGCAAGGGGATTCCTCCTTTCGGGCATAGCAAAAGGCAGCCCCGAAGGACTGCCTTTTGTGTGATCGTTTTCAATTATTCATTTGCAAACTCGGTCATAGTCTTATCCATGTCGCTCCTGCCGTACAGGACACGGATGATGTCTACGACCTGGGTTTCCTGATTCGGAAGATAAAATACACAGTAGTTGTCAACAGGAAATCTTTGGACACCCAGGCTGTACCACGGTTCTACCTCATGTCTGCGATACCGTTCCGGCATTTCATCCAGGGATTGGATCTCCTTTTGGAGCCGGTTCAGCTGGTTTTCAGCGTTTTCAACCGATAGAAGCTCAAAGGCGATATACTCGAAAATAGCTCTCAGATCTCGGGCTGCCTCATCGGTAATGTTGACCTGATAGCTCATAAACCGTAGTCCCTCCGAATCGCAGCGAATACCTGATCGGCAGGCTTCGTGCGCCCGGCAAGCACATCATCATATCCTTTCTGCAGTTCTGTGTTCAACTGCTCCTGAGAAAGCGCGTTCATGTCCACCGGCTTCCTTTCGGGCAGTTTCATTTCAAACGGGATGCCGCGCTGCAGGATGATCTGCTTATAAAACATGGTGATCGCGTTGGATGCCGGAATACCCAGCGCGGCGAGAATCGTTTCTGCCTGCTCTTTCAGTTCCGGCTCAATTCGTGCATACAGATTCGCAGTCTTTGCCATGATGAAGCCTCCTGTTCTCTGGCCGGTATTCTGCTTATAGTATATACGATTGTACGCACAATAGCAAGAGATTTGCGGTGTGAGTTTGGCAAACCGGCTATTCTTCCTTTGCCTCAGAATCCTCGGACGAATCTCCCGCGTCCTCGGAGTCATACGGTTCAAACTCATATTCTTCATCGTTCTCGCTGCCGTAGTCGTAATCGTTCAGATCGGTGCTGCCCTTGGTTTTCGGCTTTGCTTTGCCCTTGACCTTCAGAAAGTAGTAAGCAGCGCCGCCGCCCAAGGCCAGGAGCAGGACGATCAGGATCACGGGATTGACGACGCTCTTTTTCTCAGTGGGCTCCGGCTCCGGGACCTCCGGGACCGGGGTGGGTTCGGGCTTCTTCTCCTTTCCCGTACACTCGCTCATGTTGGTGGCGCACACCGGGCAGGAGGTGTCCACATGACCGACGGTACACTTCTCCTTGCAGGTGCAGACGGCGGGGGCAGGCTCCGGTTCGCTTTCCGGTTCTTCGATCAGGGCCAGCAGATCGGCCTCGTCCACCATGTTCAGGAAGTAGACGTTTTCCTCCTCAGCGGCCCGGTCAATGATGATATAAAAGTAATTGCCGCTCTTGCTCTGCACGGTGATGAACTGTTTGCTCTGATACGGGATATCGTCGATCAGAGAAAGATTGCCCTCCGGGGTAAAGGGCGGTTCCGGGGTGGCTTCCGGCTCCGGGGGCTCTGGCGGGTCCGTCGGCTCCGTAGTTTCCATGGGCGGTTCATAGGCGTAATAGTCCCTTCCATCCGCATAGGCGGTAAAGGACAAGGCCGCCACGCAGAGCGTGACAGCCAGCAGAACGGTGATGATGCGAAGGTTAGGTTTCCTCATTCTCGGTTTCCTCCTGTTCATTTATGTTGGGGATAGTCGCAACAGCGGGGCCCTGTGCCTGCATCAGCGTAAAGAAGTCCTCCAGGCTCATGCCTTGGGCGCGGACAAGGCCGATGATCTCTGTGTTTTCCAGCCCCCGAAGCTGCTTCTCTATGTCCCGGTTCCGGGCACTGAGTTCGGTGATCCTTGCCTTATTCTTCGCGTGTTCCTCCCGGAGCTTGACGATCTTCGGATTCATAGGTCTGCTCCTTCCTCACGGCAGACGCCCAAATCCGGCGAAATGCGCCTGCCAGTAGCTTGAATTGAGATTGGCGTAAGAGATGGGATCACCGCAGTGGATCATGGTGGAGTTGCCGACGTAGATCCCAACATGGCTCATGCCGGTCGTATCATAGGTCCCCTGGAAAAATACCAGGTCGCCGGGCTTGGCTTCCGCGGCGGATACCAGGGTACAGATGCCGTACAGGGCGTCCACGCCCAGCCTTCCCACATCCCAGCCGGAATGATTGATGACCCAGCTCACGAAGCCGGAGCAGTCGAAGGACGTGGACGGAGAACTGCCGCCCCACACATAGGGATAACCCAGGTATTTCTCCGCCTCTGTGATAATGGCGGCAAACTGTTCGTCGTCCAGAGCTTCCGGGGGAATCTCATAGTCCATATAACCGTTGGTGTACTTGCCCACATAAGGCGAGGTCGGGAACAGATCGGGCCGGTTGCCGAGGGTGGACATATAGACCGCGTAGCTGGAAAACTGATCCGAATCCATGATATAGACCGGAAGGTGGGAAAGGTTGAAGCTCCTCAGTGTTACGCTGCAGATGGTATATTCATAGGGGACTTCCACCTCATACTCATAGGGCACCTCTGTTTCTTCCCCGGTATCCGGGTCCGTGACCGTTTTCGTGCCGGTGCGCGTTTCCGTCTTATACCGTGTCTCCGTGACTGCATCTTCCGTAAGGGTATACTGTTCCTGAAACAGCAGGATCAGCGTATCCGCCATTTCTGCCAGCGTCCATTCGCCCCCCTTCAGAGCGGTGAGTATGGAGATCAGCACATAGGGGTCATGTTCGATCTCGTCCAGGTCGAAGTGGTACTCGTCATAGTCATGCGTGCTTTCATAGGTATCCAAATACTCCTTCAAAGCGATTTCCATTTCGCAGTAGACGGCCTCCGCCCCCAGCATATCTTCATCCTCGGAGGGATAGGTGCTGGCGGCAACGGACGTACCCAAACTCTGCAGGATGACGGAGCAGGAGGAAAAGACGTTCAGCATGAAGGCCAGGACCAGCATCATCCCGCCCGCAGCCAGAAGTCCTTTTCTATGGCGCTGGACAAATCCCACGGTCTTTTTCGCCGCCTCTTTGATCCGCTCCACAGCCTTGCCTGCGTTTTCCGCCGCCCGTTTTACCGTTCCCACATTCTGCTTTGCTTTTTCGGCTGCATATTGCTTACGGATATTCCGCCGCTGCTGCAGCCTGGAGAGCGGATTGCTTGAAGGCTGTTTCCCTTCGACCTTTTTGTAGAGGGCGTTGAGATTGGCCTTCTCCAGCTTCCTTTCCGCAGCCGCCGCTTTCCGGTAGGGCCGCAGCCGCTGGGCGTGAATGGCCGATTCCGTCAGCCGGGCTCCGGATTCCACACCGCTTTCTGCGAAGTGCGACGCCTTCAGCCCGATGTTTTCATCCTCATATTGACTGATCTCCCGATGCGCCATCCCGGACAGCGTATTCAGGGGCGTGGTCGTTGCCGTGCGGAGCAGTTCGGAGGGAGGCTTTTTGTCCACGAAACGGATCTTCGTCGTGACCTTTCCGGTGGTCGGGTCCGTTACCTTCTCCTTGACCGCCTTTTTGGGAATCTTCGCCCTGGCCACGTCCGCTTTGGCCTCTGCTTTCTTTACCTTGTGTATGGCCTTTTTGAGCTGAGGCGACGCCTTTCCCTCTTGTGTGAATTTCAGACGGGGCTCTCGCTTTATCATGGCCGATCACCCTGGTCAAAGGCGTTCCTGCGCACAAAGTCCTTGCACTTTGAAGTAAACTCCGGGCTATCGAAGGAAATGAGTTCGTTCAACCTGATCCCTCCCCATTACGATGCAGACTCCGCCAGTTCGGACGGCTTGGTGGTCATGATGCGATACAGTTCGGTGTTTCGCGGGAAATGGTCCACAAAGGGGATGATGGTATTCCCGTAGAACAGCAGGCCCTCGCCTTCGCCAGAATGGGTCACATAGGACAGCTGATACGGGGAAATGATGAGCTGCTTGGCCAGGATCTGCCGGTCGCCGGCAGCCTGGTTCAGCATATAGATGAAGTCACTGTTCTCGAAAATATTCTCCACCTCCCGGGATGCAAGCAGATCCTTGACGTTCTGCGTGATCCCCGTCGGGACGCCGCCCCATTTGCGAAACCGCTTCCATATCTCGATGGAATAGCTTGCCGTCTGTTCTTCCTTCAGAAGAAGATGAAATTCGTCGATGTAATAGCGGGTGGTCTTATGCTCGGCCCGGTTGATGGTGACGCGGTTCCACACCTGATCCTGGACGATGAGCATCCCGATCTTCTTCAGCTGCTTGCCCAACTCCTTGATGTCGTAGCAGACGATCCGGCTCCCAATGTCCACATTTGTACGGTGATTGAACACATTAAGGGAGCCGGTAACGTAGATTTCCAGCGCCGTCGCCACATACTGCGCTTCCTTTTCTTCCTGGGCGCGGAGGGCGTCGTACAGGTCCTCCAGCACCGGCATCTTCTCCGGGCGGGGATCGCTGAGATAGTCCCGGTACACCAGACGGACGCAGCGGTCGATGATGGTTTTCTCCACGGGGGCCAGCCCCTCCTTGCCGCCCACGATCAGCTCGCAGAGGGACAGAATGAAGTCGGATTTCAGGGACAAGGGGTTTTCGTCGTCGGAATAATCCAGATTCA
>CAMVBX010000110.1 GCA_947165825.1 uncultured Clostridia bacterium
TGGACCGATAACGCTCAGACGAGCGGCTTGCCGCAGGAGGGGCAGAACCGGGAACCCGGATCGACCTCTTTGCCGCATTCGGGACAGAAAGCGCGCTGAACGGCTTCTTCAACCGATTTGGCTGCAGATTCCGCCTCGCTGATCGCTTCATCGATCGCGTCTTCCGCCTGCTCTGCGGCGGCAGCGCCGGCAGCCTTCAGCTCGGCGATGCGGCTGCTGTTTTTCTCCATGATTTCGTTGGCGGCGGCAATGGCTGAGAGCTGGCTCATGACGTATTCGTCCTCGGCCAGGAGGTTGTTTTCCGCAACATACGCGCCGATGAGCTGCTGCGCATGCTTGATCGCGTCCAGCTGCTTCTGGTTTTCCAAAGAGAGCTTGCCCTGCTCCGCAAGACCCTTGCCCTTTTCAACAGCGTCGTTTGTGAACTTTTTCAGTTTGTCTGCAAAAGACATGTGCTCTACTCCTTTACAACGTATTTAGTTACCGGTGCACAGCATCAGTGCGCAACGGAGCTATTCTTCGGTTCAGGCCAGGGCTTCAGCTCCCTGCCTGTTACCAGATAGGCCTTTTTCGCCAGTCTGGCCATTGGGGAATCGGAAAGACTATCGGAATAAAACTCACTGATTTCCGCATCGGGATACTGCTGACGGAAACGCAGAGGCTTTTCCGCATCGCGACAGTTCCGCCCCTGGATCCGACCTGTGCGGATATCCATGCGGGTTCCCATATAGTCCAGTCCCAGCCGACGGCAAAGACCGCCGATCAGAAACTCCGGAGAGGCGGAAATGACCAAGCCGCCCTGGGGGAGCTTTTCCGAAAGCCACGGGGCGATGCGATCCTGCATCCGATCCCAGAACTGCTCCAGAAGCGCTTCCGTATCGGGCATCACGCGCAGGTAGCCGTGGAAGGCTTCTTTCCAGCGCCTCGTATCACAGAGATGAAGCAGCTTGCCCAGGCCAAAGATCCCGCCCACGGGAAGCCAAAGCAGAATCATCGGATGACGGGGGATGCAGAAACGATAGAAGGTGGTGCTGCTCTCCCCAAGGAATACAGTCTTATCAAAATCATATACGATCATCGGTGCGGCTATCCGGATCCTCCTTGTTTGGCCTATAGTCTATCACAGCGGATGGTTAAACGCAAGAGCAGGTGCACGCCCGCTCAATCCACTCCGGCAAGCGCCCGGATCACGTGACCCGCCAGGGCAAGACCGGCGGCGGAGGGGACCCAGCTCACGCTTCCGGGGATGCTTCGGCGGCCCTGCGGCGGTTCTTCGTCGGTATCGGATGGGATCAGGGCAGGGTCAGGTGACCAGAGTACGGCTGTATGCAGAATGCCGCGCTTGCGAAGCTCCTTGCGGATCACCCGGGCGAGGGGATCCTCCCGCGTCTCGCTGATATCGGAAACCCGAAAGCCTTCCGCAGACAAGCGATTTCCCGTACCGAGGCAGCTTATGATGGGGATGCCCAGCGTATGGGCGGACTGGATCAGATCCAGCTTGCTGGTCACGATATCGATGGCGTCCAGGATATAATCATAGTCCCGGGAAAGAAGAGAGTCTCTTGTTTCCCGGTCATAGCGTTCTACCCTGGGAAAAACCCGGATCTCTGGATTGATGTCCTTGGCCCGATCGGCTGCAGCCAGGGCCTTGGGGCGGTTCAAGGTGGAAGTGAGGGCAAAAAGCTGCCGGTTCAGATTGGATTCGCTGACGGTATCGAAATCCACCAGGGTAAGCGTTCCGATTCCGCCCCGAACCAGGGCTTCTGCCGCCCAGGAGCCGACTCCGCCCAGACCGAACACCGCAACGTGACTGGCAGATAGGCGCGCCATTGCCTCCGGCCCCAGAAGAGCTTCTTCCCGGATGAACCTTTGAGGGGTCATGAAGCGTCACCTTCCTTGTTCAGGGGTTTCCGGTCCGGAGGTATCCTCCCAATGGGTCATGGTATTGTAAAAGACACAGTGGGTCAAAGCAATCGAGGGGAGCTCCCAAAGACGCACAACACCGTAGGAGAAATAGAATACGATTAGCGAGATCGCATAGGGGAGAAGAAGACTGAGATCGAGGCGGAAAAGGTTCATCTTTTCTCCCACCATCAGACGCGCCGATTGCCGAAGGCACCGGATGGGACCATACTCCGGATGTTCAGCGAGAACGAACCAGCTGAGCCTCCAGCGGTAGAACAGCAGCACACCCGGTGCGATGAACAGGCAGAGGCCAAGGAGACAGCCCAATTCGATCACGATGGACAGAACGAAGATTTTGCCGATCCGGGAGAAACCGGAAGGCAGATCACGCCAGGAATAGGGGAGGCCCCGAACTCCCCGGAGGGTGATCTCATACCAGCCGGCCTTCAAAACCTGAGCCAGAACCATCAGGATAAGCGCAAGCCCCATATAGCTGAGCACTTCCCAGGTTATCGGCGGAAGATTGGGGTCTCCTGCCAGAAGAAACTGCTGTACCGTATCCTGCCACACCGCAAACTGCTGCTGCATGCGCAGACTGAAATACAGAAGCACGGCGGAAAACACGGTATAAATCAGAAATACCTTCAAATAAGCCGGCCCGACCCGCAGCGCGGCCTTCTGTGCCAAAGCCCGATATTCCGGTACGGTCATAGACCCATATCCTTTCCGGGGGAGATTAGTGATTGAACCGGTTCATGGCGCTGTCGATCCCATGCGAGATGATCTCCTCAGCGGCTGCGACGGCGCGGGAAGCGGCTTCCCGAATCTCCCGATATTCTGTATCGCTGAGCCTGCCGATGACCCAATCCACCACGTCATAGTCCGGGTGGGGCGGCGAGCCTACGCCGATCTTGATCCGGGGATAATCCTGTGTGCCCAGCTTCTGGGTAATGCTCTTGATGCCATTGTGTCCTCCGTCAGAACCGCCGCGCTTGATCCGAAGCTTGCCGGGAGGAAGCGCGATGTCATCGTGGATCACAATGATGCGTTCCGGGGGGATCCGGTAAAAAGCAGCGGCGGGCTGTACGGCGTCCCCGCTGAGATTCATATAGGTCTGAGGCCGGAGAAACAGTACGGAATCCCCGCCAAAAGCCGCAATATCGGTGAAGGCATGGAATTTCAGACGTGTCGTATGGATCGGACGCTCTTCCTCAAGCAGGGAACAGGCGATCCATCCGGCGTTGTGCCGGGTGCGGACGTACTGATTGCCGGGGTTGCCCAGAAAACAGATCATCCAGTTTGGGGCGGAGCGTTTGGGGATCAGCAACATATCCAAAAAACACCTCTTGATCATGGCTGAGGAATTGAGGCGGCAGACTCAATCCTTTCGGTTCATGTCTGCGGCCATGCGCTTCAGGGCATCGGAAAGCAGCTCCAGCTCATCGCCGGTATGGATCTCCGGAGCATGATATTCAAATCCGTCGGCAGTGGGGCGGCTTTCGATCACGGATAAGGTCAGCGACTGGATCGGCTTGATGAGATAGCGATTGATCAGCGCATAAATCACACCAGCCAGGATCAGGATCACCAGTACGGCGAAAACCGGCCTCAGGATCCGGAATGCGGCAATGGCAATCATGACAGCAAGAACGAAACCCAGCAGGATTTTCTTGCTCAGTGTGACCCGAAATACATTTTGTTTCAGTTTTGAAAAGCTTTTCCGGTTCATATCGTTTCTGCCCCATTCTTTACTTTGCTGCTGCGCCGCGGCCTTGGCATCAGGCTGCGGAGTATCCGTGAGCCGACCGATCCCCGATGATCCGTCAAGGTCAGAAGGGAGCCGGGTACGGCGCCGGCCAGCGTCCAAAGCAGGTCAGACATCGTATCCCGCAGACCGATATCCAGATAGGCCGGCCAATGATCCCCGTTGACGACCAGGTCGGCAATCTCCACATGCTGAGCCTGGTTCAGACCATCCGGCTGCAAGAGGACAGAATGGATCGCGGTGACCCAGCTATCCTTTTGCATATCCGTATGAAACCACAGATCCACAGCGAATTCGATCAATTCCCAGAGAACGGCGGCAAGCATGGCAAAGGAGACGGAAAGCAGAACGACAGCTGCTTTCGGCATCCCTCGGGTCACCCCCTCCCGCCGGCCCAGGAGATCCGGAAGGGCATACCCGATCACTGCGGCCAGGATACCCCAGATAAAATGCAGGGCGGAGTCCCAAAACGGAAACCGGAGATAAAAACCAAACACCTCGCCGCCCAGATTGGCAGCAGCGGCAAAACAGGCGGCAGCGGCATAAAGCAGCGGCGGGAGATCGGCATGAAAAACGTGACTCAGGAGCGCAGGCAGAGAGTACAGGCCAAGGCACAGGAGACAGAGCCCGAAATGGCCCCAATGGCCGACTGCCAACTTCCGGACAAGCAGAGCAACGGTAAAGACATGAAGGATGACCAGCAGAATGATCAGCGCTGGGCTTCTGCCGCCATGTGGTTTCCTGTGGCTCATATCCCGCCTCCTGTCCCGGAACTGCGTTCCATCTGGCTAATTATATCGAAAAAATCAAAAAAAGGAAGGGTTTTCGGAAGGGAAAAGGAAAAAAACCGCGTATAGAGAATAGTAGAATGGTATATCGGCTTTTCCCTGCGCCCAGCACAGCGCAGAGATCCGTTTTGCAGGAAGGTGGCGGTTGTATATGCCAGTTCCCCGTCAGGAACGAGAAGAATTGGAAAGAACGATCCTTTCATCCGGCGCCGCCCTTGCAGCAGAAAGCAGGGGCAGGGAGCGCCGGGAAGAGCCCTGCGAGATCCGCACATGCTTTCAGCGGGATACGGATCGGATCGTCCATTCAAAGTCCTTTCGCAGGCTGAAGCATAAGACCCAGATGCTGCTGAGTCCGGAGGGAGATCACTATCGCACCAGAATGACCCATACCCTGGAAGTCAGCAGAATCGCCAGGACCATTTCCCGGGCTCTCCGGCTGAACGAGGATCTGACGGAGGCAATTGCCCTGGGACATGATCTGGGGCATACACCCTTCGGGCATGCGGGGGAACGCGCTCTCCAGGCAATCTATCCCGGCGGATTTGAACATAATGCCCAGAGTCTGAGGACGGTAGACCGGCTGGAAAAGGAAGGAGCGGGACTGAATCTCTCCTGGGAGGTGCGAAATGGGATCCGCTGGCATACGGGAGAGCAGTGGCCGGAGACGCTGGAAGGGAAAGTCGTCCGCTTCAGCGACCGGATCGCCTATGTGAATCATGATACGGACGATGCGGTGCGGGCAGGCATACTGCGGGAATCGGAGCTTCCGGCCTGCGTGCGGGAGGTCCTGGGCGATCATTACAGCCGCAGGATCAACACCGTGGTCATGGATATTGTCCGGTCCTCCGGAGAGGACATTCGCATGAGTCCGCTGGTGGAAGAGGCGATGACGATCTTCCGGGAATTCCTTTTTGAGCGGGTTTACCGCAATCCGGTTGCCAAGTCCGAGGAAAAAAAGGTCGAGGGGGTGCTTCGCGCCTTATATGATTATTATTTGGCAGATCCCTCCCTGCTTCCTCAGGATTACCGGGCGGTTGCCGAGGCGGAGGGCAGCGATCGGGCGGTATGCGATTATATCGCGGGGATGACGGATCAGTTTGCGGTGAGCGTGTTTGGAGAATTGTATATCCCCGCGGGTTGGAATACCCGCTGAAGATTCAGATGGCATTTTGGATGGAAATTGGGGAGAGGAGGAGATTTCGTGGCCATTCCGGAGGCGTTTTTGGACGAACTGGTGGAGAGAAGCGACATCGTGGATGTGGTCTCCCAATACGTACAGCTCACGAAAAAAGGCGGGAATCTCTTCGGCCTGTGCCCGTTCCATAATGAAAAAACCCCTTCCTTCTCCGTATCGCCGGATAAACAGATCTACCATTGCTTCGGCTGCGGGAAAGGCGGCGGCGTGGTCAGCTTCATTATGGCGATCGAAAACCTTTCCTTTCCGGATGCCGTTCGTTTCCTTGCGGAAAAGAACGGGATGACCGTACCGGAGGAGAGCGGAGATCAGGAGATCCCCAGGCAGCGGAGACGCATGCTGGACCTGAACCGGGAAGCGGCACGCTGGTTTTACGCTGCCTTGAACAGTCCCGAAGGCGCGAAAGCGGCGGCATATCTGGAAAGACGCGGCATCAGCCGAAAAACGGCCAACCGATTCGGCCTGGGCGCAGCTCCCGAGGGATGGGACAAACTGCTCATCGCCATGCGGGCCAAGGGATTCACCCAGGATGAGCTTCTCAGCGCAGGTCTCGTGACCGCCGGCCAACGACGCAGGGAGAGCGGGACCCGCAGCGTTTACGATAAGTTCAGGGATCGTTTGATTTTCCCGGTGATCGATATCCGTGGGGAGGTCGTGGGATTCAGCGGCCGTGCGCTGAACGCGGATCAGGAACCTAAGTACCTGAACAGCCCGGAGACCCTTGTGTTCGCAAAGCGAAGGCTTCTCTTCGCCATGAACCTGGCGAAGAATACGAAACGCAGCAACATCATCCTGGTCGAGGGAAACGTAGATGTGGTCACCCTGCACCAGGCAGGGTTTGATAATACCGTGGCTACCATGGGCACCGCGCTGACTACGGAGCAGACCCGGATCATATCCCGTTACACCAAGGAACTCGTGCTGTGCTATGATAACGACCCCGCCGGAAAGAAGGCAACCGAAAAAGCGCTTGACCTGCTGAAGAACTCCGAGCTCAGCGTGCGTGTTTTGAAACTGCCGGATCGGATCGTGGACGGGCAAGCGGTGAAGGTTGACGCGGATGACTTTGTGCGAAGCAAAGGTGCGGATGCCTTCGAGCGGCTGCTCAGCGGCAGCGGCGGCGGAATGGAATTCCGGCTGGGTGAGCTGCGGGATAAATATGATCTGACGGACGACGTACAGCGTTTGGAATATCTCAGAGCCGTGTGCCTCATGCTGGCGGAGATCGCAAGTCCGGTGGAACGGGAGGTCTGGTGTTCCCGGGCGGCAGCGGGCGCAGGCGTTACTTCAGATGCTCTCAGGCAGGAAGTGGAACGTCAACGTGTCCGGATCCAGAAAAATGGCCGTAAACAGTATGAACGGACGCTGGCACGACCGGCGAGAAACGCGCAGCCCCAGGAAAAAAAGCTTCATTACGAGGATGTACGCAGCGCGGTAGCGGAAGAAGGGGTGATCCGCCTGTTATTCCTGGATCCCAGCATGATTTCCGAATGCAGCCTTGAGCCGGAGGATTTCACATCCGCTTTTCTCGGCCGCCTGTATGCGGATCTTCGGCAGCGGCAGCGGGAAGGGCGCAGCCTGACGCCTTCAGCCCTTGCGGCGAGCATGGAGGAAGGGGAGGCAGCGCTGCTTACAAACTTGCTGAGCAAACCGGAGACAGGCGGTCAGGCCAAGGCCACCCTCCGGAATTATACCGACGTGATCCGGCAGGAAAGGATCATGAAGAGCGGAGATCTTGAGGAAATCTCGAAACTGATGCGGAAAAAGAACAATCTGGAATAGATTCACGATCAAGAAGCGCCGGAATCGGTGCAGGAAAGGACAAGAGATATGGCGGAAAAGAAGAAGAAAGAAGAAGCAACCGAGCTGGAAGCAGTCGTAGCCCCTGCTGAAGATAAGCCCAAGGCAAAACCGAAAGCCAAAGCAAAAAGCAAGGAAAAAACTGCTGCGAAGAAGTCGGCCGACTCGGAAGACAATCGGGAGAACAAGGAGCAGGAGCAGCGCTATGAGGATCTGGAAGCTGCTGCGGATGAGTTCCTGAAACATGCCGAAGCCGAGGAAAAAGCCAAAGCGGAAAAGGAAAAAGCCGCAGTCGGCGCGGATCAGCTTCCGGAACGGGAAGCGGCGCAGAAGAGCCCGGATCAACGGATCAAGGAGCTGCTGGAGAAGGGGAAAAAGTGCGGCTCTCTTACCATCAAGGAAGTGATGGACTTGATGGAGGACCTCCACTTTGAAGCGGAGCAGGCGGACAAAATCTTTGAACTCATCGACAATATGGGAATCGAGACGGTGGAAGAGGAGTTCAACGTCAATGGCCGCGGCGT
>CAMVBX010000111.1 GCA_947165825.1 uncultured Clostridia bacterium
CAGATGATAGGTATTGCACAGGGCAACCTGGCAATTTACCCGTTCCAGATCTTCCGCCGACACGCCGCCTTTGATCGCCGCTCGAGTTGCCACATTCATGAAAACCGGAGTTTGAACGATTCCATGGGCAGTTACAAATTCCCCTCTGCGTGCGCGCCCCTCTTTTTGCAGGATACGAAATGCCAAACCGCACAGCTCCCTTCCCCAGATGCTCAGCTCATAACGCGGGCAGTATACCACAGCTCCGCCCTGTTTCCCACCCCTTTTTTTGCTTTTTTCGCAAAAGTCGGCGCCCGGTATGGACCGGGCGCCGCTTCAAAACTTATCTGCAGATCAGTTCCCCGTTTTTCACATCAATGGTGATCGTACTGCCCGGGCTCAGATCTGCGCGAAGGATCTGCTTTGCAGCCAGGGTCTCCACCTTGCTTTGCAGATACCGCTTTAGCGGTCTGGCGCCAAATGCGGGATCAAAACCTTTATCGATCACCAGTTCCCTTGCCGCATCGGTGAGTTCCAGCTTCAGCGTCTTATCTGCCAGCCGCTGCTGCAGACCGGCCAGAAGAATATCAATAATCCGGGTGAGATCCGTCTTGGTCAGCGGATGGAAAAACAGGATCTCGTCCAACCGGTTCAGGAATTCCGGTCGGAAGCTTCTGCGAAGCTCCGCTTCAACTCCCGCTCTGGCTGCTTCAGAGATTGTACCGTCTGCATTGATCCCATCAAGCAGATACTGGCTGCCCAGGTTGCTGGTCAGGATAATGATCGTGTTCTTGAAGTCAACGGTACGGCCCTGACTGTCTGTGATTCTCCCGTCGTCCAGGATCTGGAGAAGAATATTAAATACGTCCGGATGGGCTTTTTCCACTTCATCGAAAAGAACTACGCTGTATGGCTTTCTCCGTACAGCTTCGGTCAGCTGACCCCCTTCATCGTATCCGACGTATCCCGGAGGTGCCCCAATCAGACGACTGACGCTGAATTTCTCCATATACTCGGTCATGTCGATCCGCACCAAGCTGTGTTCATCATCGAACAAGCTGGCGGCAAGCGCTTTGGCAAGCTCGGTTTTGCCGACACCTGTCGGCCCCAGGAACAGGAAGCTCCCTATGGGCCGGTTGGGGTCTGCTATTCCTGCCCGCGAGCGGAGAATGGCCTCAGAGACCTTAGTCACAGCCTCATCCTGTCCGATCACGCGCTTATGCAGAATATCTTCCAGGTGGAGGAGCTTCTCCCTTTCCCCCTCCATCAGTTTGCTTACGGGGATACCCGTCCAACGCGCAACGATCCCGGCAATCTCTTCTTCCGTAACGGTATCATGGACCAGTGTGCTCGTTTTTCTTTGCTCGCCGCGTTGTTCTGCTTCTTCCAGCCTTTTTTCCAACGCGGGCAAATCCGAATACTGCAGTTTTGCGGCTTTTTCATATTCCAGGCGCAGCTGCGCGTTCTCAATTTCGCCTTTGAGTCTTTCGATGTCCCCCTTCAGGACTTTAACTTCGTCCACGCTGTTCTTTTCCGCTTCCCAGCGGGACTTCATCTCATTGAATTTATCCTTCAGCTCCGCCAGTTCTGCCCGCAGCTTTTCCAGCCTGTCCAGAGACAGCTGATCCGTCTCCTTTTTCAGCGCCATTTCCTCGATTTCCAGCTGCATGATTTTACGGCGGACATCATCGATCTCGGATGGCATGGAGTCAATTTCCGTCCGGATCTGAGCGCAGGCTTCATCCACCAGATCGATGGCTTTATCCGGCAGGAATCGGTCGGTGATATACCGGTTGGACAAAGTGGCGGCGGCCACCAGAGCATTATCATGGATGCGTACGCCATGGTATACCTCATAACGGTCTTTCAGCCCACGCAGGATTGAAATCGTGTCCTCAACAGTAGGCTCGTCCACAAGAACCGGTTGGAACCGCCGTTCCAGCGCAGCGTCTTTTTCAATATACTTGCGGTATTCATCCAGGGTAGTTGCGCCTATACAATGCAGCTCGCCCCTGGCCAGCATAGGTTTCAGCAGGTTGCCGGCATCCATGCTGCCCTCTGTTTTCCCCGCGCCGACGATGGTATGGAGTTCATCGATAAACAGGATGATTCCGCCTTCAGATTGACGAATTTCCTCCAGAACCGCTTTGAGCCGTTCCTCAAATTCGCCGCGGTATTTGGCGCCGGCAATCAGGGCGCCCATATCCAGTGAGAATATGGTTTTCTCCTTCAGCCCCTCCGGCACGTCTCCCCGGACGATCCTCTGTGCCAATCCTTCCGCAATCGCTGTCTTGCCTACGCCGGGCTCGCCGATGAGCACAGGGTTATTCTTTGTCTTTCTGGACAGGATCCGGATGACATTGCGAATCTCCGCATCTCTTCCGATCACCGGATCCAGCTCCTTTTCCCGTGCCCGCTTCACCAGATCTGTGCCATACTTACTCAGAGCATCGTAAGTGCTTTCCGGATTATCGCTGGTTACGGGGCCGGATTTCACTTTGCTCAACGCATCGGAGAACGCCGTTTTTCTCAGCCCGTGGTTCTCAAATATCCGCCTGATGGATGCCGTCGGCGCGGCGAATAGCCCCAGCATCAGGTGTTCCACGCTGAGATATTCGTCACCGAGACTTTTCGCAGCCTTTTCGGCAGCGCCAATGACCCGGTCCGCTTCGGGGGAAAGATAGACGTTTTGATTGCTCCCGCCTACCTGCGGCAGTTTGCTGATCTCTGTATCCAATTCGCTGAGGAGCGTATCGCAGTTGATGCCCATCTTATTCAGCAGCGAGGGAATCAAGCCGCCATCCTGATCAACCAGACTGTAAAGGATGTGCTCCGGGGTGATATATCCGTTATGATTCTCCTCTGCCATACGTTTGGCGTTCTGCAGGGTTTCGATTGTTTTTTGCGTATAGTTGTTGGCATTCATCATGCAGACCTCCTTATATCAGGATTTTCCGCTGGCTCGCTTCTGCGTCATATTGGCCGGCTACATCCGAGGCGCTGAGTCTTCCCGCCAGATAACCTTTCATCAGCCGGTCAAACATCCGAACATAACCGGAAATCGTCTCTGCCAGCTCATCAACAGAGCAGTCTTTTGTCGGAGCGGCCAGCTGACGGACATAGCGGTTTTCATACAGCGCACATTGGATCTCTCTGCCCAGCCTGGGGGCCAGATACAGATCCTCAGTCCTCTTCCAAAGGCGGAAAAATCGATCCATCGCCTCCAGCAGAGACGCAGACTGCGTACGGAAGATCACGGATAACTCGCCGATGGTGCTGTCCCCGGATGGCTGCAGTTCGACCGCATATTTCACGGTCGGCCTGTATTTATAATCCAGCGCGCTTTTCATCGACATGGTCATGGCATTCGGTGCAAAGAACGGCACCAGCTCCGTATCCGGCCGAAGCAAATCCTCCATGGCGCGGAACACATCCCCAATTCTCCGTTCCGGTGTAATCATATCAACATATTCCGCAAGGATCTGATTGACGAGCGAGCTGCGGCTCAAGCCGTTCCGATGGGCCAGACGATCGATCTCCCTGACCACGCCTTCATCCAGCAGGACACTGTAAAGGGTTTTTTTCATCTTTCCGGACTCCCCCTTTCTTGCTGATTGGAGTATACTCCTTCTCATATATTTTGTCAACTCAATTATATAATTTTATGTTCAAATTATGCTGCCATTCTTTTGTCGTTTCTGTGCAGAATAGGAAAACCAGGCTGCCTCGAAAAGAAGCAGCCTGGTGCAAATGATATTCAATCAGTCCAATGTATGCAAATAGGCTTCACAGCAGCGCAAAGCATCCGTCGCCGCTGAAACGATCCCCCCAGCCCATCCGGCTCCTTCGCCGCAGGGATAAAGGCCCGTGATGCCGACCGATTGAAAATCAGGCCCCCGAAGAAGCCGCAGAGGTGAAGAAGATCGCGTTTCAGGTCCTGTCAGCACCGCTTCCGGGTCGGAAAATCCGGGCATTTTGCGTTCCAGCAGCGGCAGCACTGCACAGATCGGATTTGTGATCACTTCCGGCAAGCAGTCATACAGATTACCCCAGCTAACGCCCGGCTCATAGGTCGGCAGGATCCTTCCCGGCCCCTTGGAAGGTATACCCCGCAGAAAATCTCCCAGCAGCTGAGCGGGAGCGAAATAGTTTTCGCCTGCCCGGATAAAAGCCAGCCGCTCCAGGTCTCTTTGCCATTGCATCCCGCCGAGTGGTCCGGGATACGGAAACTGCTTCGGGGTCAATGACGCCAGCAGCGCCGAATTGCCATTTTTTCCAGCTCTCCCGGAATAACTCATTCCGTTGGTGACTACACCGCCCTCCTCCGATGCCGCGGCAATCACATACCCTCCCGGACACATGCAGAAGGTATATACGCCAGTCCCGTCCGGCAGATGGACAGCCAGCTTGTATGGTGCTGCAGCCAGGCTCTTCATTCCGGCAAAAGACCCATACTGTGCCTGATCCAGGTCCCGCTGAAGATGTTCGATCCGAACTCCCATGGAAAACGCTTTGGGCTCCATTGGCAGGCCCGTGCGATGGAGCATTTCCATCGTATCCCGTGCGCTGTGACCGATTGCGAGAAACAGTGTGGTGCAGGGCAGGATCTCTCTGTGCCCGCCGCTGAGGCACATCACGCCGCTCAGAGCGCCCCCTCGGGTCTGCAGTTCCATCAGCCTGGTACCGAAGCGAATCTCCCCTCCCAGTTCCAAGACCCTCTCGCGCAGATTACGTACCACCTTTTTCAGTACGTCCGTTCCCACGTGGGGAGCTGCCTCCCAGGTGATCGCTTCTCCCGCTCCAAAATTCGCAATACGCCGCAGAACATAGGACACCCCGCTGCCGGATATCCCCGTATTCAACTTCCCATCGGAAAAGGTACCTGCACCGCCCTCGCCAAACTGCACGTTGCATTCCGGATCCAAGGTACCGGCTCTCCGAAACGCCTCCACCTTCTCCGCCCGAGCGTCCACTGCCAGTCCCCGTTCCAGAACGATGGGGCGTAACCCGGCTTCGGCCAATGCCAGTGCAGCAAACATTCCTGCCGGTCCAAAACCGGCGACGACGGGCCTCTCCTCCGGCAATCTTCCCGGCTGGGGAAGCTGATACTCCCGTTCAACCGGAGAGACCGGCGCTTCCTTCCGATCCCGGAGATATTGCTCTTCCCCTTCAAGCGCAGCGTCGACGGTATAGATCAGGCGAACACGGTCTTTTTTCCTCGCATCAATGCTTCTTTTGCGGATATGGATATCCCGGATTCGGGATTCCGATACCCCCAGTTCCTTGGCGCAAAGCCGAAGCAGTGACTTTCGATCGTCTTTATCCGGCGGAAGGGACAGATTTCGCAGCCTCAGCATTTTCCCCCACTCCTTGCAGCGCAGCTCCCGGCAACCCAACCGCTGGACCAGGCCCACTGCAGATTAAACCCTCCGCAATCGCCGTCTACATCCAGAACCTCTCCACAGGCATACACCCCCGGGCAAATGCGGCTTTCCAGCGTTTCCGGATCGAATTCGCGGGTACATATTCCGCCTGAAGTCACCTGAGCCTGATCAAACCCCAGATCCCCGGTGACCCGGAAGGAGAAGTCTTTCGCGCGCTCTGCCAGTGTCCGCAGGAGGTGTTCCGATTCCGAGAGGAGTATGCCGCCGCTCAACCCGGCAGAGCTGACCAACACCCTCCCCAGGCGATTCTGTACCGTTCCGGTAAACAGATCATCCAGGGTGAGTCCGGGCCGGGTGCGCGCTCTCCATTTCAGCAGTGCATGCAATTCGTCCGTATCCATTTCCGGAAAAAGATCCAGGGAGACCACGCATTTCGGCTTTTGTACGGCTTCCCGGGAAATCGCAAAGATAGCGGGGCCGCTGAGTCCGTATTCCGTAAACTGAACCTCGCCGCGCTCCATCCCGGTTATGCGCTTTCCATGACGCAGGTAAACCTGTGCCTGTGTGCGAACGCCCTTCAATCCCCGGGTTAGTGTCCCCTCTGTCCGCAGTTGGACCAGCGCAGGACGCAGTGCTGTACAGCGGTGCCCAAGCTCCTCCAGTATCCGGTAACCGTCTCCGACACCCCCGAGTTTTCCGCCTGCTTTTCCGCCGCAGGAAACGATCACGCGATCCGCTGTTTCCCGACCGTTCTCCATTCCAAGAAGGAATCCTCCGGAAACTTTATTCACTTTCTTTACCGGACACCCGCAGTTTACCCGGACATGCAGCGCCTCAAGGGTAAACCGCAGAACGTCTACAACGCTTCCCGCATTGTCCGACATGGGATAAATGCGCCCATCCTCGTTCTCAACCGTAAGGAGACCCATATCCCGAAAGCGTTTCAGGCTCCGCACTGTGTTCTCCTGCTCCAGCACGCTTCTGCAAAAGCCGCTTTCTTCTCCGTGGTAACGGGAGAGGTCCGTATGGGTATTGCTCAGATTACACCGACCGTTTCCGGTAGCCGCCAGCTTCCGTCCCAGCCGGGCTTGCCGCTCGAAGACGGTCACCCTTGCGCCTTGTTCAGCCGCGGCGATAGCCGCCATCATTCCCGAGGCTCCTCCGCCTATAATTGCGATATCCACTTTTTCCCCCGGTTTTCCCATTGTTTTCCTCTCTCATCCGATCTGTGCAAAAATGCCGATATACCAATCCATCAGCGGTCTGCCAAAGGCCAGCGCCAGCACAGCAGCTCCGGTAAGGCAAAGTGAGCTTGTGAAGTGCCCCTGTGTCGGATCTGCATATACAGGTTCCTTGACTTTACCCGCATTTGGACTGGTTTCCCGCTTTCGCCTGCAAAGCGCGAACAGGAATCTCATCATCACAGCTGCAGGCAAAATGGAAAAACACCCGCGCCAACCCAGCAGAAGTCCGGTAAAGCCAAGATAAAGTATGGTATCCCAGCGCAATCTATCCGGCCCTCTGAATCTTTTCGGCAGCAGTCTCATCATCATTCCGAAAGCAAACAAGCCTGCTGCGCCAATCGCATGGCTGCCGATGCTGATCCCATCGGGAAGCAGGATCCCGGATACTCCTGTGCAGATCAAAATCGGGAGCAATACCGGTTTTTCAGAAGCGCCGATCCAGCAAAGTCCCGCCGCACAGAGCAAGGCTGATCCTGTCACCGCTCGAATCAAAGCGTACGCTTGACCCTCCGGCAGCCACAATCTCAGCCCCAGCATCCAGATCGTTACGGTGCAAAAGGTGATCAGCGGCTCCCTCCCGGACAGGATCGCTCCGCAAAACCGGCATTTCCCTCCGTTAAGCAGCCAGCTGAGCAAGGGCACCCGATCCCAGATCTCCCTTCTGCGGCCGCATGCCGCGCAGCACACGGGGGCAAACAGGGAAATGCTCCGCTCCTCCGAAAGGATACAGCGGTCGCTCAGCCAGGCGGAAAACCCCGCCCCCAGCAAAGCAAATATGGCAACGATCCATCCCCGCATTCTGATTTCCCCTATGCGCCCAACTGGCTCTCCAGCATTTTCCTGACCCGATCCCGGAGCACCGGGCAGGTTTTCAGATCCGGATCAACGGCCAGCAGTCCAGTGGCTTCCTCCTGTGCCCATTTCAGCACATCCAGGGAACTGGCCAGGTCGGCAATCTGCAGCTCCGGCAATCCATGCTGCCGCTGGCCGAAAAAGTCCCCCGGCCCGCGGAGCTTCAAATCCGCCTCGGCAATCCGGAATCCGTTGCTGCATTTGACCATCACGTTCAGTCTGGCCTCCGCATCACCGCCATCCGAACCCTGCATCAGGATACAATAGCTTTTATGTTTTCCGCGGCCTACACGACCACGGAGCTGATGAAGCTGACTGAGGCCGAATCGCTCCGCATTCTCCACGACCATCAGGGCGGCATTCGGCACGTCTACGCCCACCTCGACCACGGTGGTGGAAACCAGAATGTCCACCTCGCCTGAGGCAAACGCCTGCATAACCCGGTCTTTTTCCGTTCCTTTCATTTTGCCGTGGAGTATCTCCAAACGCAGATGGGGAAACACCCGGC
>CAMVBX010000112.1 GCA_947165825.1 uncultured Clostridia bacterium
TCGCGCTATCTTCCTTCCCGTTTTCGTTCCATTTTCGGGTTTGTCTACAGTCTGCCCGGGCTGCCGCCTCTGCGGCAGCCCGGTTTTTTGCGCGGTCGGTTGACCGAAAACGCTTGTGCTCTCATTCAGAATATGGTAATATTTCTGCATTGCAATCTGGTCGACAGATCATGAAGAGGAGAAAATGAGAGGAGAAGAAACATGAAAAAATGCAGATCCTTTCTGCTGGGCTTTCTCACCGCGGTGCTTCTGCTGTGTCTGGCCCTTCCCGCCCTGGCTTCGGGCGGTACGGTGACCTGGGACAGCGTCTTCGTCGGGGCGAAGATCGTCATCGACGGGGAAAAGCTGGAGCCCAAGGATGTGAACGGCAAGACGGTGGACGCCGTGATCTACAAGGGCACCACCTATGTGCCCGTCCGGGCGGTGGCCTCTGCCCTGGGCATGTCCGTGGACTGGGACCAGGATACCCGCACCGTATACCTGGGCACCGAGCCGGAGGCGGAACCCCAACCGGAGCCCGAGAATCCCCCCGCGCCGGCGACCTCGACGGAACCCGCCGATACCCGTTCCCCCGCTGAGATCTCGGAAGCGGCCATGGAGAACTTCCTGGCTAAGATCGAGGCCGGGAACTATACCATCGAATGTGAAGAGGGGATAAAGGCCGCCGTCTGCTCTGAAGACCTGGTGTACTATACCCGGGACATCCGGTATGACGACGTCGATTATGACGGTTTCGCTGTCATGACCGTGAACGGGAATGAAACCTTCCTGGGCCTTCTGGGCGAGGATGGCGTCAGCAGTCTTTCCTTCGTACAGGAAGGCAAGGCGATGGACCTGGCCGCAGACGGGACCTCCCTCCAACGGTTTGCTTCCCGGCTGCCCAGCCGCTGGATCGCTGTTTCTGGCGGGAATATCTGGGAGCTGTTCTACAATGACCCCAAGAATCCGTTGGTCTTCCGCTCCAAGGAGGATGAGGTCAAAATCCTGGTACAGCTGTTTGCCAACATCGGCGAAATGAATATGTCCCGGATGCAGGACGTGTTTCTGGAGCTGGATCAGGAGGATCCCACCTGTGCCCATCTGCGGACATCCTTCAGCGAGGGGTACCCCAATCTCGCAGACGTGGATATCCTGATCACCTTCGGCGGCGTCCAGGCCGATGCCCGGGCGGAGGCCTGGATGAAGGATCCCAACCGGGCGTATCCCGAAGCGCCCACGGCGTGGGGCGGGAACACCGTGCATCTGAATGCGCTTTTCCAGCAGGGGTATGGGGAAACCGCCGTGCCTTTCCCGGACTTTGCCACCTATGCCTTTACCTTTGACCAGAACTCCGTGCTGATGGAGGACCTGATCCGGATCCGGGACTGCAAAGCCACCGAGGCGGATATGCAGGCCTATGCCAAGAAGCTGCTGAGTCTCGGCTTCACCCCCGTGACAGCGGAGGACGGGAATACGGAGTACCGGCTCCTGCTGAAGGAGGAGTATAAGAGCTATTCCTCCATCTGCATGGAGTACGATGATGGGGTCACCATCCTGGCGAAGAAGTACTATGATTTCCCCGAGTATTCCTCCCTGGAGGAGATCAACGGGCAGATTACCGCCAGGGGATACTCCGCGCTTCCGGAAAGCAGCCGGCTTTCTCTGGTTTCCGCCGTGGACCGGGCGTATGAGATGACGGAATCCTGGCTGTATTTCTTCCATTATGACCTGGGGCTCTTTGTGGAGCTGCACTATGACGAGCGGGCGGCTGCCGAGGCGTATATCCAAAGCTACATTGCCTCGTTGGCAGGCTTTGAGCCCATGTACCCGGTTGACGGCGGGGAATACGAGGAAGTCGAGGCGCTTTTGGGCGCAGAGGCGGCACGGTTCGCCGGCCTGATGGATGAAGACGTCTTCTACAAATACGCCACCCTGGAGAGAGAGAATTCCTTCAAGTATGTGTTCAACGAGGACGGAGAGACCCTTTCGCTGCTGTTCAAAACCGAGGATTACGTGGCGCCCGCCGAGGTGCAGAGCAGGCTTGCTGACACAGGCTTCCCGGAGATCGACCTGAGCGCCTGCGAAGCCTGCAAGGATCATCGGGAATTTGCCAAGGCGATGTATGATCAGGATTACCGGATGGACCTGCTTCTGTACCTGACCTTTGAGACGGCAGACGAGGCGGAAGCGTTCCTGGACTCCTATATCCGCTTCATCCGGGATGAAAACGGGTTTGACATCACCAATCCGGAGCAGGTGTCGATGGGGCGGGCCATCGCATACAGTAAGGAGGTCGACGGCAGCCTGTTGGTGGTCGGTCTGAACTATCAGCCGGAGTCCACCATGGCCAGCGTCGAGTTCCGGGTTATCTGAACCCAATCCCTTCCCTGGCTTGAACAGGATCCTGGGGGCTGCCGCAAAACGCGGCAGCCCCGTTTCCATCCCTTGCGCCGGCATTTCCTCCGTGGTATGATTACGCTATCTGGAAAACGAGGAAGGAACCGGAGCCATGATTGCGAATTATCATACCCATACCTACCGCTGCGGCCATGCGGAGGGCGGTGAGCGGGAATACGCGGAGCAGGCGGTGAAGGCCGGGCTGCGCACCCTGGGCGTATCGGACCATACGCCCTATGATTTCTTTGATATCGGTCCCCGGAACCATCCCATGCGCATGGCGCTGGAGGAATTCCCGGGGTATATGGACTCCCTCCGGGCTCTGGGCGAGGAGTACCGGGGCAGACTGGAGATCATCCCCGGGGTGGAGGCGGAGTATTATCCGAAGTATTTCCCCCGGCTGCTGGAGCTTCTGCGCTCCGGCGGCGTGCGGTACATGATCCTGGGGCAGCACTTCCTGGGCAATGAGGTGGAGGACCGTTACTGCGGCATTCCCTGCCCGGAGGCGGCGGAGCTGGATCGGTATGTGAGCCAGAGCATCGAGGCCATGGAGACCCGCCTGTTTACCTATTTCGCCCACCCGGACCTGTTTCGGTTCACCGGGGCGGACGCGGATTATGAACGGGCGATGGAAAGGCTTTGCCGGGCTGCCCGGGATACGGATACCCCCCTGGAGATCAATCTCCTGGGCATCCGGGAGAACCGCCATTATCCGGATCCGCGTTTCTGGCGGATCGCCGCCCGGGAGGGGTGTCCGGTGATCCTGGGCTGCGACGCCCATCAGCCCCAATGGGTCACGGACCCGGGGAGCGAAGCGAAGGCGGTGGGCATGGCGGAGGAGCTGGGCCTGGAACTCCTGCGGGAGGCGCGGATCCGCAGCCTCTGATTCCGGTAAGAGCCGGAAGATTACCGATACAGACATAGAGAGGTCGGGAGATGTTCTGTCCGAATTGCGGAAATGAATGGCAGGGGGACCGCTGCGGCGTATGCGGATACGACCGGAGCAGCGATGCCCTGCGCTTTCCCACCCTGACCCCGGTGGAACCCGGAACGAAGGCGAGCCGCAGCGACCGGGAGAGGAAGCGCGTGAGTTCCCTGTATGACAATGCCCTGGAGAAGGAAAATGCCGCCGTCACGGAGGAGGATTTCGCCGCCGCCGCCCGGCTGTACAGACAGATCGGCAAGCCCGGCTGGCGGGACAGCGAAAAGCGCGCGCGCCGGTGCGGGGATAAAGCCCGCCAGCTGAAAAAGCAGGAGCAGGAACGCCTGGAGCAAGAACAAAGGGAACGGGAGCGCCGGGAGCGGGAACGCAAGGAGCAGCTGGAGCGGGAACGCAAGGAGCGGGAGCTCCGGGAAAAGCAGGAACGGGAACGCCGGGAGCAGCTGGAGCGGGAGCGCAAGGAACGGGAACAGAAGGAGCGGGAGCAGAAAAAACGGGAGCAGCGGAAAAAACTCGAGGACACCCTCGGATTTGACAAGTTCGGCATAGATATCACCAAAGAATTTGAGCAGCTGGAGCGGGAAGGCCGGGAGCGCCTGGAACGGGAAGTCCGGGAACAGCTGGAACGGGAAGGCCGGGAACAACTGGAACGGGAACGCAAGGAGCGGGAACGCCGGGAACAACTGGAACGGGAACGCAAGGAGCGGGAACGCCGGGAACGGGAGCGGCGGCAGCGGGCCGCGGCGGAAGAACGAAAGAAAAGGCTGAAGAAAAGGAGAAGGATACGGGCGGGTTTCTGCCTGTTGGTCCTGGCGGCCATCGCGCTGGTGCTGTGGAAGGTGGTCCTGCCGAGGCTCGGCATCGGTACGGAGCGAAACGAGGCTTTGCGGCGCGGGGAAATGGAGGCCGCGGAAAGACGAGGACAGCGGCTGAGCATGGCTGCCCATACGGTTGGGGTAAAGCCGGAGGGCACGGTGCTCGCTGTGGGTTACGATGAGCTGGGACAGTGCCAGGTATCCGACTGGACGAATATCGTGGCCGTATCCGCCGGATTCAACCATACGCTGGGGCTGATGGCGGACGGCACCGCAGTGGACTCCTATCCGCCGTTGTGCGACGTGTCCGGCTGGCGGGGAATCGCAGCCATATCTGCGGGAAACCACCACGCGGTGGGGCTGATGGCGGACGGTACCGTGACGGCGGCGGGCATCGACGACTATGGCCAGTGCGGCGTATCGGAATGGCGGGATATCGTGGCTGTCGCCGCGGGCGGCTGCCATACGGTGGGGCTGAAGGCCGATGGGACCGTGGTCGCCGTGGGCCAGAATGACTACGGCCAATGCGAGGTTTCGGAATGGCGGGACATCGTCGCCATTTCTGCGGGACAGATGCACACGGTGGGACTGAAGGCCGACGGGACCGCAGTCGCCGTGGGCAAAAACGATTCCGGCCAGTGCAGCGTATCCGGCTGGAAGGGGATCATAGCGGTGTCTGCGGGCTTCACCCACACCGCGGGGCTGAAGCGGAACGGATCCGTGATTTCCACCGGAAGCGATTACTTCGGGGAAGACCGGGTGTCCGGATGGACGGACATTCTGGCGATAACCGCGGGATACTACCAGACCGCCGGTCTGAAGGCCGACGGGACGGTGGTCATTGCCGGCGGGTATGACGGGTATCCGCCCTGCGACGTCTCCGGCTGGAACCTGGGCAAATATATGATCGGCGCGGACGGTCTGCCGGGGGCCTTTCCGGAAGCGGCAGTTACCCCGGCTCCGGCGGCGGAGCTCCTGAAGGCTGCGGATCCGGATGCCGACGGACAGGGAACGGAGGGCGTCTCCCTTGCCCTGGATCGGCTGGAGCTCACCCTGGCGGATCCCGGGGATACCTTCCGGCTGGCCGCGGAGGTTTCCCCCGGGCAGGATCCTGCGCAGATCACCTGGCGCTCGGAGGATCCGGCCGTGGCCATCGTGGATGAAAACGGCCTGGTCACCGCCGTGAACCACGGGGATACCCGCATCTTCGCCGTCCTGGACGGCTGCACCCGGATCTGCTACGTTCGGGTGGAGGGGTATGCCCCGGACTCCGTGGAAGCCTGGCGGGACCGGTCCCGCTATCCGGAGCTGGAGGCCCTTCCCGGGGAGAGCGGCGTCTATGGGGAGTTTATCTGGTATACGGTCGCCATATCCGGCGCGGACGGGGTGAACATGCGCTCCGGCCCCGGAACCTCCTATACGAAAATCGGCACCGTGCCCGACGGCGCCAGGGTCGGCGCCGCGGCAAAAAGCGAAGGCGGGAAATGGTCCCTGGTCTGTTATGCGGGGCAATTCGGCTGGGTATCCAACGGGTATCTCATCGCGGATCCGGGGGATTCCGCAAAGGCGTCCCCAGGGAACTGAGTCATAGCCGCCGGAGCGTGACCCGGCAAGGCAGCGGTCCGGGTGCGGGCTGACCCGACCGGCTGAGAGAGAGAGGATCTTCCACCATGTACTGTCCCAACTGCGGAAACGAACTGCAGGGGGAGAACTGCAGCGTATGCGGTTACGACCGGAGCGCCGACTGCCTGCGCTATCCCACCCTGACCCCCGTCTCCGCTGCGCAGGCGGCCTCCGCAGATCCGGAGGAGGAACGGCTGCGGTCCATGTACGAGACCGCCCTGGCGGTGGAGCAGGCGGCGTCTACGGAGGCGGGGTTTTCCGCCGCCGCCCTCCTGTATGAGCAGATGGGGAAACCCGGCTGGCGGGACAGCGCCCAGCGGGCGCGCCTGTGCCGGGAGATGGCCCGGCGGCTGGAACAGGCCGCGCAGCCGCGGCAGGAGACGGGCGGGGCCCCGGCCCCTCAGCCCGGTCCGCCGCCGTTGAAGGCCCCCGGGGTCACGCTGGACCCCGCGTCCCGGCCCGGTCCTGCCCGGACGCTCGCCCCCGAGCCCATACAGCCCCAGCTTCAGCCAAAGCCCGTGACGCAGCCCCAACCGGGAAAGCATGGGAGAAAGAAGGTCCTCCTGGGGTCCCTGCTGGGGGTGGTCGCCCTGGCCGCCGTGGCGCTGCTCCTGTGGAAGGTGATCCTCCCCGGCAGGGACGGCGGTACATCCTCCCCCGGCGGCAAAGGCTCCTCCGTCTCCACCCATACGGAGAAGCCCGATCCGACGGAAGCGATGACGCCGACGCCGGTCAAGACCGAACCGGACGAAGACTCCAGCTATACCTACAAGCTGGACAGCGACGGGAATGCGACGATCACCGGGTATACCGGGAGCAAAACGGCGCTTGCCGTCTCCGCCTCCCTGGAGGGTCATCCGGTGACCGCGATCGGATACCGGGCTTTCCTAAACCGCAGCGACCTGACCGCCGTGACGATCCCGGAGAGCGTGACGAGCATCGAATCCGGCGCCTTTGAGGGCTGCAGCGGCCTGACCGCCGTGACGATCCCCAAGAGTGTCACCCATCTCAGCGGTTTTGCTTTTGAGAAATGCTCCGGCCTGCGGGAGATCTATGTTGCTTCCGGGAATCCTGCCTACTGCTCCCGGGACGGCGTATTGTTCAAGAAGAATAAAGACGCGCTGATCCGGTGTCCGGAGGGGCGGGAGGGACGCTATACGATCCCTCCCGATGTGAAACAGCTATTCCCCGGGGCCTTTGATGGCTGCAGTCTTCTGACCGGCGTGACGATCCCCAAAAGCGTGACCCTCCTCAGCAGCATACGGGTGTTCAGCGGGTGCACACTCCTGACCAGCGCGGGACCTGTCGGAAGCGGCTGCAGCATCGAATTCGGCTGGGAGGACGAGATCCCGTCGTATGCCTTCTGCGGGAGCCCGGTGAGCACCGTGACCATCCCGGTAAGCGTGACCGCGATCGACCCGCAGGCGTTTTCCGATTGCGCAGAGCTGAAGGAGATCCGGGTCTCCGACGGGAATTCCGCTTACTGTTCGGTGGACGGCGTCCTGTTCAGCAAGGATAAGACCCTTCTGGTCCGGTATCCGGCGGGGAAGGAGACCGACAGCTATACCGTCCCCGACGGGGTGACGGCGCTTGGTCCGTATGCCTTCCGGGACTGCGTCGGTCTGACCGAGGTCCGGCTTCCGGAAAGCGTGAACGCCATCGGCAGGTATGCGTTCTGTTCGTGTACCGGTCTCGCGGCCATCGCCATTCCGGAGGGCGTGACGAAGCTCCCGGACTATGCGTTCTACGAATGCACCGGCCTGGTGACGGTGCGGATCCCGGCGAGCGTGACGGAGATCGATAACTCCGCCTTCGGCATCTGCTCCGCCCTTACGGATGTTTACTACGTCGGCACGAAGGAGCAATGGGACGCCGTCGGCATTGTGGTGGACACCGGCCTGGATGCCCCGGAGATCCATTTCGGCGGGTGAGCCTTGCCCGGACCCGCCGCGCGGAAGCGATAAAAAGAGAAAGGAATTCCCATGTATTGTCCGAAATGCGGAAATGATCTGCGGGGCGACCGCTGCAGTGTCTGCGGTTACGACCGGAGCAGCGATTATCTGCTTTATCCCACCCTGACCCCGGTGGACCCCGGCATGAGCCGGACGGACCCGGAGGAGGAGCGCCTGCGGTCCATGTACGATACTGCCCTGGCGG
>CAMVBX010000113.1 GCA_947165825.1 uncultured Clostridia bacterium
CCGTTTGAAAAAGCATCTTCGGCGCTGACATGATCCGGTTTTTCAGGAGTACGTTTTTCACGCGGAGGGGAGTAAACAAGTGAGGGAATTTCGTGTTCATGCTTGATCGCCGCCCTTCTTTCAGAATACGGACCGGAATTGGCCCGAATGGGAATAGGTTCATACAAGGATAACATAGGGGAAAGAGTATTGCAAGAAATGGACGAGCGGTGATAATGGCAGCCCCCTACGGGCAGATGACGCCGCTTTTCATTGACGTTTTCATTAGCGTTTTCGGAGAAAAATGTCTTTCGGCATGATAAACTTCTTTCTTTTTTGAAAGACAAAGTCTCCCTCCCAAGATCCGGAATACCGCTTAACTATGCGGAAAACCGCTCAGCCATGCGGCTGAGCGGTTTTCACTCAAATGGCAGCGGGAGAAGGATTTGAACCCTCACATACGGAGTCAGAGTCCGCTGTGCTACCCTTACACAATCCCGCTAGACACGCTTGTCATTATACCCGCTTTTGCGGATTTGTCAAGGGAAAACGAAAAATAATTTCCTTGGAAAATTCGGGGAACATTTCAGCGGTCAGAGCTGCTCTGCGCTTCCTCCCGGCGCTGTTTCCGGCGCATCCGCCGGTGTCTCGACCGGATCACATTGTACCGGACCACGAGAATAATATAAATTACGATGATCCCGATGATTCCCCAGACAACATACTTCCAGAAGGGCTTGGAGAAGGTATCCTTCAGTTTCTGCTGGAGCAGAGAAAACCGGGAAACAGTGACGCTGGTATTGGCGATCAGCTTGAAGGGCCCATAGACCTTTCCTTCATCATCCGTTACGGTCATCTCGCCCAGAACCTGACCCCGTTCCACCGGAGCCTGCAGGGGTTCCGCGCCGGGCTGCTCGCTGTAAATCTTGACGTTTCGCTTATAGTGGTCTGCGATGATCAGATCATTAGGGAGGAAGAGGGACAGACTGCCATCTGCGCATACCACGACGGAGTCGGAGCCTTCGCCCAACTCGACCTTCACCTCATGAATCGGAGCCATGGGATTCACAATCTCCCGCAGCCCGTAATTCTGACTGAACCATTGGAACAGGGAGCGCGTCTGAACAAAGCTCTGAATATCGGTAAACCCGCTGTCCGATTCCTTGGAAATGCAGCCCAGAACAATGGATACCACATAGGATTCATCCGTTTTTACAGCGGAGGCCAGACAGAAGCCGGCTTCATCCGTATAGCTGCTCTTGATACCGCTGGCATAGGAATAGTAATACCGGGTATAATCCGAACGCAGGATATAATTGGTGTTGTTGAGATACCGGGTACCGGAAAAATCGGTCGCGGGGACTTCATAGGAAATCGTATTGACGATGTTCATCAGTTCATCGTGTTTGACAAAGGCTGCGGCGATACGGGCCATATCCCGGGCGGTCGTCTGCTGACCGGAGTGGGGAAGACCGTGGGTGTTGCCGAAAGTCGTGTTCCGGCAGCCCAACTCTTTTGCCCTGGAGTTCATTCGATCCACGAAGCGGGAAAGGCTGCCTTCGCCCACATAGGTCCCGATAACGTTGCATGCATCGCTGCCGGAACCGATCAGAGCACAGTACAGCAAGTTCTGCAGACTCATGCTCTCCCCAGGCTGGATGTTCTGGATCGCCGCATCTGCAGAAATATCGGTCAGTACGGAATCGGTGGCTTCGACCATATCCGCATAGTCCATATCCCCGGCATCTACAGCCTCTGCAGCCAGAAGAGCGGTCATCATCACGGTGAGTCCTGCGGCGTAGACGGGATCATCCGGCTGCAGCGCATAGAGCAGATCGCCGCTTTCCGCATCCATCAGCACCGCGGCACGGGCATCCACCTGCGGCGGCTCGGTCGCTGCCGAAACGGAAGCCGGAAAACAGAGCTGCAGAAGGATAACCACAGCCATCAGCAAGGGGAGCAGGGAAAAATGTCTGGTTCTGTTCATGGCAATCACCAAAAAATTATGCTAATCTAATGTAAATATAGCAAAGATGGGGCTTGAATTGCAAGTGGAATTATGAGATATTGTTATATATGAATGGAAAAAAGCCTTGAAGGAGAGCGTATTGCAATGCAAACGGGCAAAGCTGCTTGGATCCTGAAGCATTTTTGCCTGTTGGCGCTGGTAGGAATCCTTTGCCTGGCTGTCGGTTTGTTTCTTGGCCGTATGCTCCTGCGGCAAAGAATGGGCCCTCTGACCATTGAAGTCGGACGGGCGTCGTTTGCAGAAGTGACGCCTTCACCCGCAGCAAAGGACTGCCTGAATTTGAATACGGCTTCCGTCGGGGAACTGGCGGAGCTCCCCGGTATCGGACCGGCTCTGGCGGAGAGAATCGTGGAATACCGGCGGACCAACGGCCCGTTCCGCTATGCCTACGAGATCACCAGTGTGAACGGTATTAACGAGAAGACTTATGCTGCTCTACGGGACAGGATCACCGTGGACTGAGAAAAGAGAAAGAAAAGGAAGGTAATTGATGCGAGTTTTGGTTGTGGATGACGAGAAGCTCTTGGTGAAGGGAATCAAATTCAACCTGGAAAATGAAGGTTATGAGGTGGAGACCGCTTATGACGGCGTGGAAGCGGTCGAAAAGGTACGCAACCAAAATATCGATCTGGTCATCATGGATCTCATGATGCCCCGGATGAACGGCCTGGATGCCTGCATGGAAATCCGCACGTTTTCCAAGGTCCCGGTTATCATGCTTACCGCGCGCAGTGAGGATACCGACAAGATCATCGGTTTCGAATACGGCGCGGATGACTATGTAACGAAGCCCTTCAACATCCTGGAACTGAAGGCCCGTGTGCGGGCGCTTCTTCGGCGACGGGGAACCAAAGATGAGGAGGATAAGGGCGGAATTCTGGAGAGTGGTACCGTTCGCATCGATCCGGAATGCCGGGTGGCTTTCCGGGACGGACAGGAGGTTGAGCTTACCGCCAAGGAATTCGACCTTGTTGAGCTGCTCATGCGGAATCCCGGAAAGGTCTACAGTCGGGAAAATCTCCTGAAGCTGATCTGGGGAGCGGAGTATCAGGGAGATATCCGCACGGTGGACGTGCATATCCGCAGATTGAGAGAAAAAATGGAAATGGAGCCAGCCTCTCCCAAGAAGATCATGACCAAGTGGGGTGTCGGCTATTACTTTAAGGATTAAGTGGAAAAAACTGATGCTGCAATATGGCTTACAGCTGAAATACGCTGTAAGCTATTTTGCAGTTATCCTCCTCAGTCTGGCCTTCATCAATGTCATTCCCGTAGTCCGTTATCGGGATCTGCTTTTTGAGAGCAAGTACAGCACCATGCAGAACCAGGCTTCCCTGATCGCATCTTCGCTTTCTTCGTTGAACACGCTCCATTCGGACGAAGTGCAGAAGGTCATGGAACTCCTGGATGAGGCCGGAGCCGCTCGCGTAATCGTTACGGATGAGGAGGCCCGCGTTGTTTATGACTCGGTGGACGGCGCATCGAGCCAGGGGCGTTATGTGCTGTTTTCTGAGGTGATCCTCGCCCTGGAAGGGAAGAACGTGTTTAATGCCCAACTAAGGGAAGGCGTTCTTACCGGAAAGGCCTGCGTTCCCGTTGTGACCCGGGGCAGCACCATCGGTGCGGTATATCTGTATGAATACGATGCAGAACAGGCAGCATTGGTTACGGATCTTCAAAATACCCTGGGGCGCGTCTCCGGTGCCGTGATCGCTGCGGCACTCCTGCTGGCGGTGATCCTTTCCTTGCTGATGAGTGGGCGGATACGGACGATCCTCGACGCGATGCGCAGTCTCGGGGAAGGAGATTACCGGGCGAGAGCAAGCGTGCGGGGCGGCGACACGCTGGAACAACTGAGCCGGGAAGTCAATGTGCTGGCAGACCGCCTCCAGCAGACGGAGACGATGCGCCAGCGTTTTGTTTCCGATGCTTCGCATGAGCTGAAAACCCCCCTGGCGGCGATCACGCTATTGGCGGACAGCATTGTTCAGACCGATGGAATGCCCATGAATACCGTGCGGGAGTTTGTCTATGATATCGGTCGGGAGGCTGAACGTCTCCGCCGGGTGACTCAGCGGTTATTGGAGCTCACCAGGCTGCATAATCCCAATGAGATCAAGCAGGATCGGGTGGATCTACAGCGTCTGACAGAGGAGGCGTTGAAAATGCTTCGACCTCTGGCCCAGGAGCGCAAAGTCAAACTGGAGAGCCGGCTTGACCGCGGCTGTATGGTCATGGCAGATGCGGATGAGCTGCATCAGGTGATTTTCAATCTGGTGGAAAACGCCATTAAGTACAATGTGCCGGAAGGACAGGTGCGTGTGCTTCTGTATCCGTTGGAAGGGAACGCCTGCCTCCTGGTGGACGATACAGGCATCGGCATACCTGAGGAAAAACTGCCCCATATTTTCGATCGGTTTTATCGGGTGGACGAGTCACGGACCAATGGGGACGAGGGGAGCAGCGGCCTCGGATTGAGCATTGTCAAGGAAACGGTGGAAAAGCATGGCGGAAAGGTCAGCGCACAGCGCAGGGAAACCGGCGGTATGCGTTTCTCCGTGACGCTTCCCTTGCTGAAGACGGAAGGGCATGGTGAGCGGACATGAAGCGATGGACTGTGCTTTTGCTGCTTCTGCTTCTCATGACTGGCTGTACTTCGATGGATAACAGCGGAAACGAACCCAAAGTAGACGTATATTATCTTGCCCCTGCTGAAGGCCTGGAAGGCGGAAGTGCCGTAGACAGGGTCACGTATACCGCCGCACACCGCGGAGATCTTCTCCACGAGGCCTTGGTGCGCCTGACGGAGGATCCAGAGGAGAAGACGAAGATGCGTTCCGCCTTTCCTTCGGATGTGCGTATCAATACATACAGTCTGGAAGACCGGCAGATCACGGTGGATCTGACGGCTTCCTATCTGGAGCTGACGCCGGTGCAGAAAACACTCGTGCGCTGCTGCCTGGTGATGACTCTTTGCAGCCTCGAGGATGTGGATCGTGTGACCATTTCCGTAGAGGGAAGACCGGTGGAACCGGGACTTACGCAGGATATCCTGCTGTGGGAAAGCACGAGCCAAAACGATTATCAGACGGAACTGGAGCTTTGGTTCCCGGCGGCGGACGGAAGCTGCCTGCTGCCCGAACGCAGACAGTTGACCATCGCGCAGGATAAGCCGCTGGCTGAGTATGCGGCGGAAGAGCTGCTCCGCGGTCCCCAGAGGAATGATGCGGCGGCTGCCACCCCGGCGGGCACAGAACTGCGCGGCGTATCGATCTCCGGCGGTTTGTGTACCGTGGATCTTTCCGGGGAGTATTACGCGGGAAGACCGACGTCTCCCGGAGCTGAGCGGCTGATGATTTATGCGCTGGTTAATACCATGACGTCTCTTCCCGGGGTGGACCTGGTGCAGATCACCGTGGAAGGACAGCGCCTGGAGAAGTATGCTTTGATCTGGCTGTCTGCACCGCTTTCTCAGGCGGAGGAATTTACTTACCCCGTTTTGATGAAATGGGGCTGGTTCGTGGTGGATCTGTACTTGGAGGCGGCAAACGGCAAGTTGATTGCGGTACCGGTTCCCACTGGCGACCAGGAGTTCCCCGATGCCCTTTCCATGACCGGACGTGCCGTTGAACTGTTGCTTTCCCTGGATCACACCTGGGGATACCGCAGCGCAATTCCGGAAGGGACCAGACTGCTGGGGGTAGAAGCCCAGGAGCGGAACTGCGTGATCCGGGTGAGTCGGGAATTCCTCGTCGGAAACAACAGACAGCGCACGCTGGCTGCGGAAGCGCTGGCCGCTACCGCGATCGGCGTCGGAAACTACCAGGGGGTCATGATCATGGTGGAAAATGAACCCTATGCAGACGGAATGCTGTTCCGCCGGGAAGGGGAATGGTTCGTAGATGGCTGACAGAAATTATTTGCAGCCGGTTATGTCCAAGGCGCAGGTGAACGCCATGAGCAGTCTTGCGTTGGCCCATGTGGGCGATGCGGTGTTTGAACTGCTGGTTCGGCTGTATCTGGCGGAGATGGGAAGCGAAACCTCCGCGGGGCTGCATCAGGCAGCGGTCGCCATGGTGAACGCGGGAGCCCAGTCACGGGATATGCAGGAAATCCTGCCCAGCCTTTCCGAAGAGGAACTGGCGGTTTTTCACCGCGGGAGAAACGCCCGGGTGAACTCGGTGCCCAAGCATGCAAAGGTAGGGGAATATCATGAAGCGACCGGCTTGGAAGCTTTGTTCGGTTACCTGTATCTTCTGGGCAGAACGGAGCGGGTGAGCGCCCTGTTCCGCATGATTCTGGAGGGATGTTATGCCGATTGATTCCCTATTCCTCTCCGCTGCGGCAGCAGAGCTTCGGACCCGGCTCCTGGGGAGCCGGATCGACAAGATCCAGCAGCCGGAAAAGGACGTGCTCCTTCTGGCGATGCGCGGATCGGGCAGACCATGCCGCGTCCTGGTAAGCGCCGGGAGCGGTACGGCTCGGGTCCATGTAACCGTTGGCGGAAGGGAGAACCCCAGCGAGCCGCCCATGTTCTGCATGCTGCTGCGCAAGCACCTTACCGGGGGCAGACTCATCGCTCTGGAGCAGCCGGATATGGACCGGATGTACCTCATGCGCTTTGCCTGCCTGGATGAGATGGGTGTTCCTTCGGAAAAAACCCTTGCCGTAGAAATGCTTGGTCGGGCTGCGAACCTGATCCTCATTGACGGCGATGGCCGGATCATCGACTGTCTCCGGCGGATCGATGCCGAGCAGAGCGCAAAACGGCAGCTGCTTCCGGGCCTCTACTATGTCTTGCCTCCCAGACCGGAAAAACCGGATCTTTTCCAGATGACCGCACCGGAACTGGATCATCTTCTGATATCCGAAGACGGCAGCAAGCCAGGGGATCTCTGGCTGGTATCCGCTGCCGCTGGGGTTTCCCCCCTGCTGGCCAGGGAATTGGTTTGCCGGGCCACCGGCGCTTCGGACAGCCCCGTCTCCAAGCTCAGCGGCGCTGCGATCCTGCGGGCGTTGGGGGAGATACGGGAGACCTTTCAGCCTGTCCTGATCCGGAAGGGCGAACAGCCTGCCGACATTTATTGTACGGTTCTGCAGCAGTACGGCACTGCGCTCAGACAGGAGGTATTTCCGGACTATTCCACATTGCTGGATGCGTTTTATACGGAAAGAGAACGCCTGGAGCGGCAGAATCAGCGCAGTCAGGCCCTGGTGAAGCTCGTCAGGACCCGCCGGGACAGAGCGGCGAGAAAGCTGACCCTCCGGACAGAGGAGCAGCGGGCAACTGCAGATCGGGATATCTGGCGGCAGTGGGGAGATCTGATCAAGGCGAATCTTTACCGCATGAACCGCGGAATGCGTGAGTTGGAGGCGGAGAATTTCTATGCGGAGGAAGGCGGAACGATCCGCATTCCCCTGGATCCGAAACTGTCTCCGCAGCAAAACGCCGCCCATTATTACAAGCTTTATGCCAAAGCGAAGAATGCGGAAAAGGTCCTGGCGGGACAAATTCGGGATGCGGAGGAAGAGCTGCAGTATCTGGGAAGCGTGCTGGAAGAGCTCAGCCTGGCTGCGGGGGAGAAGGATCTGGCGGAGATTCGCAGAGAATTGGCAGAGCAGGGGTATCTTCGGGAGAACGGGAACAAACGAAAGAAGCAGCCCGCTCCTCAGCCTATGCGCTTTCTGTCCTCCTCAGGAGCTTTGATACAAGTGGGCAGGAACAATCTTCAGAATGACTGGCTCACGCTGCACCATGCGGAAAAGCACAGCATCTGGCTCCATGTCCAGAAGACCCATGGCGCGCATGTCGTTGCCGTATGCGGGCCGGAGGACAGCGAAACGATCCGGGAGGCGGC
>CAMVBX010000114.1 GCA_947165825.1 uncultured Clostridia bacterium
TTCCCGGCAGAGAAACACGTGAATGGTCCTCTGCCGGGAACGTAGCTATTCATAGTATGATATCGGATGTTTGTCAATAAAAAACGGACTGCTGAAAACAACAGTCCGTTTCTTATTTGGCCAATCTTGTCAGACAGGTACCCAATTCACGTTTTGAATCAAAACGGTCTGATCAGTATCCGCCTCAGCAGGTCCCTTTCCGGGGAAGCCGCGGCATTGCGGCAAAGGCTCGCCCCTTAAGGAAAGCTTGGGGAGACTATCCCCGGATCAGGGTCATTTCCCCCTTCATGGGGTTGAATCGGGAGAAGGCCCAGTCGATATCCCGACCGTTGAGGAGGCCGTACAGGCATTTCAGCACCCCGGCATGGGTCACCAGGATGAGATCCCGGCTGTCGTCCTCCGCCAGGATCCGCCGCAGGGCCTCCCCGGCCCGATATTCCAGATCATAGAAGCTTTCGCAGTCTGCATCGAAGCGGTAAGCCATAAGCTCCTGTCCTCTGCGCTCATAGGCCTCCGGCCAGCGGCGGCGCACTTCATCGATAAGCAGACCGTCCCAGGCCCCCAGGGAGAGCTCCTGCAGATCTTCCCGCACCTCCGTCTCCAGCCCCAGATGACGGCTGAGGATGGCCGCGCTGTCCCTGGCACGGCTCAGGGGGCTCGTATAGATCCGCCGGGCCTCCGGCTTCAGCCGGGCCAGAGCGATGCCCGCGGCCTCCATCTGGGCCGCGCCCTCCGGGGAGAGCTTTGCGTCGTACCGCCCCATGATGACCTTTCCCGCATGGAGGACCGTCGCCCCGTGCCGCAGGAGGAAGAGCCGTCTCCCCCTGGCCAGCTCAGGCAGCCCGGGGCGGCTCAGCAGGGCCTCCAGGGCATCCCGGTCCTCCGGCAGGTCCATATCCGCCACGGTGCCGGGGAAGGGCATGGGCAGGATCCTCCGCCCCCGGCGGGCCAGAATGGGCTTCAGGCCGTCGGTCCCGTCATGGGCCAGGATCTCCGGGAAAAAGCGCGCGGGGACCCACATGGGGTGCCCCCGCTTGTCTTCGTATCCCGGAACGGCGAAATCGTTCCCCCCGTTTACCAGAAGCTCCCGGACCGCCTGGCGGGGAACGGCAGCGCAGTCCCCGGGGAGGAGCAGCAGACCCTCCGCTCCCCGGTCCGCGAAATACCGGACGCCGGCGGTCACCGAGGTGAACATCCCCCGGGCAAAGTCGGGATTATACAGGGCCTTCGCCCCCTCCCGGCCGATCAGGTCCGTCAGCTCCTCCGCCCGGTTTCCCGTGACCACCACCACTTCGTCCGCAGAGGAGGCCAGACAGCGGATGGACCGGGCCAGGGCGGGGACCCCCGCGATCTCCAGCAGGGGCTTGAAGGCGCCCATGCGGCTGGAAAAGCCCGCGGCCAGGACCACCCCGCCGATCATTTGGATTCCTTTCGGGCAGTGAGCAGGAAATAGCCGCAGTTCTTTCCGGGGACCACCCGGCAGAAGGGCTGGCAGCCCTTGGGCAGAACGGCTTCCCAGTAGGCGTCCAGACTGCCGTAGTCGAACAGCAGCTGGGCGTAATAATCCTGAAGCTGCTTCGTCCGGTCCCGGAAAAGGGTGATTTCGAAGCCGGTGTCCCGGATGGCGTGCAGCAGGTTATCGATGACAAACATCCCGTCCAGCAGATAAGGCGAGGGGATGCTGTCCGCCGTTTTGCAGTCGTTTTCCTGCTTGGGGGTGTTGAGGATGCGCTTCGCCTCGTAGAAGGTTTCGTCCGCCCGGTCAAGATCGGGGTTGATGCAGTACAGGTCCGTCATGGCGAAGGTCGCCCCGGGCTTCAGAATGCAGTACAGCTCATGAAGCAGCTCGTCGTGCCGGTTCATCAGGGAGAAGGAGCACTCCAGCAGCGCTCCGTCGAAGTACAGGGAGGGAAAATCCAGACTCATCCCGTCTGTCTGCCGGAGCTGCAGGGTCCCGTCCAGTTCCTTCGCCCGGGCCAGGATCGCCTTGTCCCGGTCGCAGCCCACGGGCTTGAGCTCCAGCTCGTCCCGCAGCAGGCGCATGGAGGTCCCGTCGCCGCAGCCCACGTCCAGTATCCGGTCCCCGGCCTTCCAGCCGGCATACCGGGCCGCCTCCCGGGTCAGGTCTGCCCCGCCGGGGTGGAATCCAAAACTTGTTTCCATGTCCGCTCCTTATTCCAGAATATCGCCGATATCGTCCAGGCCCTGTTCCGCAGTGACCACGATGACGTGATCTCCCCGGTGGAGGCTGTCCGTGCCTCCGGGGATCAGGGCTTTGCCGCCCCGGATGATGCAGGCCACCAGCAGGCCCGGCCGGGTATTCAGATCCTTCAGCGGAACGCCGCACAGGCCTTCCACCTCCCGTCCCACGGAAAACTCCAGGGCTTCCACCTTGCCGCCGCAGAGACTGTGGATAGCTTCCACGTTGCTGTCCTCGCTGGCGGCGTTCATGCCCCGCACGTAGCTGAGGATCATGTTGGCGGTAATGTGCTTGGGGGAGATGACGCTTCCCAGGCCGGAACGCTCGCTGAGATCGATGAGATTGCCGCTGTTTACCTTCACTACGGTCTTGGCCGCCCCCAGGGAGGCGGCATACAGGCCCAGGATGATGTTCACCTGGTCGGAATCCGTGAGGGCGACGATGGCATCCATGTCCTCCGCCCCCAGTTCGCCCAGAAGCTCATGATCCGTCCCGTCCCCGTGGATGATCCCCGTTCCCGGCAGCAGCTCGCAAAGCTCGCTGCACCGGTCCTCGTTCTTCTCCACGATGGTGACCCGGGTCCCGGCGCCGGCAAGACTGCTGGCCAGGTAGTAGGCGATCCGTCCGCCGCCCACGATGAGCACCCGGTCCGCCTTCTTCTTCTGGATACCCAGGCGGCGCAGAAACCGGGCGATCTCCGAAGGCTCCCCGGTAATGCTGATCCGGTCCTCCGCCTGGAGGCGGAAATCTCCCCCGGGGATATGGGCTTCCTCCCCCCGCTGCACGGCGCAGACCAGCACCCGGCCGAATTCCCGACTCAGGTCCCGAAGAAGGAGGCCGGGAAGCGGTGAGGCAGCTTCCGCCGTGATCTCCACGATCTCCGCCCGGCCCCCGGCAAACACGTCCACCCGATGGGCGGTGGGAAAACGCAGCAGACGGGAGATCTCCGAAGCCGCGGCGAACTCGGGATTCAGATACATGCTGAGGCCCAGTTCCTCCGAAAGGAAGTCCAGCAGGGAGCCGGTCCGCTCCTGCCGCCGGGTGTAATTCGGATCCCGGACCCGGGCGATGGTATGCTTCGCGCCCAGTTTCCGCGCAATGAGACAGGCGAGCAGGTTCTGCTCGTCCGAGGCGGTGGTGGCGATCAGCAGATCTGCCTTGTCCGCCTGGGCGTCCACCTGAACGCCCAGGGCAGCGCAGCTGCCCGCCACGCCCATCACGTCGTAAAGGTTTCCGACCTCCTCGATGCGCCGGGCGTTGATATCTATGGCCGTAACGTCGTGGCCCTCCTGGGAGAGACGCTGGGTAAGCTCCCGGCCCACCATGCCGCAGCCTGCGATCACGATCTTCATGAGGCGTTCCTCCGGTTTTATTCTACAAATACGGGGATGCTCACACTGAACAGGAACTGCTTGGTGTCCTTGTCCAGAAGCTTGATCTCCACGTCCGCCTCGCCGGGCTGAAGACCCGTGATGGTGAGGGGACAGGAGATGCCGTCCTCGTTCCAGGCACCCCAGGAGCAGGAGACGATATCCTCCCCGTAGATTTCGTAACGCAGGGTATGGAGACCGGGATTGTCCGAGCGGATGGTCACGGTGATCTCGTAATCCTCCCCTTCCGCCAGGCCGATCTCGTCCTCGGAGACCTCCAGGGCAGCGTAGAAAATGTTCACCTGGACGGTCTGCATGGCCAGCAGGCTGCCGTCATCGTGGCAATAGGCGATGGTGACGGCCGTGCTGCCCGCGCTCACGGGGTTCACGTAGAGGATGGTGTCGTTGTTCTCGTCCCAATCGCTCCATTCGCAGTTCATCAGGTTGGGATCGTCCGCGTACCAGCTGACGTACGTATGCTCGTCATCCGGCTCATAGACCGCATGGACGTGGATCTCTCCGCCGGCGAAGAGGGAAAGGCTCAGGTACTCCACGTCCACCTCGAATTCCACGCCCTCGCCGACCATGTCCGGCTCTCCGTCAGGAGCTACCGTTACCTGAACGGTTTTGGAATCCAGGATGGTCTCGGTTTCCGAGATGAGGAAATAGACGGTGATCTCCGTGCTGCCGGCGGAAAGGCCGGTGATGCGGAGGGTATTGTCGTCTCCCTGCCAGCCCAGCCATTCGCAGCTGACTATGCCCTCGCTGCCGATGGCGTAGCGCACGGACACACCGGTGCAGTTCTGCTCGATGGCGGTGAGGCCCAGGTCAAATTCCCCGCCGATGGACAGCCGGACCTGGGATTCCGCCAGGGTCAGCACGCCGCTGGGGCCAACCTGGCTGCGGGTCAGGGGAGTCCAGCTCTCCACTTCCGCGTCCGCCAGATAGGTCAGCGGGATCGCCAGATTCAGGTTCTGCCCTTCGGTGTAGGTGGCGGAGGTAATGGCGATGACCTGGCCGTACTTGTCCAGCAGGGCGCCGCCGCTGCTGCCGGAGGAGATGGCTGCGCTCATCTGGATATAATCCACGCCCCCGTCCCAGCGGTGGGGGTTGGAGATGATCCCCACGGAGATGGTGTTCTGGAGTCCCAGGGGGCTGCCGATGGCGTATACGGTGGCGCCGCCCACGTTGTATTCCGGGCTGCCCACCGTCAGCGGACGGAAGTCCTGCCCCTCCACCTGGAGGATGGCCCAGTCTTCGTCCACGCTGTAATCGTAAACGCCCAGCACCTCATAGATCTCCCCGGTATCGGATGCGGTGATCTCGGCATAGGCGGCGCCGGAGATCACGTGGTAGTTGGTGACGGCGATCCCGTCCTCCGTGAGGAAGAAGCCGCTGCCGGTCTTGGTGCACCAGCCGTTCTGATCGTAAATCTCGATGTAGAACACGGAGGGGGAGCAGGCGGCGTAAACCTGTTCCGCCGTAAGTACCGGCAGATCATGAGACGGCTTGGGCACATGGGTAAGAATGAGGATCTCCGCGTCGAAGGGGACCTGATCCCCCTTGCTGTAATCCCGGCTGCCGCCCACAACTGCGGTCACCGCGGCGGAGGCGCCATCCTCCAGATCCTCCACCACGTCCGTCCGGACGTTGATGAAGCCCGCGTCGGAGAACGCCTTGGCCAGCGCCTCGGGTTCCCCGGCACCGATCTCGGCGGGGGAGAGGGGGACGGCAGCTGTGCGCAGGGTATGGTATTCCACCAGTACGGGAGAATCGGCGGCAAAGCTGTCTCCCACCTGGAAGGCTGAGGAATTGCCGATGGTGATACCCCGGACGATATCGTTCTTATCCGCTTCCCTGGAGGTCAGGTCTGCGTATTCCTTCAGCTCGACAGAGGTGAAGCCCAGGATCCGGAGCTTCTTTTCCGCCTCCGGATAGCTGTAACCCGCAAACTCCTCTGCGGAGAGGGGCATGACGATCTGGGGGATCGGCTCAGGCGTAGGCTCAGGGGTGGGCTCCGGCGTGGGCGCCGGAGAAAGGGTGACGACGGGCTTTTCGGTCTCCGGCGCCGCAGTGGGAACAGCGTTTCCGCCGGAGCAGGCGCAGAGAGAGACCAGCGTGAGCAGAGCAAGGAGAAGGGTCAGGCCTCTTTTCATGTTGCGGACACTCCTTTTCTGAAAATGGCTTGTTGCCTATAACACCCACAAACGGGATCTGTATTGCAGAGCCTCGGCCAGATGGCCGGGCTGGATCCACTCGCTGCCCGCCAGGTCTGCGATGGTGCGGGCTACCCGCAGGACTTTGTCGTGGCTCCTGGCGGTGAGCCCCAGGCGCTGATAGGCTGCCCGGAGCAGATCTTCCCCCTGCCGGTCCAGACGGCAGACGTCCCGGAGCAGATCGCCGCTGAGCCGGGCGTTCTCCACCTGGGGTCCGGCGCCGCAGCGCGCCCGCTGCCTTTCCCGGGCGGCCTCCACCCGGCTGCGGATGGTTTGGGAACTCTCCCCGGGCTGCCGACGATGCAGCTCCTCATAATCCAGAGCCCGAAGCTGAACGAAAAGATCGATCCGATCCAGCAGAGGGCCGGAAATGCGCTGCTGATAGGCGCGCACCGCTCCCTCGGTACAGGTGCAGCGGCCGGAGGGATCCCCGTACCAGCCGCAGCGGCAGGGATTCATGGCCGCCACCAGCATGAAACGGCTGGGATAGCTCACACTTCCGCTTACCCGGGAGATGGTGACCTCCCCGTCCTCCATGGGCTGGCGCAGTACCTCCAGGGTGCTGCGGTTGAATTCCGGCAGTTCGTCCAGAAACAGCACGCCGTTATGGGCCAGGCTGATCTCCCCGGGACGCAGATCCGTGCCGCCTCCGGCCAGACCGACACTGGAGACGGTGTGGTGGGGGGAGCGGTAGGGCCGATGGGTCATGACCGGGTGCTGCCGGTCCGTCAGCCCCGCCACGGAGCAGATCATGGTGGTCTCCAGGGTTTCCCTGGTCATGGCGGGGAAAATGGAGGGGAGACGGCGGGAGAGCATACTTTTTCCGGAGCCGGGAGGGCCGGAAAGGAGGATGTTGTGGCCCCCGGCCACGGCGATTTCCAGCGCCCGCTTTGCCTCCTCCTGGCCCTTTACCTCGGAGAAATCCGGGCCGTTCCCGTCCGGAGCGGGCTCCGGAACGGCGGCGGGGGGGATCAGCTCCTCCCCCCGCAGATGATCGATGAGCGCCTGGGCGCTGGTAACGGGGATGACCTCCACCTCGCTGGCGTACGCCGCCTCGGAAGCGTTGGCCGCGGGGACGAAAAGCTTGCTCAGTCCTGCCTCCCGGGCGGCCAGAGCCATGGACAGGGCGCCGCAGATGGGGCGCACCTCACCCCCCAGACTCAGCTCCCCGATGAAGCCCCAGTCCTCCGGCAGGGGTTCCAGCTGCCCGGTGGCAGCCAGGATCCCCAGAAATACGGGCAGGTCGTACAGGGTGCCTCCCTTGCGGGTATCCGCCGGGGCCAGGTTCACGATCACCCGCCCCGGGGGAAAGCGGAAGCCGCCGCTCTTCACCGCGGCGCGCACCCGTTCCCGGGCCTCCCGTACCGCCGCGTCCGGCAGGCCGACAAGGTCGAAATTGGGCTGGACGCCCCCGGCGGCATAGCATTCCACGGTGACGGCATAGCCGTGTACGCCCCGGATACCCAGGCTGTGTACCCGCTGAAACTCCGCCATTCTGCCGCCTCCCCGTTCAAAGGACATACTCCTATATTCTATACGCTATAGTGTAAACCTTTGCGGAGAAAAAAACAAGGGAGTTGAACTGCGGAGGGGGAAGCGGAGCCGTTCCTTTTCCGCCGGATTTTCCGCCTGCGGAATTGTAATCCGAACCGGGAAGGTATATAATACAATGAATTTTTCTGTGTGGAAGGGAGCGGCGATATGCGGGCAGACGTATCGGGAATCCCGGTGAACTACCTGGACCTGGGCTCCGGGCCGGAGACGGCGGTGATCCTGCAGGGCTGGGGGACGAATCTGAGTCTCTACCAGGCACTGGGGGAGCACCTGGCCCGGCATATGCGGGTACTGATCCCGGAGCTTCCCGGCTTCGGGGAAACGCCGGAGCCGCCGGAACCCTGGGATGCGGCGGATTACGCGGCCTTTACCCGGGAGTTCCTCCGGGTCCTGGGGGTGGAGAAAACCCATCTTCTGGGGCATTCCAACGGCGGCAGGATCATCTGTTCATCATACGACTTTGCA
>CAMVBX010000115.1 GCA_947165825.1 uncultured Clostridia bacterium
TCACGTAGGGCAGCAGGGCGATCTGACGGGCCCGCTTGATGGCGGTGGTCAGCTCGCGCTGATGCATGGCGCAGGTGCCGGTAGTCCGACGGGGCAGGATCTTGCTCCGCTCGGAGATGAAGCGGCGCAGCTTCGCCACGTCCTTATAATCGATGAAAGTCGCCTTATCCGCGCAGAACTGGCATACCTTCCTGCGCTTGCGCGGCCTAGCCGTCTTCTCAGCCCGGTCGCCGCCGTTCATGTTCGCCATGATTACTCCTCCTTATTTCGATCAAAAGGGCAGGTCGCCGTCGTCATCGACCTCTTCGAAATCGGTCTTGATGGCGGGAGCGTCATAGTCGCTGTAACCGCCGCTCCTGCCGCCGGAAGGCTGCCCGCCCTCCCGGCTCTTTTTGGTGTCTCCGAAATAGACGTTGTCCGCCACGACCTCTGCGCTGCGGCGCTTTCCGCCTTCCCGATCGGTCCAATCCCTGATCTGGAGACGGCCGGAGACTACGGCCATCTGGCCCTTGGTGAACCACTTGGAAACGAACTCCGCCGTGTTCCGCCAGGCCACGATGTCAATGAAATCCGTCTGTTTTTCGCCGCCGTCACGGCTCTGAAAATCCCGGTCCACCGCCAGAGTAAAACTCGCCACGTTGACGCCGGACTGGGTCTGCCGCAGTTCCGGATCCCGGGTGAGTCTGCCCATGAGCACGATGTGATTCAGCATTTTCAGCCCTCCGCCTTGACGACGAGAGAACGCAGGATGCCATCGGTAATGCCGAGGATACGCTTCAGCTCAGCGGGGAATTCGGGGCCGCTGGTGAACTTGATCAGTTCATAGACGCCCTCGGTCCGGTCTTCGATCTCGTAAGCCAGACGCCGCTTGCCCCAGTCCTCGATCTCATCGATGGTCCCGTTGGCTTCCACCAGCGCCTTGAACTTTTCGGTCAGGGCGGCGATTTCTTCCTCGCTCTTGTTGGGATCGATGATGAAGAGAAGCTCATACTTGTCCTGGATCTTTGCCATGTTTGCACCTCCTTATGGTCTTCCGGCCTGCGTTTGACGCAGGCAAGGATAAAGGCTGGTACACCGTACCAGCCTTTCTATTATACACAGATCATCGGGCTTGTCAATCCGGAATTTTCCCGATTCCGACTTTTTCAGAACTGCATGACCTTCAGCTCCGCCGCGATCTTCGGGCGGAAGGGCAGCTGGTCCAGGATATCCTTCTGCAGGTCGATGCCAGGGGCCACCTCCCGCAGCTCCAGCCCGTCCTCCGTCAGGCCGAAAACGCAGCGTTCCGTGACGTACAGCACCTCCTGGTCGATGGCCATGGCGTTCTCCACCGCGAAGCTCCGGGTGGGGATGGTCTCCAGGAACTTTTTGTTCCGCCCCTCCCGGGTGATATGGACGCTCTTCCCGTCAAAGGTGCCCTCCAGCCCGCCGGCGGTGAAGGTGAAGCAGAACACCACCTTCTTGGTGGTCTGGCTGATGTTGGCAAAGCCGCCGATGCCGCTGAGCTTCCCCGGGGCCTGGTGGCCGTTCACATTGCCCTTGGCGTCCACCTGGAGGGTGCCGATGAAGCAGATATCCAGACCGCCCCCCTCGTAAAAATCGAACTGCCGTGCCATGTCCATCATGGAGTCCGGTCCGATGGAGACGCCGAAGCCCATGCCGCTGAGGGGGTAGCCGCCGGTATGGCCGGATTCCACGGAAAGGTGGACCTTATCCAGCATGCCCCGCTCCAGCACCTCTTCCGCGATAAGCTCCGGGATGCCGATGCCGATATTCACAATCTGCCTCTCCCGCAGCTCCTGAACGGCCCGCTTGGCGATGGCGTGGTGCAGGGCGGTGCGGTGGCTGGTCTCCCCGATGCGGGAGCTGATCTCATCCCGGCAGGCCTTGAGGATGTTTCCGGTGGGCACGTATTTGCCGCAGATATACTCATAGAACCCGCTGACGTTGGTGAGCTGCTTCTGGTCCGGCACCACCACCACCGCGTCCACCAGGGCGGCGGGCACGTTCACGGTGCGGGGCAGCATATGGCTGTTCACGATGCGGCTCACCTGGACGATGACCTTGCCCCCGGTCCGGTGCGTGGCCTGGGCCACGGCAAGACAGTCGATGCTGGCGGCTTCATTCTCAAAGGTGATATTTCCCCGCTCGTCCGCATAGGTGGCCTTCAGCAGGGCGATATCCACCTTGGGAATATCGTACAGCAGCCCCTGCTCCCCGTTTTCCTCCGCAAGATGCACCAGGGTGCGCTTGGAGCGCTCGTTCAGCCGATACTGGCCGTTCCGGGGGTCCACGAACAGGTTCAGGCCGATTTTGGTGAACAGGGATTTCTGTCCGCAGGCGGCGGCCCGGATCATATGGCTCATGACGCCGCCGGGAAGGTTGTATCCCTCGATGCGGTTCTCCTGAATGGCCTTTACGGTGCTGTACAGGCTGCCGAAGAAACCGATGACAACGCAGTCCACACCGCCCTCGCAGATATAGCCCTCCACCTCGCTGCCTTCCTTCCACTCCGCAAAGCTGAAGGCGCTGTATACCGTCAGGTGCTTCGGATGCCCCGTCGCCCGGAACCGGCGGGTAATGGCTTTATTCAGATCCACGGGGGAAGCGCAGGCGGCAAAGGCATTCACCCAGATGGTATCCCCATCCCGGATCAGATCCATGGCTTCCTCCATGGTATAGATCTTTTTCATTGACAGCCCTCCTCGGGTACTTTCCTCCCGCTCATCATATGGTGCGTTCAGGGTTTTGTCAAGTTTATGTTGCAAAGGACATTTTCAGATGATATAATATAAACTCCATATATCCCTTGAGTGAGCAAGGAGGGAACCAGGCTTATGGAAGACCGCAGCAGCCCCATGCTCGCCCTGCTGAGCCGCAGAGACTGGGGCGATGAGCAGCGGCGGGTGGACGATCTGCTCGCTTCACCCTACGGGGAAGCCCTGCTGAACGCTCTGCGAAGGCTGAAGCGGGACGTGCTGTACCAGAGCCACGTCCACGGCCTTGGCCACATCGAGCGCACCATGGTCCACGGCGCCATGTGCGCCCGGGCGGAGGCGCTGGACGGCGCGGATACCGCCCTGCTCATGGACATGTGCTCCTACCACGATACCGGGCGGGAGAGCGACTGGCTGGACAACGCCCATGGGTACCGCTCCTCCCTGAAGCTGGCATCGCTCACGGGGCGGACCGGGGAGGAACTGAAGCTCATGATGGCCGGCGTGGAAGCCCATTCCGTCGGGGACAAATACATGGCGGATATTATCCGGAAGCACGCCCCGGCGGATCCGGACCGGGCGCTGCGCCTGGCCCGCATCCTGAAGGATTCCGATGGGCTGGACCGGGTCAGGATCCGGGATCTGAACCCCAAGTATCTCCGGTTCGAAAGCAGCCGGAAACGGGTGCGCTTCGCTCAGACCCTGTTCGACCGGTACCGGGAGATCCAGGGGGAATGGGGCATCCAGCAGGAGCAGGACGGCTTCGATCTGGGCGTCATCCAGGCCCTGAAGCAGTTTGTTTCCGACTGCTTCGCCCAACAGAAATCCTGCGGGGAGACGGCGCTTCTGGCTCTGGACAGGCTTATCCGGGAGAATCACGCCGGGGATCTGATCCCGCGGCTGCCGAAGGACAGCCCCAACTGCGGTCTGCTGGAGGCCGGCCTGCTGTACTTCGGCGAGGTATTCCCCAAGGAGGAGGAGCCGGTCCTGCGGAAGGCTTTTATGGACCGGTTCGCCGCGCAGTATGGCTCCCTGAAATGCGCCGAGATGAAGCCCGACGAGGGCTGCGGCGGATTCGCCGTGGATGGGATCCTCTTCGCCCTTCAGTTCTATCTGGATCAGCTGAAGGACCGGGTAAAGGATGATTAAGTAAATGAAGATAAACGGAGTGAGAGAGATTTGAAGCAGTACAAGTGGGCATTTGGGTGGATGGGCAGGTATAAATACCGACTGATCCTGGCCATCTTCTTCAACATTGCCGGCGTCGGCCTCATGACCTGGGAGCCTTACATCTTCAAGGACATCGTGGACGACATCCTGATGCCTCAGCAGTTCGAGCGCCTATTCCCCATGCTGGGGCTGAGCGTCCTGGTGGGGCTGGCCTTTTCCGCCTGCCGATACCTCACCAGCATCCTGGCGGAGCAGGCGGCGGAATCCGCGGTGGTGAACCTGAAGGGGGCGCTCTTCCGCAAGCTCATGGCCCTGGGCCCGGATTATTACCGGGAAAACAAGGCCGGGGACATCATCAACAAGTGCTCCGGCGACGTGGAGGTCATCAGCCGGAGTCTGAGCTTCGTCATTCCCCGGGTGGTGGAGTTCATCCTGATGCTCATCGTGGCCCTGGCGGTGTTCATGAGCATCAACTGGAAGTATACCCTGATCCTCCTGGCGGTCTCCCCCTTTACCGCCATCGCCGCCAACAAGATGGGGCAGAAGCTGCATCCCGCCTTCAAAAAGGCCCGTAAACAGCTCAGCAACCTGAACGCCGTGGTGGCGGAGAACATCGCGGGCAACCGGGTTGTAAAGGCCTTCGTGCGGGAGGATTACGAGCTGGAGAAATTCCAGAACGAGAACCAGGCCTACAAGGCCCGGAACATCGAGGCCGTGTCCATCTGGCTGAAGTACGGTCCCATCATCGACTCCCTGGCCTCCGTCATCACCGTCATCAACCTGGTGGTCGGCTCCATCCTGGTGATCATCGGGAAGGAGAACGGCGGGATCTCCTACGGCGACCTCACCCTTTTCCTCACCTTTGCCTGGACCCTGAACGAGCCCCTGCTGATGCTGGGCATGCTGGTGAACGATATCCAGCGCTTCCGGGCCTCCACGGAAAAGGTGCAGGAGCTGTACTACATGGATATCGCCATCCAGGATCCGGAGAAGGACGAGAGCCCCGAGAAGGTGCAGGGACGGCTGGACCTGAATCACGTCACCCTGGATTACGGCAGCACCCGGGTGCTGGACGACGTGAACATGCACATCGCCCCCGGGCAGGTCATCGGCGTCATGGGCTCCACGGGCAGCGGCAAGACCACCCTGGTGAACGTCATCGACCGCTTCGTGGACGTGACCCAGGGCAGCGTGGAGGTGGACGGCGTGGACGTGCGGAAGTGGTCCCTGAAAAAGCTCCGCAGCAGCATCGGCCTCACCATGCAGGACGTGTTCCTCTTCTCCGACACGGTGGAGAGCAATATCGCCTACGGCGTTCCGGATACGGATATGGAAAACATCTATGCCTCCGCCGTCATCGCGGACGCGGACGAGTTCGTCTCCCAGATGCCGGAGAAATACGACACCATCGTGGGCGAACGGGGCACCGGTCTTTCCGGCGGGCAGAAGCAGCGGGTCTCCCTGGCCCGGGCCATTGCCAAGCACGCCCCCATCCTGATCCTGGACGACACCACCTCCGCCGTGGATATGGAGACGGAGGAGTACATCCAGAAGCATCTGGCGGATATGCCGGACAAGTGCACCACCATCATCATCGCCCAGCGTATCTCCTCCGTGAAGCAGGCGGACTACATCTACATTCTGGATAAGGGCCGCATCCTGGAGGAGGGCACCCACCGGCAGCTGATGCAGAAGAAGGGCTATTACTACAAGACCTGCATCATGCAGCACGGTCTGGAAGAGGCGGAGGCGGACGGCACGCTTCACGCCGCCCTGGCGGAAGGAGGTGCTGACTGATGGCCAGAAACAAGTATAATATCGACGAGGAGCTGGATGCGCCGTTCAACTGGCCCCAGTTCAAGCGCAGCCTGGTTTACGTCAAGAAGTACAAAAAATCCATCGCCGCCATGTTCGTCCTCTCGGTCATCGCCAGCATCCTGGGTCTGGTGGTCCCGCGGATCCAGGCCTACATCATCGACACCATGATCCCCCAGGGCCACAAGGCCATCGGCACCATCATTATCCTGGGCGTGGGCTACTTCATCATCAACGTCGGCGTGATCTTCATCAACAAGCGGAAGGGGCTCATCGGCGCCCGGACCAGCCAGAGCATGACCACGGACATGCGCACCGACGTCTACGAGCATCTGCAGAAGCTGGGCTTCGATTATTACGACAGCCGCCCCCATGGGAAGATCCTCACCCGGGTCATCAACTATGTGAACAATGTGTCGGACTTCCTGACAAACGGCCTCATCAACGCCGTTCTGGCCCTCATCAACCTGGTCATCACCCTCTTCTTCATGCTCTCCCTGAGCCCCAAGATGACACTGGTGGTGCTGGCCGGCCTGCCGGTGTTCATCGTCTACGTGGCCCTCACCAAGCCCATGCAGCGGCGCTTCCGGCAGAAGGCCGCCAACAAGCAGTCCAACGTCACCGCCTACCTCTCGGAGAACATCAACGGCGCAAAGGTCACCCAGGCCTTCGCCCGGGAGGAGATGAACAGCGGCATCTTCGACGGCCTGCTGAAGGAAAACCGGCTGTACAAGCTGCGTGCCGCCTACGTGGCCCACGGCATGTATCCCATCGCCGCCATGATCATGCGGATCGTGAAATGCGCCATCTATATCGCGGCGGTGTACTGGTTCCGGAAGGACTTCATTCTGGAGGGCGTGGTGCAGATCGGCGCCATTTACGCCATGGTGAGCTACTCCAACCGCTTCTGGCAGCCCATCATGCAGATCGGCAATATTTACAACCAGCTGATGGACGCCATGAGCTACCTGGAGCGGATCTTCCAGGTGCTGGACGAGCCGGTGAGCGTGGAGGATAACCCGGGTGCCGGGGAGCTGCCCCAGATCGCCGGTCATGTGGAATTCCGCAACGTGCTCTTCGAATATGAAAAGGGCATCCCCGTCATCAAACACGTCTCCTTCGACGTGAAAGCCGGGGAATCCATCGCCCTGGTGGGACCCACCGGCGCGGGCAAGAGCACCATCGTGAACCTTCTCTCCCGCTTCTACAACGTCACCGACGGCAGCGTGTGCATCGACGGGCACGACCTGCAGAGCGTCACCCTCCGGTCCCTCCGGCGGCAGATGGGCGTCATGCAGCAGGATACCTTCATCTTCTCCGGCACCATTATGGACAATATCCGCTACGGACGCCTCAGCGCCACGGACGAGGAATGCATCGCCGCGGCCAAGGCCGTTCACGCGGACGACTTCATCCGGGAGATGGAGGACGGATACAACACCGAGACCAAGGAACGGGGCGAGGGCCTCAGCGCCGGGCAGAAGCAGCTCATCTCCTTCGCCCGTACCCTGCTCAGCGACCCCCGGATCCTGATCCTGGACGAGGCCACCAGCTGCGTGGACACCAACACGGAGCGGCTGGTGCAGAACGGCATCGCCGCTCTGCTGAAGGGGCGGACCTCCTTCATCGTGGCCCACCGCCTCAGCACCATCCGCAACTGCGACCGGATCTTCTACATCCAGGACGGCGTCATTGCGGAGGAGGGCAACCACGATGCTCTGATGGCGAAGAAGGGGCTGTACTACGAGCTGTATACCAGCCAGCTCCAGGAGATCCTGCAGTAACGTTCCAATCCCCCGTATATCCGCTGCGGCTCCGGCGAATGCCGGGGCCGCTGTTTTCTCTTTCCCTTGTCTCCTCCTGCCCCGTGGCCCTCCGGGTCCCGAGCGGAGATCCTTCAGCGGATCGATCGCCCCGGCGCAGATCTCCCGGATATGACTGCGCTTTTTCCCGCCGGGACGCCAGAGCGGCGGGACAGGGCATTTTGTTTGCACCTCTCCCCTTCCCATGGTATACTGAGATCAGAACAGAATAAATGCCCTCCGGGGAGGGCAAGAGGGAGGTACACCATGCATTTCATTGAGCGG
>CAMVBX010000116.1 GCA_947165825.1 uncultured Clostridia bacterium
CTAGAGGTCGCGCCGAGCATCCTGCAGCCGAGCAGCGGGGAAACATTCATCATGGCCCAGCCGCCCCGGTTTCGTCTCTCCGCTCTGGCTTCCGGCGCCTTCACCCAGGGGGTGGAGGACTGCATCACGGACCAGTTTCCCTTCCGGGACAGCTGGATCAGCCTGAAATCCCGGACGGAGCGGGCGCTGGGAAAAACCGAAAACAACAACGTCTTCTTCTGCCGGGAGGATACCCTCATCACCCGCTTCCCCCAGCCGGAGGATAAGACCGTGGACGCCGCCATCCGGGCGGTAAACACCCTGACCGGCTCCACCGGCGCCCGGGTCTTCCTGGCCCTGATCCCCTCCTCCGCCGCCGTCTGGTCCGACCGGCTTCCCGCCAACGCCAACACCGCAGACCAGGAAGCGCTGATCCGGCGGATCTATGGGGAAGCGGAATGCGCCTCGGCGGATATCCTCTCCGCTCTGCTGGCGCACCGAAACGAGGAGGTCTATTACCGCACGGATCACCATTGGACCACCCTGGGCGCCTACTACGGCTACGCGGCCACCGCCCGGGTCATGGGGCTGACCCCCGGGGAGAAGTCCGACTACCGGCCGGAAACGGTGACGGAGGAATTCTACGGTACGGTATATTCCTCCTCCGGCGTCCGCTGGGTGCGGCCGGACAGCATCAGCCGCTGGGTGGATCCGGCAGGGATCACCGTCTATCGGGAGGATTCCGGGATCCCCTCCCCGGTCTACGCGGAAGAAAAGCTGACGGGGAAAGATAAGTACGCCTATTTCTTCGGCGGCAACACCCCCAGCATGGTGATCGAAACCGGAAACGCCGGCGGAAAGCTCCTGGTGCTGCGGGATTCCTATTCCGACTGCGAGCTGCCCTTCTTCTTCCCGCACTTCAGCGAGATCCACGTGCTGGATCTGCGGTATTTCCGCCGGAGCGTGCGGGAATATGCCGAAGCCAACGCCATTGACGATATTCTCATCAATTACAGTCTTTCCACCTTCCTGAGCGATCCCTCTGTTTTCCTGCTGGGGACCTGAGCAAGCCTCATCCTCTGCTGCTGAAGAGAAAGGACGATGTCTATGATCCGCAAATCCGCCCTGCCTGTTCCGACGCTGGCCTTGGTTCTGGCGGCCCTGCTGCTGCTCTTTGCCAAGCTGATCCCCATGGGGGAAACGCTGAAGCTGATCCTCTGCATCCTCTCCTTCCTGGCCGCCGCCTATCCCCTGGGCATGCCCATTCTGCAGGAGCTGGTCCGGGAGAAGCGTCCGGGGTATCCCCTGCTTCTGGTCCTGGCCTGTATTCTCTGCCTCTGTGCCAGGAAGCCCGCCGCCGGCGCGGCTGCCATGATCCTGTACCGGCTGGCGCAGTATGTGTTGGAATGGCGGCGCAGCGCGGCGGTGCGGATGGTGACCCGGCGGAAGGAACTGACGGAGCTGGGGGACCGGGTGGGGGATTATCAGCCGGATCCGGAGCCGGGGAGCGACCTGGGCCGGTTTCTGAAGCTCTGGCTGCCCTATATCCTGCTGGCCTTTGCCGCCCTGTACATCATCCTGGCCATGCTGCTCACCCGGATCAGCGTTCCGGCGGTCCTGCGGCGGGCGGCCATGTTCCTGGCCCTGGGAAACGTCCTTCCCCTTTTCTGGTCCTTTGGCCTGTGCGATTATTCCGCGGCGGTGAACGCCTGCGAGCATGGGGCAGTCTTTACGGGGGATTCTCTCTCCCGGCTGAGCGGAACAAAGCTCTTCTGCTTCGATTTTCCGGATACTCTGGTCCGGGGAGACGCTTTGATCCAGAGCGCCGAGCCGAAGGAGTTTCCTCCCGCCGTTCTGCTGGAGCTGGCCGCCTGCGCCTGGTCCTGCTCCCCCAGCCACCTGGGGGATACCCTGGCCGAGCTGCTGGGGCGCCGGACGGATCCGGATCTGCTGGAGCGCTACCAGGAGCTGCGGGACTTCGGCGTTCTGGCCCGCATCCGGGGCCGCGTGATCATCTGCGGCAGCGCGGAATTCATGCAGCGCGCCGGTCTTCCGCTGTTCCCCTTTAAGGATCGGGAGAATACCCTGCATATCGGGATCGACGGCAAATATGCCGGCTGCATCCGTCTTGGGCAGTCCGAACCGGAGGAGAGCGAGCTGGAAGCGAAGCTCGCCGCCTGCGGTCTCTACCGTTTCCGGGACGCTGCCGAAGCCGCGGAAAAGCGGTTTCCGGAGGAAACCCTGTTCTATGCCTCCGGCTGCGGTGACCGCGGTCCCGCCGGAGAGACAGACCTGTACGCCGCCCTGGGCGGCTGCGGGCAAGAGCCGCAAATCGCCACCGCCGCCGGCGGCCGCGGCGGCGCACTGCTGATCCTGAATGCCCTGCTGAGCGGAAAAAGCAGCCGGAAGCTCTGTTTCCTCTCCGCCCTGGGGCTGAAGCTTCTGCTCCTGCTGCTGGCTGTCCTCGGGATCTGCCCCGTCTGGCTCACGGTTCTGGCGGAAACCGCCGTTGCCCTTGCGGGCATCCTGCTGGCCCGGCGCGCGCTGAACGCAAAACTGTAAAGGCAGAATAATATGGCACCCCATTCCACAGGGCGGAATGGGGTGCCTTTCCGTTTGCCTTCAGGCACAGAAGCGGTGCTTGCCGATGGTGAGGATCAGGGGCCTGGACCAGATCCATTTGCTGGTTGCGGTGGCTGGGTTGAAGTAATAGATAGCTCCCCCGCTGGGGTCCCAGCCGTTCAGGGCGTCCCTGGCCGCCCGGTAGGCGCTCTCCGCCACCGGCTGCTGAAACTGTCCGTCCGTCACGCAGGTGAATGCCCCGGACTGGTAGATCACTCCGGAGATGGTGTTGGGAAAGGAGGGGTGCTCCACCCGGTTCAGCACCACCGCCCCCACCGCCACCTGGCCCACGTAGGGTTCCCCCCTGGCCTCGGCGGAAATCAGCCTGGCCAGGAGATTCACGTTGTTCTCCGTACTGCTGGCCGCCTTCACGGTGATCCCCAGGGCGCCCAGGGTCTCCGGTCCGCAGATGCCATCCACCCGCAGGCCGTGATCCTGCTGGTACCTGCGCACCGCAGAGACGGTGCGGCTGCCGTAGATCCCGTCGATGGAGGCAGAATAATACCCCTCTGCAGCCAGCTTCCTCTGGATCTGGGTGACGACGCTGCCGGAGGAGCCCTGTCGGTATGCCGCCGCCTCCGCCCGCTGAGCCGCCGAGATGAGGCCGATATTCAGCAGAAACAGCAGCGCCAGGGCCGCAGCGGTCTTTTTCCGATTCATATTGATCCCTCCCAAACGAAAAAGGTCCCTGGACACAGTGTGTCCAGGGACCGCTCGGCCTATGGCCGGAAAAATCAGAGGGCTTTGGTATCCCGTTCCTCCGTGATCTTTTTCAGGAAATCTGCAAAGCTCATGTTTAGCTGCTCACCGGAGCGGGTACGCACGGCCACGCTGCCGTCCTCCACTTCCTTATCGCCGATGACCAGCATATAGGGGATCTTCTGCATCTGGGCCTCACGGATCTTGTAGCCGATCTTCTCGTTGCGCAGATCCGCCTCGGCCCGGAAGCCGGCTTCATCCAGGAGCTTCACCAGTTCCCGGCAGCGTTCTCCGCTCCGGTCGGTGATGGGCAGGACCTTCACCTGCACCGGGGCGAGCCACAGGGGGAAGGCCCCGGCGAAATGCTCGGTGATGACGCCGATAAAGCGCTCGATGGAGCCGAAGACGACCCGGTGGATCATGACGGGGCATTCCTTTTCCCCGTTGCTGTTCACATATTCCAGATTGAAGCGGCCGGGCAGCTGGTAATCCAGCTGGATGGTGCCGCACTGCCAGGTACGGCCCAGGCAGTCCTCAATATGGAAATCCAGCTTGGGTCCGTAGAAGGCGCCGTCCCCGGGATTGATGGTATAGCTCTTGCCCAGACTGGTGATGGCGTCCGCCAGGGCGTTGGTGGCGATTTCCCAATCCTTCTCCGTGCCGATATGATCCTCCGGCATGGTGCTCAGTTCAATGGTATAGGGCAGGCGGAAGAGGGAATAAACCTCGTCAAAGAGCTGGGCGATGCGCATGACCTCGTCCTTGATCTGCTCCTTGGCCAGCAGGATATGGGCGTCGTCCTGGGTGAAGCAGCGCACCCGGAACATGCCGTGGAGAGCGCCGGAAAGCTCATGCCGGTGAACGGTGCCCAGCTCGGAATAGCGCAGGGGCAGCTCGCGATAGGAATGGGGCTCCAGGGAATAAACCAGGATGCTGCCGGGGCAGTTCATGGGCTTGATGGCGAAATCCTCCCCGTCGATCAGGGTGGTGTACATATTGTCCTTATAATGATCCCAGTGGCCGCTGGTCTCCCACAGGGTACGCCGCATGATCTGGGGCGTCATGATCTCCAGATAATCCCATTTCTTGTGGACCTTGCGCCAGTAATCGATCAGGGTGTTGCGCAGGATCATGCCGTTATGCAGATAGAAGGGGAAGCCGGGAGCCTCGTCCCGGAAGGCAAACAGACCCAGCTCCTTGCCCAGCTTGCGGTGGTCCCGCTTCTTGGCTTCTTCGATCCGCTGCAGATAGGCGTCCAGCTCCTCCTTCTTGGGGAAGCAGGTGCCGTAGATCCGCTGAAGCATTTTCCGCTTGGAGTCCCCGCGCCAGTAGGCGCCGGTGCAGCTGGTGAGCTTGACGGCGTTGCCCTTCAGCTTGCCGGTGCTCACCAGGTGGGGGCCTGCGCACAGGTCGGTAAAGTCCCCCTGGCTGTAGAAGGTGATGATGGCGTCCTCCGGCAGGTCCTGGATGAGCTCCACCTTGTAGGGCTCGTTCAGGCTCTCCATATACTGAATGGCCTGGGGCCGGGGCATCTCATACCGGATAAGCGGGATGTTCTCCTTGATGATTTTGCGCATCTCCATCTCCAGCTTCGCCAGGATCTCCGGAGTGATGGGGAAATCGCTGTCCACGTCGTAATAGAAGCCGTCGTCGATGGCGGGGCCGATGGCCAGCTTCACCTCGGGATACAGGCGCTTCACCGCCTGGGCCAGAACGTGGGAGCAGGTATGCCGGAAAGCCAGACGGCCTCCCTCATCCTCAAAGGTGTGGAAGGTGGCGGTGCAGTCATGCTCCAGGGGCAGGGGCAGGCCGTGAACCTTCCCGTCCACGGTGGCGGACAGGACCTTCCGGGCGAAGCCCTCCGAGATCTTGCCGGCAACATCCAGCAGGGTGCTTCCCTTTTCCACCTGGATCACGCTGCCGTCCTTCAGGGTTACGTTGATCATGTGTACAAACCTCCTTGGGCGTCCATACGAAAGACTACCCATCGTATTTCTATCACAGGCTTTGCGCCTATAATATGCCGAGAATTGCCCCGAGCCCCAGGGTAAGCAGGAGCAGGGCGGGCTGATGAATGATGTAGATCAGCAGGGCATGCCGACCCACCGCCGGGAAAAAGGGTACGCTGAAGGTATAGAACCGCTCCGGCAGCTTCCCTTCCCGGATCTTCTCCCCCAGCCAGGTGCCGAAGAGGAAAACGAAGAGCCAGGGCAGCAGCGGGAAGTAATCCGCCGAGTAGAACCCCTCCGCGATAAGGCCGAAGGGAAAAAACCAGTCCGGTCCTTCCACGGGAACGCCGTTTGCCAGCCGGGCGGTGAGCGCCACGGCCAGCACGCAGAACACCGCCATGAACCAGTCCGGCAGCTTATCCCAAAACTTCCGGGTCAGGCCGTAAAACAGCATGCACACCGCCAGCATGTGGAGCACGCCGAAAACGATGAGGATCCCCAGCTCCTGCCCCATGAGCTTTTTCCCCAGAAGCTCCCCCAGCCAGGTGACCAGGGTGAGGGCCAGGGCCACGACCAGGAGCTTCCCTCCCCGGCGCAGGTTGCTTCGGGAGAAGCGGGAAGATACCCCGGAGAGCAGGATAAAGCAGCCGGCGAAGATATAGTGCAGCACGTCCAGAACCGGGTTGGTAAAGATCCACCAGGGCGCGCCCAGGAAAGCCGCCAGGTCATAGAGGAAATGGTGGCCGCACATGAGGACCACGCAGAGGCCCCGCAGGGCGTCTATGGCCCGGATGCGTCCGCCGGAATAGGAACTCATTTGGTCACGTTGAAGCGGAAGAGGACGATATCCCCGTCCTGCATGACGTATTCCTTGCCCTCGCTCCGGATCAGGCCCTTTTCCTTGGCCGCCTGCATATTGCCGACCTTCACCAGGTCATCGAAGGAAACCACCTCCGCCCGGATGAAGCCCCGCTCGATATCCGTATGGATCTTTCCCGCAGCCTGGGGGGCCTTGGAACCCTTCCTGATGGTCCAGGCCCTCACCTCCGGCTTGCCGGCGGTGAGGAAGCTCATGAGGCCCAGCAGGTCGTAGGCGCAGTTGATGAGCCGGTTGAGGCCCAGCTCCTTGATGCCCATTTCCTCCAGAAAGGGCTCCCGCTCCTCCTCCGGCATTTCCATCAGGTCCATCTCCAGCCTGGCGCAGATGGGCATGCACTGTTCCCCCTGCTCCTGGGCGAAGGCCTTCAGCTTCTGATAATTCTCGTTATGCTCCAGATCCGCGTAGCCGTCCTCGCTCAGGTTGGCCACGTAGATCACCTGCTTCAGGCTCAGAAGACCGCCATCCAGGAAATAGTACTGATCCTCGTCCGCGATGGGGTAGGTACGGGCGGGCTTGCCTTCGTTCAGATGCTCCAGGAGTCCTTCGAAGAGGTCCGCCTCGTGCTTGTATTTCTTGTCCCCCTTCATGTTCTTCCGGGCTTTCTCCAGGCGGCGTTCCACCACCTCGATATCCGCCAGCACCAGCTCCAGGTTCAGCACCTCCACGTCCCGCAGAGCGTCCGCCGGCTCATCGAAGATCTCATCGTTATCGAAGCAGCGCACCACGTGCACCAGGGCGTCCGTCTGCCGGACGGCGGCCAGGTACTTGTTTCCGGTGCCTTCTCCCCGGGCCAGGCCCGCGATATCCACAAATTCAATGGTGGCGGGGGTGACCTTATCCGGCTGGTACAGCTCCGCCAGCCAGTCCAGCCGGCTGTCCGGCACCTTCACCACCCCAAGATTGGGTTTATCGTCAAAGGACCGGTACATGGCGGTCTCCGCCTTTTCCCCGGTCATGGCATTGAACAGGGTGCTTTTGCCCACGTTCGGGAGTCCCACGATGCCAAGCTTCATCTCCATAGCCTCCTCATCTCAGGCGTTCTGTATAGTATACCACAGCCGGGCTCTTTGCACAAGCCCGGCTGTCCGGCTTTCCGCCGCCTCAGCCCAGCAGCTGATCCAGGGTATCCCGGTAGGCCTGGAGATTCGCGCCCACCACGGTCTCCCCGATGATGTTGCCCTCGGCATCCACAAACAGGGTGGTGG
>CAMVBX010000117.1 GCA_947165825.1 uncultured Clostridia bacterium
GGGGTGAGACGGCCGGTGGTCTGGTCCAGCACGGCCCATTCCGTCTTCCCGGCGGCCAGGAGCTCCCCCGCCTGCTCCATGCGGTAGTTCCGCTCCGCCCGGAGCCGTCCCGGCGCCTCCGGCCAGGTGGAGAGGCGGACCCGCTCCATCATCTCCGGGCGGCGGAAGAAGCGCACCCGGGTGCGCACCGTCAGCCAGAACAAACCCTTTTTCCCCAGCGCCCCGATGCCGCAGCCCAGGGCCTCCGCGTGCTCCGAGGCGATATCCATGAACAGGGCGAAAGCGTCGGGGATCCCCAGCCGTCCGCTGCCGTCGCAGAGACTGGGCAGAATGACGATCTCTTTTTCGATCCGGTTTTCCATGTATCCGACCTCCCGAAGGATCCCTGGGATCCTTTTTCTTCTATTCTGCCTTTCCCGGAAACCAAAGTCAACCCCCGGATCCGCCATTGCCCCGGCGGGAGAATTGTGGTATACTGCCCGAACATGGGAGGGATGACCATGAGCGAGCTGATTCCCAAATGGCAGCGGGAGCTGGAGATCTTCCGGCGCATCAAGCCCGTGCTGATCCTGGAGGGGAACGTGCTGGACATCTACCGGAAGCCCGGCGGGGGCGAGGCCGTGCGCCTGGGCCCCTGGCTCCAGGTTTTCCTCAGCGCCGGGGGATACCGCAGCATCCTGTTCTACGACGACCGGAACGGCTTCGACAATCCCTGGGATCCGGAGGCGAAGCGGAGCTTTGCCCAGACGCTGAATATGACGGAGAACCAACTCCTGCAGTACGGCTCCTTCCGGGGCCGGGGCGGGGCGACTGCCCTGATCCGGCGGGCCATGGCCCAGGAGCGGGCCCCCGCCGCCGTGGTGATGGAATTCGCCTCCCGGTATATCGTCTCCCCGGAGCGGATGGAGCGGGAGGATACGGAAAGCTTCGCCGCCCTTCTCCAGGCCTCCCTGGAAAGCCGGGAGGTGGCCACGGGGATCGACCGGCTGAAAAACCTGATGATCCTCATCGTGAATAAGGCCGCCGACCTGCCCGCCTGGTTCTACCTCCAGAATCCCAATGTGAAGATCATCACCATGGAGCCGCCCAATCGGGAGGAACGGGCCGCCCTGGTAACGGGGGCGGAGCTGCGCCGCTTCTTTACCCCCAGCGCCTGGGAGAAGGACCAGGCCTATTTCCGGGCGTATCCCGGGGAGCTGAAGCGGATCACCAACCGGTTCGTCGGCCTGACGGACGGCATGAGCCTGACGGAGCTGCTGAACCTCCGGACCCTGTGCGTCAACGAAACCCTGTCTCCCCGGGATATGTGCAAGACGGTGGACCTGGTGAAATACGGCATCCGGGAAAACCCCTGGGAGCTGGCCCGGGAGCTGGGGCTCCAGGGGGCGGAAGAGACCCTGCGGAGCCGGGTAAAGGGCCAGGATTACGCCCTGAACCGGGCCCTGGACGTGGTGAAGCGGGCGGCTGTGGGCCTGGGGAACCTCCAGAGCTCCTCCCGGACGAAGCCCAGAGGGATCCTCTTCTTCGCCGGACCCACGGGCACCGGAAAGACCGAGACCGCCAAGGCCCTGGCGGAGCTCCTGTTCGGGGACGAGGAATGCTGCATCCGCTTCGATATGAGCGAATACCGGCAGAGCCATTCCGACCAGCGGCTCCTGGGGGCGCCTCCCGGATTCGTGGGCCATGAGGAGGGGGGACAGCTCACCAACGCGGTGCGGAAGCACCCCTTTTCCATCCTCCTGTTCGACGAGATCGAAAAAGCCCATCCCTCCATTCTGGACAAATTCCTGCAGATCCTGGACGACGGCCGCATGACGGACGGCCTGGGGAACACGGTGTATTTCACCGAGACCGTCATCATTTTCACCAGCAACCTGGGCTTTATCGGAGAAGGGGAAGGGGGCCGACGGCAGGCCCTGGCGGATCCGGGTATGGATTACGACACCCTGCGCCGGGTGATCCGCCGGAATATCGAGGAGTATTTCAAGCTGGAGCTGGGGCGGCCGGAGCTGCTGAACCGCATCGGGGAGAACATCATCGTCTTCGATTATATCCGTCCTCCGGCGGCGCTGGAGATCCTGGAAGGCATGCTGGACAAGATCCGGAAACGGGTGAGACGGGATCAGGGCATCGACCTGGTCCTGCGTCCGGAGCTGTTCCGGCAGCTGGAAAAGGCCGCCATGGAGAACCTGGAAAACGGCGGCCGGGGAATCGGGAATATTGTGGAGAGCATGCTCATCGATCCCCTGTCCCGCAGCCTGTTTGACTGTGTCCCCGACCCGGGTACCGTCCTGGATGCCCTGGGCCTGGAGCAGCGGGACGGCATCTGGACCCTGCAGGGGAAGCTCCGTGCCCCGGAAGAAGGGGAGACGGACGCCCTTGAGAAATAAAAACCGATCTGTGCGGGACCCGGAGCGGGGAGAACGCCCGGGGACCGGAAGAAAGGAGGACCGGCGGCAATGACAACAACAGAAAGAACTGCGAAATCCGCCGGAAGACTCCGGAAAACGGGGGGACGGATCTCCCGGGCGGCGGAAGCCTGGCGGAAGCTCCTGGAGACCAGGCCCATTCCGACCCTGGCGGTGCTCTCCGCCGTTCTGGAGCTGATCATCGAGCTTCTGGGCCATAAGCCCTTTTATACCGCCTTCCTGTACGTCATCCGGAGCCCCCATATGTTCCTGCTGAACGGGGCGATCATTTTTTCCACCCTCATGTTCACCCTGGTGCTGCGGCGGAAGGTGTTTTACAGCATCCTGATGACCCTGGTATGGCTCACCTTCGGGATCGTGAATATCTCCACCCTGGCCTTCCGGGCGATCCCCTTTTCAGCCCGGGACTTTTCCGTCCTGGCCTCAGGACTCACCATCGCGGACGTCTACTTCACCCCCCTGGCCCTCATCGGCATGGGCGCGGCCCTGGTGCTGTTCCTGGCCTTCCTGGTGTGGCTGTTTTTCCGCGCCCCCAGGAGTGAAAAGCCGGAAAACCGGAAAAAGGACGTCCTGACGGTGATCGCCTTTGCCGCCGCCCTGTTCATCGTCGGCTTTTTCGGCACGCAGCATATCAAGCTCTCCGCCCAGTACGAGAGCATCAATGAGGCCTATGAGAAGCGGGGCTTTCCCTACTGCTTCATGACCAGCATTTTCAAAAGCGGCGTGAGCCGGCCGGAGAACTACTCCAAGGCCACGATGGATCAGCTGGACCTGGACGGAACGGTAGAGGCGGGAAAACAGCCGAATATCATTCTGATCCAGCTGGAATCCTTCTTCGACCCGGCCCTCATCCAGGGGGTGGAGCTGGCGGAGAATCCCATTCCCAACTTTACCCGGCTGCGGGATACCTGCCCCTCCGGCTACCTGCGCATGCCCACCCTGGGGGCGGGCACCGTGAACGCGGAATTTGAGGTCCTCACAGGGATGAGCCTGGATTTCTTCGGCATCAGCGAGTATCCCTACGAGTCCCTGCTGCGGGAGAACACCTGCGAGAGCATCGCCTTTTATCTCCGGGAGCTGGGCTACGGGACCCACGCCATCCATAACTATTCCGGCTCCTTCTACAGCCGGAACGAGGTCTACCCCAACCTGGGCTTCGACGATTTTACCTCCGTGGAGTATATGAACGGCATCCAGGTGACGGAAAAGGGCTGGCCCAGGGACCAGATCCTGACCAGATACATCCTGAAGGCCCTGGAAAAAACCGATACCCTGGACTTCGTCTTTACGGTCACCGTCCAGTGCCACGGCAAGTATCCCGAGGACAGCGACGTGGACGATATCCGCTTCAAGGGCAACGAGGTGTTCGAGGGAGCCGCCTCGGAGCAGTTCCTGTACTTCGCCAAGCAGCTGCAGGGGACCGACGCCTTCCTGGGGGATCTGACCGCCGCCCTGGCCGACTGGCCCGAGGAGACCCTGGTGATCGCCTACGGGGATCATCTGCCGGTCCTGGACCTCACCGCGGAGGACCTGGTATGCGGCACCCTGTTCCAGACCCAGTATTTCGTCTGGAGCAATTACGACCTGGGCGCGGAAGAAGAGGACCGGGATCTCTGGGCCTACCAGCTCACGTCCCATATCCTGGATCTGGCGGGGATCCCGGGCGGCGTGGTCACGGATTATCACCAGGAGAATATGGGCCTGGAGGGGTACCAGGACGGGCTGGAGCTTCTGGAATACGACCTGCTGTACGGGGACCAGATCGCCTATGGCGGGGTCAGCCCCTACCGGCGGACGGATATGCGGATGGGCCTGGAGGAGATCCAGGTCAGCAGGGTGATCCCGGGGGAGAGCATGGTGGAGATCGACGGCCGCGGCTTTACCACCAGCAGCATCATCTACGTCAACGGCAGACGGCGGGAGGACACGGTATACGTTTCCCCGGAGCGGCTGTTCCTGCCCAACCGGACCCGGCCCCTGTCCCCGGCGGATCGGGTGGAGGTCTGCCAGACGGGCTCGGACCGGACCATACTCAGTACGGCTTCCGCCCCCTGAGGGGAGCGGAAGGACGGCGCGGCTGCGCCGACGGAACGGAGGAACATCATGAGATTTGTCTGTCCCCTTTGCGGAGAAGTATACGAGGAAAAGGACGCCGGGATCCCCTTCGCCGATCTTCCGGAAAACTGGACCTGCCCCCTGTGCATGGCGCCCAGATCCAGCTTCCGGCCGGAGGAGGGGGAAACGGAGCCGGAGCCGCCCGCGGACCAAAGCCGCCCTTCGGGCGATCCCTGACGACGCAGGCTTCGATCCGCGCAAACTGCGCGTTTCCCGGAGGCCGCTGCCTTGGCAGCGGCCCCTATCCCCTGCCGGGGGATGAATACTTATACGGGTATAGGTGAGCTTTAATCTGCCGCCCCGGATCGCCCCCCGTCTTATGTCGCTTTTGACCGATTTCCGCGAGGCTTCCCCGCGGGGTTTTATGCCTTTCTCTGAAATTGCGTTCGGACCTTGTTTTCCGAACCGGGAAATGCTATATTTCAACTGGAATTTGACGCAGTATGGAAAAACTCTCTCTCCTGCTCTCAACAGCGACATGGAAACGGGTAAGAACCGACGCGACCGGCACTGTGCGGCCTCCGGGCCAAGTCAGATACATGGGGGAGAGAGGCTCGCTATTCGAGTTCAGTAGCCGAGGGAAATATGCAGAACGATCTGCATATTTATGAGTTTGTCTGCCCGAAGCCCGTCTCGGATACCGAGGCGGGCTTTTTGCGATCCGCTCAGACGGATGAAGGAGGACCGATGGGAAAAACGTACGACCCCAGGCCTTCCCGCCCGGACGCCCTCGGCGGCGTCCGTCCTGCGGGCGCCGGTCTCAGCCTTTCCGAGAAGGAGGAGAAGCTGATCCGTCTGATCCGGGAGATGCAGTTCGGGGAGATCCAGCTGCATATTGCGGACGGGCAGCCCGTCCGCCTGGAAGAGGTCCGGAAGAGCGTCAAGCTCTGAGTCCGGCCCGCCCGAAAACCGAATAGCCTTTGTCCGACTGAACAACAGCAGGGCATATCCCAAGCCTGACCGGGGGAGGGGTATGCCCTGTTTTTGTACAAATCTGGGAATGAAGAAAAGGAGTAAGAACATGAAGAAACTGATTTGTCTCCTGCTGGTCCTGTGCCTCTGCCTTTCCCTGGCCGCCTGCAGCGGCCAGACCTCCGGAGGCGGCGCCACCGCCGCCCCCCAGGCAACGGCGAACCCCATGGCAGAGACCCTGGTGATCGGTGCCAGCGCCGACTTCACCAACGAAGGCAAGAACCTGGTGTACGATATGCTGCTGTTCCGCATCGACAGCTACAGCGCCTCCGACTATGTGGTGTCCAGCGAGCACAACGCGGACTACACCGAGTTCACCCTGAAGGTCACCCCCAACGTCAAGTTCACCGACGGTACTCCCGTGACTGCGGAGATCATCAAGTATACCATCGAATCCCAGCTGAACATCGCCCCCAACGGCTTCGCCGGCCTGATCGAAGCCCTGGAGGTGAAGGACGACTCCACCCTGGTGATGAAGCTCAGCGCGCCCTATATGAACACGGAATACGATCTGACCTATTTCTTCGTGGTGAAGCCCGGGGAGATCAGCGAGGACGGCAACTTCGTGGAATGGGTGGGTACCGGCCCCTACGTCCTCACGGATCATCAGCCGGACGTGCGCGCCGAGTTCACCCGGAACGAGGGTTACTGGAACAAGGCCAAGATGGGCAAGCCCAAGACCGTCATCTGGAAGGTCCTTCCCGATGAGACCACCCGGGTCATGGCGCTGGAGAAGAAGGAAGTGGATATCCTGGGCCTGGGCTCCCATGCAGCCTCCCAGCTCTCCAGCGCGACCCTGAACGATATCGAGAAGAAGGGCGAGCTGAAGATCATGACCCGCAACGGGACCAGCCCCGCCACCTACATGTACAACTACGTGAAGGGCCCCATGACCGATATCGAGCTGCGGAAGGCCGTCACCTACGCCATTGACCGGCAGAACATGGTGGACGTCCTGACCCTGGGCTACGGCCGCCCCATGGGCACCTTCCTGGGCCCGGAGGACAAGTACTCCAACCGCAACGGCGAGGAATACACCTATGATCCCGAGCTGGCCAAGAAGATCCTGGCCGACGCGGGCTACAAGGATACCAACGGCAACGGCATCGTGGAAAAGAACGGCGACGGCAAGGACATCGTCCTCCAGTTCGTCACCATGTCCAGCGACACCTACCGCAACATCGGCGTTCTCTTCGGCGAATACCTGAAGGCCGTGGGCATCGGCATGGAGGTCAACTCCCTGGAGCGCAACGCCTTCCTGGAGCGCACCAATTCCGGCGATATGGATATCTGCATGTGCCATCCCTGGACCACCGCCATCGCCTATTTCAACATGCGCGGCTCCACCAGCGAGTATGACAACTTCGGCCCCGGCTTCGGCGTGAACGACAAGTTCCCCGAATACCTCCAGACTGTCCTCACCTCCACCAGCGAGGAGGAGATCCAGGCCACCTTCGATAAGATCTGGGCGGATATCTACGCCGCCTATGTGGCCACCCCCCTCTATGCCAGCGTGAGCACCTATGTGCATACCGACGAGGTCTCCGGCTTTATCTGGACCAGGGGCACCCAGAATCTGATCGATCTCTCCGAGGTGGTCATCAACCGCAAGTAAGCTCCCGGAAGAATCTGTGGTGGTCAGGGGCAAAAGCCCCTGACCATCTTATAAGACAGCGGCGGGGCATCCCCGCCGCCGGAGGATCGCAATGAAAGCACTCCCTGTCATCAAGAAAACGGCCGTCGCCATTCTGACGGCACTTTTCGTTTCCTTTCTCACCTACGGCCTGCTGTATATCTCCCCCGGCGACCCTG
>CAMVBX010000118.1 GCA_947165825.1 uncultured Clostridia bacterium
GGGGAGAGGGGCCGGAGTGGGCGGTCGATCAGGCGGGGGGCCAGGGTCCCCTTCTCGGAGGGGCGGCCCTCCCGGCGCAGGAAGCCGCCGGGAATACGGCCGACAGAATAGAGCTTTTCCTCGAAATCCACGTTCAGCGGGAAGTAGTCCACGCCGTCCTTGGGCCGGGGAGAGGCGGTGCAGCAAACCAGGACCGTGGTCTCGCCATACTTCGTGAGAACGGCGGCATTGGCCAGCTCGGCCATTTTGCCCACCTCAAAGGAGAGGGGACGTCCGGCGTATTCCATTTCGTACTTCTTTTGGTTGGGGAATTCTCTGTGGGTGATGATCATTTCGTTTCCTTTCCGCAGCCCCGTGCCCTTTAGCACTTGAACCAAAACGAAAACACCGCTTCCGCTTTCGTTCAACTGCTAAAAAAGCCGGTGAACTGCTGTAAAAAATATTCGTCCGGTTTGGGAAAAAGGGGCTGTTGCAATAGCAACAGCCCCCTGCTTGGGACTTACTTGCGGATGCCCAGCTTGGCGATGCAGGCGCGGTAACGCTCGATATCCTTCCGGGCCAGGTAATCCAGAAGGCTGCGGCGCTTGCCGATCATTTTGAACAGGCCGCGGCGGGAGTGATTGTCCTTGGCATGGACCTTCAGGTGCTCCGTGAGGTTGTTGATCCGGGCGGTGAGGATCGCGATCTGAACCTCGGGAGAACCGGTATCGGTCTCGTGGGTGCGATTGCCTTCGATAATGGCAGTCTTTTCGTCCTTGAGCATCATGGGGGTATACTTCCTTTCTTCCTGTTTTGCCCGCACAGCTGAGTCACGGGGGGAAAGGTACGGATCCCGCCACCAAGCCGAGGGGCCCAATAAACCGTGTCATTCTAACATAGTTTTTCCCACTTGTAAAGGGAAGAATCGGAAAACTTCAGAAAAAAATCTTCCCGCCGGGCAGGAAAACTGGCCCGTCTCCCAGGGCGTGTGGTATACTGCCGGTATGATGATGGGGAAAAAGGAGCGATTTGGTCATGGAAGTACGGATCCTTGCCATCGGGGACGTGGTGGCGAAGAGCGGCCTGGAGCTGGTCTCCCGGCGGCTCCGGAGCGTGAAAAAGCTTACCGGGGCGGAATTCGTTGTGGTGAACGGGGAGAATGCCTCCGGTGTGGGGATCACCTCCCGGCAGGCGGAGCAGATCCTGGATGCTGGGGCGGACGCCGTTACCCTGGGCAATCACGCCTTTCAGAAGGAGGATATCCTGGAGATGCTGGATGATTCTCCCCGGATCCTTCGGCCCCATAACTTCGCCTCCCAGGCTCCGGGGGTGGGATGGCAGATCCTGGAGGCGCCCTTCGGGCCCGTTCTGCTCATGAACCTCATCGGGCGCTGCAATATGGATTTCGGGCCGGATAATCCCTTCACCGCGGCAGACCGCATCCTGCGGGAGGCGGGGGACCGGGCGAAGGTGCGGCTGCTGGATTTCCATGCGGAGGCCACCTCGGAGAAGCTGGCCATGGGCTGGTATCTGGATGGGCGGGTCACGGCAGTCTGGGGGACCCATACCCATGTGCAGACCTCCGACCACCGGATCCTTCCCGGGGGCACGGGGTATATCACGGATCTGGGCATGACCGGTCCCCGGGATTCCGTGCTGGGCATCGACCCGGAGCAGAGCATCCGCATGTTCCTGGGCTATCCCCGGGAGCGGTACGCCGCGGCGCCCGGCCCGGTAAAGCTGGAAGGCGCCGTATTCACTGTGGATTCCGCTGATGGCCGCTGCCTGGAGGTGCGGCCGCTGCGTCTGGAGGATTGAACCATGCTGCGATTTTTGCATGCCGCGGATTTTCATCTGGATTCCCCCTTCGCCGCCCTGGGCGGAGAGAAGGCCGCCCTCCGGCGACAGGAGCAGCGGAAGCAGCTCCGGGAGCTGGCCGCCCTGGCGGAGCAGGCGGATCTTGTCCTGTTGCCCGGCGACCTGCTGGACAGTGCCCGAGCGTACGGAGAAACCCGGGAAGCGCTGGAGGAGTTTTTCTCCGCGCTTCGGGTGCCCGTATTTATCGCGCCGGGGAATCATGACTATTATACCCTCCAGTGCCCCTATGCCCGGATGGAGCTGCCGGAAAACATCCACGTGTTCACCCATGGGGAGCCGGAGGCCGTCCCCCTGCCGGAGCTGGGCTGCACCGTATGGGGCGCCGCTTTCCGCAGCGATTGGTCCGGCCCGCTTCTGCGCGGGTTCACAGCCCCTGCGGGGGGCGGCCTCCAGCTCATGGTGCTCCATGGGGAAGTGACGGAAGGGCAGAGTAAATACGGCCCCATCACAGAGGCAGATCTGGAGGCGTCCGGGCTGAACTACCTGGCCCTGGGCCACCGCCACAGCTGCAGCGGTCTGCGGCGCTCCGGCCGGACCTGGTGGGCGTATCCGGGCTGCACCCTGGGGCGGGGGTTTGACGAGACCGGGGAAAAGGGCGTGCTCCTGGGCACCCTGGAGGGCGAGAACTGCACCCTGGAATTCCGACCCCTCTCCGGTCGGCGGTACCGGGATCTGGAGGTGGATATCACCGGCGCGGAAAGTGCCGAGCAGGCGGTGCTGAATGTGCTGTCCCCGGAATGGCGGGAGGATATCCTGCGGGTGACTCTCCGGGGCGAATGGGAGACAAAGCCGGAAACGGACAGCCTGACCCTGACGCTGGATGGCTGCTGCTGGGCGCTCACCCTCCGGGATGAAACCCGGCTGACCCGGGATATCTGGAAGATGGCGGACGAGGATACCCTGCGTGGGGCCTTCCTGCGGATCCTTCGGAAGCAGTATGAGGCGGCGGGAGAAGGGGAAAAGCGGGAGCGGATCACCCGGGCCGCCCGCTATGGCCTGGCAGCGCTGGAAGACAGGGAGGACGTGTGAGATGCGGATCCGAAAAATGCGCGCGGTTTTCGGCGGCCTGCAGGGGGCGGAGCTGGAACTGGAACCCGGCCTGAACATCCTGCACTCCGGGAATGAAACGGGAAAATCCACCTGGAGCCGGTTCATCCGGGCGATGATCTACGGCATATCCACCACCGAGCGGGCAAAGCTGGGGAGTCTGCCGGACAAGCTCCGGTATCTGCCCTGGAACGGAGCGCTCATGCAGGGGCGTATGGAAATGCTCTGGGGTGAGCGGGAAATCACCCTGATCCGATCCGCCCCCGGGGCGGGAAAGCCCATGGGCGCCTGTAAGGCGGTGCTGACCGGCACCGGGGAAAAAGTGCCGGAGCTTCAGGGCGCGGATATCGGGGAGCAGCTGCTGGGCGTGTCCGAATCGGTATTCCGGCGGAGCGCCTATCTCTCCGGCGCCGAGCTCCGCATCGATGCGGACAGGGACCTGGAGCTCCGCCTGATGCGGCTGGTCACCTCCGGAGAGGATCTGAGCTCCTCCAGGGAAGCGGAGGAGCGGCTGCGCCGATGGCTGCGGAAACGCCGGGGCAGGGGACAAAGCGGCTCTCTGCCGGAGGCGGAACAGGCCCTGGAGGAAAAAAACAAAGCCCTGGGCAGGTTGGAGGAAGGCACAAAACGCCTGGAAAACCTGCGCCGGGACCGGGACAGGCTGACGCAGTTTCGGGACGCGCTGAAGCTGGAACTCAGACGCCATCACCGGGACGCCATCCTGGAGCGCCGGCGGCGCTGGGCCGAAGCGGAGAAGGAGGCCCGGGAGCTGGAGGAAAAGGCCGCGGCCCTGGAGGAAGAACGGGCCGGACGGACGGGAGAGACGGCCAATGCCCTTCGGACTGCGGCGGTGCGCCTGGAGGAGGCAGAAAAAGACCGGGCGGATATGGCGGAAAGGCTGAAGGCGGCCCGGGAAGAAGCGGCACAGCTGCCGGATCCGGAACAGGTGCCGCGGCAGCCGGGAAGAAGGACGGGGATCCTTCTGATTATCCTGGGCATCCTGGCGGCGGCTTTCGGTGTGGTTTCCCTCCTGCGCCCGGTGACAGCGGGGCTGCCGGACTGGATCGCTTACCTTCTGCTCGCCTGTATCCTGCTGATGATCCCCGGTATCCTGATCCTGCGGAGGACAGCCGCCCGGGAGGAGACCATACGCCTGGAGCGGCGGGACGACATCCGGCGGGCGGAGACCCGGCTGGAAGAACTGGAACGGCAGTATCGCACTGACGAGGAGGAAACGGCAGGATTTGCCGCCGCTCTGACACAGGCGATGGAAGCCGCCCGCTGCGGCGGGGAGGAGGATCCCAGGACCGCGGCGGATCAGATCGACGCCCTCCTGGCGGAGCTGGAGAAAGCCCGCAGCGGAGCGGCTTCCGCCAAGCGGCTGGCGGCTTCCCTGGCGGACGCCCTGGAAGAGGAGCCGGAGGAGCTGGAGGGGGAGACGACCCTGACCCGGGAAGAAGCGGAACGCCGCCTGGGGGAAACGGAAATCACCCTGCGGGATACGGAACGGGCCCTGACCCGGGAGGAAACCATGGTCGGCCTGCTGGGCGATCCTTTGGTCCTGGCCTCCGACGCGGAGGCTCTGCGGGAATCCATCGCCGAGGGAGAGGCGGAGTACGCCGCGCTGGACCTGGCGGAGCAGGCCCTGGCGGAGGCGGGCAGACAGATGCAGGGCCGCTTCGCCCCTCTGGTCAGCCGCGAGGCCGGGAAGATGCTGAAGACCCTCACCGGAGGCCGGTATACCGGCATATACTTTGACCGGGAGATGCGCTTCTCCGTCCAGCCTGCCAGCGATCTGGAGCCCCGGGTCCTGGAATATCTCAGCGAGGGAACGAAGAATCAGGTTTATCTGGCGGTGCGCCTGGCCATCTGCAGCCTGGCTCTGGGGCAGGAGGATCCCTGCCCGCTGATCCTGGACGACGTTCTGCTCACCTTTGACGATACCCGGGCAAAGCGCGCGCTGGAGCTGCTCCTGGCTCTGTCGGAGAAGCGGCAGATCCTGCTGTTCACCTGCAGCGGACGGGATGGCCGGCTGCTCCGGGAGATCAGAAAGGAGAAAGAGGAATGCCTTCCGCAATGATCCATCTTCTGGTGGCCGGGAAGATCCCCGGGGGAGAAGATCCCCTGTTCCGCCTGGGCAGCCTGGCTCCGGACTATCTCACCCAAAGGGCGGAAAAGGACGCGGTACATCTGCGGCTGGAGCCGGACCGGTTTGCGGCCTTGCAGAAGCTGGCCGGACGGCTGGACCTGCGGAATCCCTTTGACGCAGGCTGGCTCGTCCACCTGCTGGCGGATCTCCGCTGGGATACGGAGGTCATCCCCGCCTTCCGGGCTTCCGTGTCCGACGGGGCGGACTGGTTTCCCCTGTACCGGAAGGAGAGTCATCGGGCGGGCTATGCGCTGTATCATCGGTCGTCCTGGGGCAGGGAGGCCATGCGGGCCGTGCTGGAGGCAGATCTGAGCGCTTTGCATACCTCCCTGGAGGTGGACCTGCCGGCTCTGGAGGGATTCCGGCGGATGCTGTTCAGAAAGCATGAGGAGAGTCCGGCGGACAGCCGGTCGCCCCATTTCCCGCCGGAGATGCTGGAGCGTTTTGCCCTGGAGACCGCGGAGGAAGCCGCAAAGTTCCTGCCGCAGTGAAGCAGAACGGGAGTTGTCGATTGCCTTTCCCGGGGGAACATGGTATAATCCTGCACATCCCTTGTCGAAACCGGCGGGAGATTTCTCCTTATCGGGACATAACGGCATAGAAAAAGAGGTATGAAACGTGAAAAAAGCACTTGCCTTGCTCATGGCTGCGCTGCTGCTCATCTCCCTGATGGGCTGCGGCACCAAGACGACAGACCCCGGGAATCCCCCCGCTTCTGCCGCCGCCGAGGCTCCGGCGGAAACGGCAGCGCCGACCTCGGAGCCCACTCCGGAACCCACCCCGGAACCCACCCCGGAGCCCACTCCGGAGCCTGAACCCACCGAAGCTCCTGAACCGGCTCAGGAAACCGTCGCCATTACCATCCCTGCGGAGTTGGTGGGGGACGGGGAATCCGGCGCCAACATGCTGGAGGACCTGAGAGAGGAGACGGAAGGCATCATCAGCGTCACGGAGAATGAAGACGGCTCCGTCACCTACGTCATGACCCGGGAAGCCCAGCAGGACATCCTGAAGGAGATGGCCGAATCCATCGAGGAAAGCGTATGGGAACTGACTGAAGGCGAGGATGCGGATCCCGCCATAAAGAAAATTGCGTATACCAAGGATTTCTCGGAATTCACCCTGGTGATCGACCAGGAGAACGCCTCCGGGTTTGAGATCTTCTATGCCCTCGCCCTGGGCATGGTGGGCGCCAATTACCAGGCCTGCGCCGGAAACGGTATGGTGGATGTACCGGTGAAAATGCAGGATGCGGAAACCGGGGATATCTATTCTTCCGCGACCTACACGGAATTGATGGAGATGTTCAGCAATCTCTTTGGCGGAGATGACTGGGAGACTGACGCTGAGCCCCTGATCCCCACCCCCGAGGTGGAGACTGCGGTGCTCCTGGACAGCGAGGGGATCGTCGTAACGCTTACCGGCATCAGCGCGGATTTCTTTGGCTCCAAGCTCAACCTGCGCATCGAGAACGGCAGCGAGTCTTCGGTGATGGTGGACTGCGATCAGCTTCTGGTGAACGATTACTATGCCGGCAGCGGCCTGTACGCCACCGTCGAGGCCGGGGAGACTGCCGAGGAGGAACTCTATCTGCCCGTCACCGATCTGTATAATGTCGGCGTCGAACATATCGGGAAGATTGACGTTTCTATCGTGGTGTTTGATACCGAATCCTATGAGCGCATCGTCACCGGTGACCTGGTGGAGATCCGCACCTCGGATTATGCGGAAGACTGGGATAAGGAGCCCGCAGGCCAGGTGCTCTATGACGATAACGGCCTGGTCATCCTGTACATGGAGCCGCAGCTGCAGGAGAGTTTCGTTGAGGATTACTATCCGTACAACTTCTGCTTCGTGAATCGTACGGATACGGATATCAACGTGGAGTGTGAGTGCTTCATCATCAATGGGGAAGAGATCAGCACCTGGATCTACCAAACCGTTCCCGCCGGGAAACGCGCCATCGACTACGCCACCTTTTTCCAGAGCGACCTGGAGGAATACGGGATCGAGCGGCCGGAGACCGTGGAATTGGCTTTCAGCGTACGGGAAGAGGATTCCTATGAGACGCTGTTCGAAACCGGGACCATCGCCATCGACGTGGATTGAGTTTTTCCCCGAAAAACAAACAGGTGCCTGCCGCTTCAAGGGGCTGGGACCTTAGACGGTAGGCAAGCCCGAAGAC
>CAMVBX010000119.1 GCA_947165825.1 uncultured Clostridia bacterium
GGGCGGGCTCGTCGATGAGGGCGAAGACCCGCTCCGCCGCGCCGAAGGTCTGGATGAGCGCGGTGGTGGAGGTGCTCAGCTGGGCGAAGGGATCAAAGGTGGCGGGGACCATGAGCATGAGCACGATGGCGTTGTAGGCGCTGAGGCCGTTCTTCGCCACCAGGGCGCCGCACACGGCGAAGGCCAGGATGCGGGAGAGCTGGATAAGAAAGTTGGGCACGCTCATGAGCAGGGCATTCTGACGGGTGATGCCGATCTGGAGCCGGTTCAGCCTGCGGCCCCGTTCGTCGATGTTATTCAGGCGCTCCTGCCCGTTGCGGAAGATCAGCACCTCCTTCAGGCCCCGGAGGCTGTCCAGGATATAGGACTTCAGATCCCCCAGGTCCCGGCGGTACCGGCGTCCCTTTTCCCGGCCCGCCTTGGCGATGAAGATGGGACTGATCACGGCGACATAGAGATAGAAGGGAAGGATGATGCCCATGAGGCCGGGGGTGCGCACGCCGATGAACACCAGGGAGAAGACGGCGCAGACGATGGCGGTGGCGATGGGGGCAATGGTATGGGCGAAGAAGATCTCCAGGGTGTCCACATCCGCCATGAGGGTGGAGATGATGTTCCCCTTCCGCTCCCCCGTGAGCTTGGCGGGACTGAGGCGCTCGATCTCCCCGAACATCTCCGTCCGCAGGATGGCCAGGAGGTGGTAGGCCACGTCGTGGCCCTTGAACATCTCAAAGTAATAGGTGATGGGGATGAGGACGGTGCAGACCACAAGCATCACTGCGGGGCCGGTGACGGTCTTTCCGGGGGCCTGCCCGGCGGCGATGGCCAGGAGCATGCCCGCGCAGATATAGATGCCGATCTTGGCCAGACCGCTGACGATGCCCCCGGCCACGGCCTCCAGCATCTCCCTGCGGACCTGCGCCGTGAAGCCGAACAGGCGTCTGAGGATGTACGGCACGCTGAGTTTTTTTGTCTGGATGCCCATATCAGACGGCCCTCCTTCCGTAGTTTTCCAGAATATCCTGCTCCCGCACCAGCCGGGCATAGATGCCGTCCAGGGTGATGAGTTTCTCGTGACTGCCCGCTTCCGCCACCTTCCCCTGCTTCATCACGTAGATCGTATCCGCGTTCCGCACGGTGGAGAGGCGGTGGGAGATGATCAGCAGGGTCTTGGTGCTGCTGAGGGTATGGATGCAGTTCCAGATATCCTCCTCGCTGGCGGCGTCCACGTTGGAGGTGGCCTCGTCGAAGACGATATAATCCGCGTCGGAGAGCAGGGCCCGGGCGATGCCGATCTTCTGCTTTTGCCCGCCGGAGAGCTTCGCGCCCCCCTCCCCCACGTCCGTGGCCAGGCCGTCCTTGCCGATCAGATCCTCCAGGTGCACGTCCCGCAGTACCTCCAGCATCCGTTCCTCGGTGAGGTTCTTGTCCACGATCCGCAGGTTGTCCTCCACGGTGCCGGAGAAGATATAGGTGCTCTGGGGCACCAGGGAGATGCGCTTCCGCAGATCCTCCTGGGTGATGGCGCGCAGGTCCTTCCCCTCCAGGCAGATCCGGCCGGAGCCGCAGTCGTTGAAATGCATCACCAGGTTCACCAGGGTGCTCTTGCCGCAGCCGGACTGGCCCACCAGGGCCACGGTCTTTCCCTTGGGAACCCGGATATCCACCCCGTCCACGGCGTTGCGCTGACCGTCATAGGAGAAAACCACGTTCTCCAGAAGGATGCCGTCCGTATCCTCCGCCCCGGGCAGGCTCGTATCCACCGGAGCCCGGGCGGGCACCAGGTCCAGGAAAGTGAAAATATTGTTGGCCGCCGCCACGCCGTTCAGGGCGGTATGGCCGGTATTGATGAGATCCTGCACCGGGCGGAAGAAGGTAAAGGCCAGCATCAGGGCATAGAATGCGGCGCTGAGGAGGATGGCCCCCTTGCTGCAGGCGCCGATGAGGATGAAGGTGGACCAGAGGATGCCGCCGTAGATAAAGGTCTGGGTCAGGATGGTGGAATAGAAGGAGACCCGCATGGTCTTGACGATCATATGATAGTAGTTGAAGGAGCGGGTCTTCAGATTCTCCGCCCGTTCCGCGTCACGGTTCATGAGCTTCAGGGTGGTCATGCCCTCCAGACTCTCCAGGAAATACTCGTTCAGCTTATCGAAGGTATCCCAGTAATCCTTACGCAGCATGGCCATGAGCTTCTTGAATACCGCGTTGGCCGGGACCACGGTGATGGAAAGCACCAGCAACACCCAAGCGGCGTAGGGGGAATAGGGATAGATCCGGGCGAAGAGGATGAAGGGGGCGATGAAGCAGTAGATCAGGTCCGGCAGATACTCGCTGAAATACTTCTCCAGGGCCTCGATGCCGTCGATGGAGGCGGTGACCGCCCGGGAGGTGCCCATCTTCACCAGATAATCCATCTCCAGATCCAGCATCTTCTGATAGATATCGTGCCGGAGCCGGATGCGGATATTGGCGGTGCATTTGAATTTGACCTCCCCCAGGATCAGATTGCCCGCCAGGCCGATGACGGCGGAGATCAGGGCAATCAGGATCTGGTACCGCAGGTTCGCGTTTCCCTCCCCCACGAAGCTGCCGATGAGGCGGGACACGGCGGAGACCACCACCATGAAGGACAGCAGGATAATCAGCTTCGTGACGACGATGGCAATGATCCAGCCCCAGGAGTTTTTGGCCAGCCGCAGGAGCTGCTTGTTGATCAGAAGCACGTTTCTTCCTCCTCTCCCCGGGATCCGGGAATATCTTTATCATAATAGAAGGCGTCCAGCAGACTGCGGGTGTATTCCTGCCTGGGGCGCTCATAGACCTCCTCCGTGCTCCCCTCCTCCATGAGGACGCCGTGCCGGATGACGATGACCCGGTCGCTGACGGCCCGGACCACGTCCAGGTCATGGGAGATGAACAGCATGGAGAAATCCAGTTTTTTCTGCAGATCCTTGATGAGGCTCAGGATCTGGGCCTGGACGGAGACGTCCAGCATGCTGGTGGGCTCGTCCGCGATGAGCAGCTCAGGCTCCAGGGCGATGACCCGGGCCAGCACGGCCCGCTGGATCTGGCCGCCGCTGAGCTCCCAGCAGTAGCGGCTGAGATGCTCCTTCTGCAGCCCCACCATGCCCATGAGCTCCTCCAGCAGCCTCCGTTCCTCCGGGCTGCGCCGGGGGGCCAGCCGGTAATTCCGGATGGCTTCCAGGATGCAGCGCTCGATCTTCATCCGTGGATCCAGGGCGGTCTCCGGGTTCTGAAAGATGATCTGCACCTGCTTGTGGTACTGCTTGAGTTCCTTCCCCTTCAGGGCGGAAACGTCCCGTCCGTTCAGGGAGACGGTGCCGGAATCCGCCTCCAGCAGCTTCGCCAGGATGAGGGAAAGGGTGCTTTTCCCGCAGCCGCTCTCCCCGATGATCCCCAGGGTCTCCCCGTTATTCAGGGTAAAGGATACGTTGTCCAGCGCCTTTTTCCGCTCCCGGCCCAGCATGCCGGAGCGGTAGATCTTGGTCAGTCCCTTAACTTCAATCATATCGCCGGCACCTCACCATTCTGTCCTCTCCCACGCTCCGCATCTCCGGATGCCTGGCACGGCATTCCCCGTCGGCGTAGGGGCAGCGGTCCGCGAACCGGCAGCCCTCCGGCATATCGATGAGGCTGCAGGAACTGCCCTTCAGCACATGCATCCCGTTCTGGGGCATGGAGGCCAGAAGGGCGGAGAGATAGGGATGCTTCGGCATGCTGAACAGCTTCTTCGCGGGACCGCATTCCACGATCTCCCCCGCGTACATCAGGGCCAGGGTATCGCACATGGCCCGGGCGAATTTCAGGTCATGGGTGATGATGAGGCCGGAGCAGCCGGTGAAATCCACGAACTTCTCCAGGGATTCGATCACCTGCCCCCGGATGAGGGCGTCCAGCCCCTTGGTGGGCTCGTCGGCAATAAGGAAGGGGGGCTTTCCGCACATGGCCATGGCGGTGAGGGCCCGCTGCTTCATGCCGCCGCTGAGCTCCATGGGATACTTGTTCATGATCTCCTCCGGGTCGTCGAAGGAGAGGGAGGCCAGGATCTCCAGGGCCTGCCGTCTGGCTTCCCCTCCCCGGAGTCCGCCGCAGACCCGCAGGGACTCCAGGAGCTGGGTGCCGATCTTCAGCACCGGGTTCAGGGCCTCCGTGGGGTTCTGGTTGATATAGGCGATCTTCTTTCCCCGGACGGCCCGGATCTCCTCCTCGCTCATGGTCATCAGGTCCTTACCCTGGAAGAGGATGCGTCCGGATTGCTCCACGCCGGGGGGCAGGAGGCGGAGGATGGTCTGACCCAGGACGGATTTGCCGCAGCCGGTCTCCCCCACCAGGCCCACGATCTGCCCGGGGGCGACGGTGAAATTCACGTCGCACACCGCTTTCACAAGGCCGCTCCGGCTCCGGAAAGCGGTGGATACATGGTCGAGCTTCAGTAATTCTTCCATGGCGTCACCTACATTTTACTGGCGTTCACGCTGTCATGGGGATCGAACCGGTCCTGCAGCGCGTCGCCCACGGTGTTGAACAGAATGGAATACACGGCCAGCACCAGGCCGGGGAAGATGAACATCCAGGGGGCGGAACGGATATAGGTCATGCCGTCCTGGATCATCAGGCCGATCTCCGCGTTGGGGGGCTGCACCCCGAAGCCCAGGAAGCTCAGGCCCGCGATGGCCAGGACCATATGGCCGATCATCAGGGTAAACATGGGGATGATGGTGCGGATCACGTTGGGGACGATGTGGAAAAAATGGATCCGGAAAAGCGAGGAGCCGATGGCGATCTCCCCCTTGATGAAGTTGGCCTGCCGGAGGGTGAGGACCCGGCTTCGGATGAGTCGGGCGTAGCTCAGCCAGCCGAAGATGCACAGGGCCACGATCATGCTGAAGATCCCGTTGCCCAGGAGGAGCATGATGCACAGGGTCAGCACCGTTCCCGGGAAGGAGAGGATGACGTTCTGGAGGAAAACGAAGAGTTTATCCAGGATCCCCCCGGCATACCCCACCACGGTGCCGATGGTCACCCCCAGGGCCAGGCAGATCACCTGCATGATAAAGGCCATGAGCAGGCTCAGGCGCAGACCGATGAAGGAGCGGCACAGGAGATCCCGCCCCAGGTTGTCCGTACCGAAGGGATGCTGCCAGCAGGGCGGCGTGTTGGCGATGGCGGTGGTCACCACGTCCCCCCTGCCGAAGAGCAGCTTGGAGAACACGATGAGCAGCAGCATGAACGCCAGGACGCCGCATTTGACGATCAGGGAGCGGTTCTCTTTATTTCTTTTCATACATACCCTCCCTTACCCGCGGATCGATGGCCAGATACAGAAGATCCGCGACGGTGGTGAGAACGACCACGATCATGCCCATGAGGAAGACGAAGCCCAGGATCGCCGGGAAATCCTTTGACCTCAGCGCCCGCAGGAGGAAGTTGCCCACCCCGGGGAGGCTGAAAATGTTCTCGATGATGACGCTGCCCCCGATATGGGCGATCAGGCTGGAGGTCACCATGGTGACCACCGGGAGCATCACGTTCTTCAGCACGTGGCCAAGGAATACCTGCCGGTCGTTCAGGCCCCGGGCCCGGGCGGTGACCACATAGCCCTCGCTGAGATTATCCAGCACCCCGGAGCGGGTGACCCGGATCAGTCCGGCGCAGCCGCTGACCCCCATGACCACCCCGGGAAGGATCAGGCTTCTGATCCCCTGATAATCCGCGATGGGGAACCAGCCCAGCTTCATGGCGAAGATCCAGAGGAAGAGGATCGCCAGCCAGAACGAGGGCACGGAGAGGCTCACGGCACTGAAAAACCGGGTCAGCCGGTCGATGATCCCGTTTCGCCTTCGGGCCGAAAGGATGCCCAGTCCCACCCCCAGCACCAGGGAGATGGCGGTGGACAGAAGGGCCAGTTGGGCCGAGCAGCCCAGGCGGGAGAGGAAGTCCGTCAGCACGGGATTTCCGGTTTTATAGGAGGTGCCCAGGTCCCCGTGGAGCATGTTCACGAACCAGTCCCGATACATCTCCAGGAAGCCCTTGTTCAATCCCAGCTGCTCCGCATAGCGCTGCACGACTTCCTTCTGCACCCCCATGGAGCCCATCTTTTCCGTCAGGAGGAGCTCCGCCGGGTCCCCAGGGGAGATGTACAGGAGGCCGTAGGTGAGGAAGGAGACGAAAAGGGCGGTAAGGACGGATACCAACAGTTTCTTGAGGATGGGTAACGCTTTCATTCCAAACCTCCGGCAGCGGGCAAAACCGCCGCTCTATTATGGGATGGTCAGGGGTACGCGCCCCTGACCATCCTCTGTTCCGTTATGCGGATCGGTTATTTCCGGTTGATGACCACCTCGGAAAGGTCGATCAGGTTCTGGGTGCCCCGGGTCCAGATGAAGCCGGAGACCTCGTCCGTATGCACGTAGGTGCTCACCCCGGCATAGAGGGGGGTGGCCACGTAAGCGGCGTAGATATCCGCCCAGACCAGGTCGAAGACGGACTGGATCTCCTCCTCGCTGGTGGAGGTGAGGATCTGCTCCAGATAGCCGGGGAACTTGTCGTTCACGCCGAAGCCGGGGCCGAAGTTGTCATACTCGCTGGTGGAGCCGCGCATGTTGAAATAGGCGATGGCGGTGGTCCAGGGGTGGCACATGCAGATATCCATATCTCCGGAATTGGTGCGCTCCAGGAACGCGTTGCGCTCCAGGGCGTTGATCTCCATGCCGATGCCCACGGCCTTCAGGTATTCGCCGATGAGCACGCCGATGGTACGGTAGGTATCGCTGGACATGGTGACGAACTGGAGGACTACGTTCTTGCCGTCCTTCTCCACGATGCCGTCCCCGTCGGTGTCCTTGTAGCCCGCATCCGCCAGGATCTTTTTGGACAGCTCGGGATCATAGGTGTACTCTTCCCCGTTCCGGTTGGAATACTTGTCCTCGGGCCCCAGGAAGGTGCCCATGGCCCGGCCGTAGCCCAGGGTCAGGGCGTCCACCATGT
>CAMVBX010000120.1 GCA_947165825.1 uncultured Clostridia bacterium
CCCAGGGTGATGAGCTGGCCGGAGGTATAGCCGGGGCTGGTGCGGGTGGCCCGCTCGGACCAGGCCTTGTTCAGCTCCGCGATCTTCAGGATGAACATATCCGTCAGCTCCTGGGCCTGCTCCCGGGTGAGCCGTCCCTCCGCCAGGTCCTTCTCCAGGTACTTGCCGCAGTACTGGTCCAGGCGGCCGTAGCTGATGCCGTGGGGCTGGGAGTCCAGCAGGATGCCCAGCTGATACAGGAAGCAGGCCTGGAGGGCGTCATGGTAGCTTTCGCAGGGCCCCGCGATCACCCGCTCCAGCCGGGCCGCCATATCCAGGAGCTCCGCCTTCCGCACGGGATCCGGGCAGGTCTCCGCCTGACGGCGGCACTCCGCGCCGTAACGCCGGGTATAGAGGATGAGCCCCTCGGTGACCAGCTGCACCGCCTTGTAGAATTCGTATTTCCGGGCGTCGTTCCCCTTGATGCCCGCTTCCGTCATGGCCCGGCGCTTTGCCTTGGCCTCCGCGGCCACGGCCCCCAGGCCCTTGTCCACCACGGTCCAGAAATTGCCCACGAAGTGGCCGATGGGGTGCTGGCAGTTGCCGCTGGGCCGGAAGTTCAGGACCCCGTTGCCCATGACCTCCTCCATGTATTCATCGGGATAGATGGCGTCGATGGCGGCGCTGACGCAGTTTTTCCGCCAGAAATCCCCGGTTTTCAGGATATACTCCCGGTCCTCGGGCCGCAGCTCGTAGGGATCCGTGGAGCGGGTGGGGAAGGTGTCGATCTCATCCAGGAACCAGGAGAAGGAATACTCCGGATACAGGGCGGAGCAGCGGAACTCCTCTCCGGGATGGCCCACGATCAGCTCATGGTCCCGCACGGGGGTGGGCATGTTCTCAAACAGATTCCGCAGGTTCATGGCCCGCTTCAGGATCCCCGGCAGATGGGGGTTTTCCATATAGAACTCCGTTACCAGCCGGTAGCGGGTGATATCGATCCGGGGCTTCTTCCCCCGGTACATGGCCCGGATCCTTTGGACCCGTTCCGAAATCGGCGCGTTCTGATACATGGTCAGCTCTCCTTTCCTCATGGAAAAACGGGGACGGTCATACGCCGCCCCCAAAATTCGGTTCTGTTCAGCCCGCCACGTCGATGGTAACGGTCACCAGCTCGCCGGTGAACACGTCGTCGTGGGTCAGATAGATATCCAGCGTGGTCGTTCCCGCGGCCAGGCCCTTCACATAGAGGGTGATCATCTCCAGCCCGTCCTGGTAGTACCACTCGTCCCAGCTGACGCTGATGATGTCGTCGCGATAATTGCTGGCATAGATCCTGGAGGACTGCCATTCGCCGATATGCTCGATGGTGCAGTGGAAGGCCTTGGTCTTGTCTATGCCCACGGTCTGGCTCCCGGGCTCCACGGTAAGGGTGAACTTGTGCCCCGCCACGGTGACGGTGCAGGAGGCGGTGAAGCCGCTTTCGGAAACGGCGGTGATCACGGCCTCGCCCTCGGAAACGGCGGTAACGGTGCCGTACTCGTCCACCTCCGCCACGGCGGGATCGCTGCTGCTCCAGGAGACTTCCTCGGTGGCCGCGTTGTAGGGCTCGAAGCTGGCATACAGGTAGTAGTCATCCCCCACCGGCAGGGTCAGGGCGTTTTCGTTGAGGAACATGGCCTCTGCCTTGGGAAAGGTGATCCGGGTCCGGGTGGTCATCTTCCGGGCGGCCTCGTCATAGGTATACTCGGTTTCCCGGATAACGCCGCCCTCCTCATAGGTATCCTTTAAGACGCGGCCCTGGGCATCGTAAGCGGTCTCGCTCACCCAGGTGTAGTCTTCGAAGTTCGTGAATTCCGTCCGGATCAGGCGGTCCTGATCGTCGTACTGATACGTGCAGACGCTGCTGCCGTAGTCCCCCGAGGACTCCGTCCGCACCAGACGGCCGCCCTTGTCATACCGGTTGTCCGTGACCTGGCTGCCGGAGTTGGTGGAGATGATCTCGGAATGGGTGGTATTGCCCCTGGCGTCATAGACGTAGAGGTAGGTCGTGCTGCTCCCGTCCCCATAGGTATACACGCTTTTCACCGTGCGGCCCTGGGCATCCCGGGTGTACTCCTCCGTATAGGTGGTCCCGCTGCTGTCGTACCCCCGCTCCTTCAGGGTGTTGCCCTGTTCGTCCCGCACGTACTCGGTGCCGGAAATACTGCCGTCATCATAGGTGGTGACACTGGAGAGGATAAAGCCGTTTTTGTCGTAGGTATAGACGGTGCTGGTCTCTCCGGAATTGGAGCGGTAGGTATAGCTCGTCTGATTGCCGTATTCATCATAGGTATAGAGGTATTCGGTGATGATGTCCCCGGTTTCCTCATAGATCTCCTGCACCATATTGCCCCAGATGTCGTAGATCGTGGTGGTAGTGGTGCTGGTCACTTCGCCGTCACCCCAGACGGAGACGGTGGAACGCTTCGTCTCCCGGCCCAGCTCGTCGTATTCAAAGGTGGTGCGGTCCTCGTAATTGTCCCCGACTTCGGAGGTGGAGGTCACGCGGCCTTCCGCATTATAGGTCGTGACGGAGTGGCTGCCGCCGCCCTCGTTTGTGCTGAAAAAGGACTCCTGAATGAGCCAGTCCGTGGGGTAGGCGGCCCGCTTGCTGATGATGATGGCGGTGTTGGAGGCGCTGTCATAATCCACCTTGAAGCCCAGGGCCGTACCCAGATCCCGGAGCTTGAAGTAGTTGTTGCCGCCGATATTGTATACGCTGAGGTCGCTGCGCTCCGCCCCGTCGATCAGGATGGTCTGGGTGCTGGGCTTGGCAGTGGCGGACTTATCCCCGCCGCTCAGATCCATCTCGCTGCCGATGGGGGCATATTCCTCGCCGGTGACGATGGAGACGACCTTCTTTTCCGCATCGTAGCCCACGGAGAACTGGCTGCCGGTCCCATTCACCAGATAGGCGACGTCCCGGAGCTTGAAATAGTTGCTGCCGTCGATGTTGTACTTCTCGCAGGCGACGGTCACCCCGTCCGCCCGGAGATTCTGCCTGGAGATCATGACCGTTGCATCCGCCGCCGAAGCGCCGACGGCAAGAAGCCCCGCCAGCAGAACCAGGACCAAAAGGAAGCTGAGATACTTTTTCATCGGGTTCCTCTCCTTTTCTTTTGGATTTTCTGTCTACGATCATACCATAGACCCGGGGGGTTTTCAAGGATTCCCGTCGTTCCGGGAGGCTTCGCTCCGGTTCAGCAGATGCGCCGGAAGAGGGAACCCCGCTTTTCTTCGGAAGGATCTGCGGAAAACCGTCGGCCTATGTACGCAGAAAACCCTGCGTCCGGCTTTGCGGACACAGGGTCAGTCGTTTTTCGCTCTACGGCTCAAAGCTGTACGCCCAGCTTTTCGGCGATCTGCTCCATGGTCATGCCCTCCACCTTGGAAAGCAGCGCGGTGATCTGCCTGCGGCTGGGCTGATTGAGCTTATCCTTCTGCGCTTTCAGCTTGGCGATGCAGTTTTCATGGTATTGGATCTTCCGCTCGATCTCCTGGATCGGGGTAAGGGGATGATCGGGGTCCACGATCTTTTTCGGCCTGGCCATCATAAACCTCCTTGACCTTTACTTTACACATGTTTGACAAAATTAAAATAACAGTGATTCATGTATTCGTCAAGGGGATTATATCGAAGAAATTTGTCAAAACCGGGGATCGGCAAATTTATGACTCCCGAATGGTTTTTCCCGAGATATGCTCCGGCCTCATGCGCAGCAGCATGGTGCGCGGACCGGCCTGTTGGATTTCCCTGCGGATGTATTCCTCGTCCCGGGTGAATTTCAGGCACAGAAGGCGGCAGATCCGCATCACCTCCACCCGGTCCTCCACCTCCTCCAGACGGCCGAAGACGACGACGCTCTTTACCCTTCGCATCCATTCCCCCGGTGGAAGGGCCTCCGGAGCGCAGACGCAGAAGGAGGCCTTATCGCAGCGGTGGAAGGCGTCCACCCGATGGCCGGATAAGCCCCCGTGGAAGTACAGGGCTCCGTCCTCCGGACAGTAATACTGGTTCAGAGGCACCCCATAGGGGTAACCCTCGTCCCCCAGCAGACTCAGCACCCCCCGGGGCTCTTCCGTCAGAAGACGGATGCATTCCTCCCGGCTGAGCGCTTCGCCGGCTCTCCGCATTTCCCGAAACATGGCGATCCCTCCCTTGCCTTTGCCCCAATATACCACAGGACGGGAGGCCCGGCAAGCCTAAGCCCGCAGGACCGTCTGCTCCGCTGAGCGGCCGAAGAGGTGATAGCCGGAGCCGCCTTCACACAGCAGGTCCAGGGCCTCATCCGCCTTTGTCACCCGGATGCCGCCCAGGGTGGTGACACCCCGACGGAAAAAGGCGTCCGGCAGCATGCTCGCCGTGGGGCCGGTGACCAGGATCTCCGCCCCGGGTTTCGCCAGCTCCAGGAGACCGGGGAGCGTGCCGTTCAGCACCGTCACCCCGGTGATCACCAGCAGGTCCGCCTCCGGCACGCATTCGGCAGCCCGGTCCGCGGGGAGATAGTGGTCCAGCTCCCGCCCCTTCAGGGTGCGGGGATCCATTTCCAGCACGGTAAAATCCGCCTCCGCCGCCAGCAGCTTCTTCAGCATGGGCACAAGGGCCCCCACCACCACGGTCTTCCGGTACTCCCGGGGGTCCGCCGTATCGAAGGCGTTGAGGCCGTAGTGGAAATCCGGCGCTTTATCGGGCAGCAGATCCCAGTACAGGGAGCTGAGGGCGTTCATGGCGGCGATGCCCAGGGTGCGCTTCAGCACGTTTTTGTCCAGAACGTAATTCAGGTATTCCAGGGCGGTCCTTCCCCGGAGCCGTCCGGAGATCGGCATCGCCCTGGCCGAGCTGGGGCAGCACACCGCCTCCGGCAGTTCCTTCACCGGAGTATAACAGAGCCCTGCGTGGCCGGTGGAGAGCTTCACGCCGGAGAAGAACAGGCCGAAGACCGCCCGCTCCACCGTGATGGTCTCCAGATCCTGCCCGAAGGCCTCCAGCAGCGTTTCCGCCGTTTCCCGCAAAAGGCGGTTTTCCATGGGGCACACCTCCATCGGATCAGATTCTGCAGACAGTATACATCTCACGACAGGATAATGCCGTTGCGGGCGCAACATTTTCCCGGAAAAGGAGACTTGTTTCCGGGCCATGGGCAGGGTATACTGAGAAAAAACCAAAACCGGGAGGAACGGACATGGACGAAAGGACGCTTGCGGATCTCCGCCGGCTGAAGACGGAGCTGGCCGAGGCGGACCGGGTGCTGATCGGAGCGGGAGCGGGACTCAGCGCCTCCGCGGGACTGAGCTATCTGGACGAGGGGGCATTTATCCTCCATTTCCCGGAAATGTACCGCCTGGGCTACCGCTGCCAGTATGAGCTGGTGGGCATGCGGGATTCCGACTGGACCCCGGGGCGGAAATGGGCCTACTGGGCCACCCATATCTGCTATGTGCGGGAGACGGTGCCCTCCCTGCCTCTGTACGGAAAGCTCCTGAAGCTGCTGGAGGGGAAGGACTGGTTCGTGGTGACCTCCAACGCGGACCGGCAGTTTATGCGCGCCGGCTTCGATATGGAGCGGGTCTTCGAGTATCAGGGCAATTATGACGTGCTGGCCTGCTCCAAGCGCTGCTCGAAGCATACCTGGGAGAGTCTCCCCGCCCTGCGGGAGGTGAAGGCCCATATCGACCATGAGACCTTCGAGTGCCCGGAGGAATTCATCCCCCGGTGCCCGTACTGCGGGGAGTACGCGGAGATCGGCTTCCGGCCGGAGAACCATGAGGAGGGCTTCCGCCGCTACGCGGACTTCGTGAATTCCTCCGCCGATCTGCGCCTGTGCATCCTGGAGCTGGGGGTGGGCTTCAATACCCCCGGGGTCATCCGCTGGCCCTTCGAGCGCTTCTGCCGCCTCATCCCCCGGGCGACCCTGTTCCGGGTGAACCGGGGCTATAAGGACGGCGTGGGATACAAGGGTTATCCCCAGGTGCCGGAGGATCTGGGGAACCGGGCATATCCCCTGGATCTGGATGCGGGAGAGGCCGTGGACTGGCTGCTGGGCGCGGGAGAAGGCTGATGCGGGACATGCGGGACTGGGACAGGCTGTTCGCCGCGGCGAAGGCGGTGCAGAACGGACGGAAAATCTCCGAATACGTGGAGGCCGGGGGCGTCGCGGCGGCGATCCTCTCCGCCTCCGGGCGGATCTATACCGGCGTGTGCGTGGATACCTGCTCCACCCTGGGGATCTGTGCGGAGCGCAGCGCCATTTTCAACATGCTCACCAACGGGGAACAGGAAATCCGGAAGGTGCTGGCCGTCATGCCGGACGGCCGGACGGGAGCCCCCTGCGGCGCCTGCCGGGAGCTGATGGTCCAGCTCATGCCGGAGACCTATTCCGGGATCGAGATCCTGCTGGACTATGAAACGGGAAGGTCGGTCACCCTGGGGGAACTGACGCCGGAATGGTGGATCTGAATCCTCAGGAAGGCGCCCGTTGCTTCTCGCCGCGGACCGCATGGGTTGCCGGAGGGGGGCTTGCCTCCGGTGGCCCGGTTTCGTTCTGTATGCGAAAACGAACGTTACTGCTTTTCTTGTCCCAGGCCGCCTCGCCGGCGGGGCGTTTCTTTCCTCACGCGAGGAAAGAAACCAAAGGCGCGCCCGGGGAACCTTCCGAATGGTTCCCCGGGGCCCCTCCTCCCGGCCAAGGGGGGCCGAATGCCCCCCATTGGATCCCCCCGCATATGTCACCTGGTCCCGTTGTTACGTGCAGAACTCCCGCCCCTCATCAGAAACCCCGCCGCGCGGGCACCCCTCATCAGACGCTCCGCGCCTGACCGAGCCGCAGCGAGAAGGCAGACCGCGCGGCGGGGAAGAAGGGGGTGGGATATGCGCCTCTGCGCCGCTGAGGATCCTGCAGGCAATACCCGTTTGCTTTTCAGGGTGGTTATCTGCAGATC
>CAMVBX010000121.1 GCA_947165825.1 uncultured Clostridia bacterium
GTCCGCGGTTAACCGGGACGTTTTTGCGCTATACCCATTCTCATCTGAGTATCCGGCCCACATCACCAGCCGGTAGGTTCCCGGCTCCAGGGAATCGTAGTAGTGAGAGAAAACGCCGGTGAGCTCCATGCTGTCTCCCGGCTGGAGAGGACCCTGCTCCGAAAAGCGGGCAGTCCAGCCGGGTTCGTTGTTTTCCAGGGGAAACCATTCCCCCTCCCAGAGGAAAAACAGCACGTAATCATAGCTGAGGCCGACGGGCTGTTCTCCCCGGTTTTCCAGCTGCAGACGGCAGCCGTGGGCGTCAAAGACGCTGCCCGCGGCGGAGACCGGCAGGTCCGGATCCGGAGTGGGATCGGAATAGAAGGGCAGCGGACAGGGGTCCACGTTCAGCGGAACGTCCGACAGGGGAGCGGACAGGGTGAACCCCGTGTCCAGGTATACGATCCGCTCCGAAGGGATCCGCCGGCTCCGAACCAGTACCACGTTCAGCAAAACCGGCGATTCCATGAGATACACCCGCCGGCGGAGCACATAGTCTCCGGCTTCCAGCTCCCCGTAGACGGCGGCCAGCTCCACTTCGGCCTGCTGGATCCCCGCCCGGGACAGGAGGAGGGGACTGTTCGGCCCGGAGGGAAGGGTGTACTCCGGCTGGATATAGGTGAGCGTCCCGGTTTCCTCCAAACGGAACAGGAAGGCGTTCCGGTCAATGGCGCAGGGGATTTCTCCTGTACTGGTGATGGTCTGGGTCCAGCGATGGGGACTCTGCTGCTCCAGAACGGAGCTCAGCCCCTCCGGCGCTTCGCACAGGGTGAGCGGTCCCGGGGGCTCCGGCAGCTCGTCCTGCTCCAGGGTGAAAAACGCAGTCAGATAGATCCGGTTGTCCGCCGGGGACATACGGTTCAGCAGACCGCCCATGAACAGGACGGCGTATTCCCCCGGCTCCAGGGTCCCCTGGCTCCAGGACCAGTCCAATTCTGCGGTCCGGCTGCTCCCGGCGGGCCACTCCGGGAGCGACTCCATGGGAAAGCGCCGGGGCTTCAGCCATTCCCAGGCTCCGGATCCCGTGCGGCGGAAAAGCGCGTAATACCCTCCGCTGAACATCCCGTCGGTCCTGCTGGCCAGGAAGAACTCCTTTTCCCGATTGTTTTCCAATGTGAAGGTGCAGCCACGGGCGTCTGCCTCCAGCAGGGTCAGACTGATCCCGGATTCCGTCTCCGGCAGCTGGGAGGGTCCGGTCCCCTCCACCAGCAGGATGTACCGGGCCTCGCTGCGGGTGACCGGCTTGCCCCGCTTCCAGGAAACGCTGAGCAGATAGGCGTTCTCCCCGGCATAGGGGGTGAAGCTCCCCTCCCGCAGCTCCACCGGGATCGCACCCTTGGGGGAAAATGCGGCAAGGCTCATGTGATCCGGCATCCGGCAGGGAAAGGAAAGCCGAACCTCCCCCTCCGCCCGGAGGATGGGATGGGTCCCGTCCAGCCAGTCCGTCAGCTGAGGGGAGGGGCCGCTGCTATCCAAATCGTGGGTCTTTCCCGATTCGTCGATATAGTGCCAGGACCAGGTGAGGTCCAGGATGGCCTCGCAGGATTCGGCCCCGCTGGAATAGGTCGGAAGAGCGGGGGTATCCCCGGGGGCCAAGGGCTCCGGGGTGGGAGCGGGCGTCGCCGCCGGCGCTTCGGCTTCCGGGGGCGGAAAAGTTTCCGCCGGGGATCGGGTTTCCCGACTGCAGCCGGTGAACGCAAAAAGGATCAGAACAGCGAGCAGCAATACCGTTTTCTTCATGGGAAATGCCTCCTTTCCGACAGAAACAGGCGTATCCGGTTTACCTGGGTTTACGCTTCCCCCTCAAGGGTGATGGCAAAGGGGCAGGTGTAGTATTCCACGCCCCCCTCCGGGAGCATGACGCCCAGAACGAAACGGTATTCCCCCTCCGGGGGGAACTCTGCCCGGTAATCCCCCAGATCGATCTCCAAAACGTTTTCTCCGGGTTCCAGGGGGATGTACACCATATGAGCGGCATCCAGCGCCACGGTCCCGGCGCGGGCCCCCAGGCGCTTCCACTTGTCCCCGAACAGACGCTCCGGATAATACGCCACGAACCTGGCGGTCTCCTCCCCGTCCCACCGGAAGGTGAGGGCCCAAATGCTTTCCCGGTGCAGGCGGGGGTCCGTCTGCTCCACGCACTCTGCCCGAAGCTCACCTCGAAGGCCCAGGTTTTCCTCCGTCACTTCGCTGGAGAAGGTGCTTCCCCCTTCTCCCCGCACCACGGTCACGTTGTCGTAGTCCTTCAGCAGCTTTTCCGCCCGGGCCACGTCCCCGTCCCGATACACCGTCACCACGAAGCGGTCCCGCTCCCGCCGGAGCCGCCAGAACTGTACATAGGTATCCCGCCGGGTCTGCTGTTCGCTCCAGGTGTTCCAGGGCCAGATGAGCCCCTCCGGGTGGCGGTATGCCGCCCCCAGGGTGATGGCATAATCCCGGAGCACCGCCTCTAGCTCCAGCTCCTCCCCGGTATATTCCCCGCTGCCGTCCTTGAGGACCCGGTATTCCGCCACGAGCCACTCCGGCTCCGCCGCCCCGGAGACGGAAAGGGGAAGGACCAGCCGGTAGTCCCCGGGGGCCAGGGAGGGATACCCGGCGGTGGACACCTGAAAGCGCAGGAGCGCGCTTTCCCCGGGAGCCAGGGTCTGGAAGTCCCTGCCCTTTCTCAGGTGCCACTCCCGCTCCAGGGGGAGCCATTCCTTATCCTCCCGGAAAAACAGGGTGAAGTTCTGGGTATAGTAGGTATAGGTCCGCTCCCCCAGGTTCTTCACCGTGAAGACGGCTCCAGCGGCGTTGAACCGCCCATTCTCCAACAGGAAGATATGCAGGGGGGCGGGGAGGCAGCCCCGGTTTTCGTTGAGGAAGGGGGCATAGTACACCGGGTCGGGGAGGATGGGCTCCACATTTCCGGCCACGGCGGAGATGTCCGTGTATCGGGGACCGGAGGTATAGAAGGACGTATCCACATACAGCACCCGGTCTTCAGGGGGGATCAGCCGCCAGTCCGCGCTGTTTTCCCCGCTCCCCAGGGGGAGGAGACGGCGGCGCACCACGTACTCCCCCGTTTCCAGCGCCCCGAAGCGGGCCAGCTCCACGTCCAGGTCCAGGGTGTTGGACCGCCTGGTGAGGCTGCCCCCCTGGTCCAGATCGGCGGGGAGGGCGTATTCCGGGAGGATGGGAGTCAGGGTCCCGTCCCTTTCCAGGCGGAAAAGGGCGAAGTCCGTTTCCACCGCGTATTTCCCCTCCCCGGTGAGGGTGAGGGTCTGGGTCAGGCGGTGGCGGCTCTGGGTGATGAGCCGGGAGGCGATCTCCTCCGGCAGCTCCTGCCGGGTCAGCGGTCCCCGGACCTGGGGCAGGGCGTCCTCCCCCAGGGTGAAGGGCAGGGAGATGTACTGGGGAGTCTTGGAATTGACCCCGTTTACATTTCCGGAGAGGAGGAGGGCGTATTCCCCGGCCTCCATGTCCCCCAGATACCGGGACCAGTCCAGCCGGAAGGAAACGGCCTCACCGGGCTTGAACACCAGCTTGGGGGCCTCGTTTTTCCGATCCGGCTGCATCCACGCCCAGCCGTCCTCCCTGCGCCGGAGCAGGGCGAAGGACTCCAGATTGAAGTCCCGGTCCGCGCCATTCGTCAGGGTGAGCCCGCAGCCTTGGGTATCCGCCGAGAGAAGCGTCAGCTCCGCCTTCATCCCCGAATCCGGCAGGACCTGGGAGGGACAGCTTCCCTCCACCGCCAAGATGTAGGTGCAGTTCCCGAAGCCGCCCTGGTCCGCCTTGTCCCACCAGACGCTGAGCTCATAGGTGTTCACTCCGGCGTAGGGAATGAAGGTGAGGCCATCCAACGCCACGGGGATGGTGCCCGCCTCCCCGAAGGCGTAGAGCCACATGGTGTCCGGTACCCTGCCGGAAAAGGAGAGAGTGACCTCCCCCGTACCCGGAAGGACCTGCACGGGGGACTCCTTCCCCAGCCAGTCGATGGACTCGATGGGGGTGAAGGCGTCGCTCATGCAGCCGGTGCCCCACCCGGAACGGGAGATATAGGACCAGGTATAGGTCCCGTAGACCTTGGCCTGGGCCGTCTTCCCGCCGCAGCTCAGGGTGAGGGGCGGGGGAGCGTGCATAACTATGCCGGTTTTCAGCAGGGCGTCAAAGTCCGCCAGGAGCTTCTCCCCGCCCCCCTCCCCCTGGGGGCGGTACAGGGTGCCGTTCCACCGGGCTTCCCCCTGTTCGTTCAGGGTGGGGTGCTGGAGCTTTCTCCGCACCAGAACACCACCTTCCGGAAGGGGGGGCCGTCCTCCTCCCCGTCCTCCTCCGGCATCCAGGCACAGGACTCCAGGAGGGCCCGGAGAGCCTCCTTCCCGGACTCCGGCTCCAGCTCTGAACTGGGTTCACGTCCCCCCAGGAGCAGGCAGGTCCATTCCTCCCCCCAGGGGAGCAGCTCTTCCCAGAGGCTCGCCGGGGTCGTTTCCGGGGTCGTTTCCTTCCCGGCGCAGCCGGGGAGCAGGACCAGGGCCAGGATCAGCAGCAAAAACAGGGCTTTTTTCACGGTAAGCACCTCCCATCTGCTCCCACCCTACAATTTGACGCCGCGTCAATGTCAAGGGGTTTTTGCAAGTTTCCGAAAAAACGCAAAAAAAGCTCCTTCCCGGCGGGGAAGGAGCGAAAAAAGGAAAACTTGGTTTATTCCTTGCTGCTCATATAAGCCATCAGGTCCAGGCAGCGATTGGTGTAGCCCGCTTCATTGTCATACCAGGCAAGAAGCTTCACCATGCCGCTGGGGAGGCTGAGGCCGCCCTGGGCATCGAAGATGCAGGAATGCAGGTCCCCGATGAAATCCGTGCTGGTCAGGGGAGCGTCCACATATTCCATTACTCCCGCCAGCTCCTCGCCGGATGCCCGGCGCAGCTCGGCGCAGATCTCCTCATAGCTGGCCTGCTTCTCCAGGGTGCAGGTCAGGTCCACCAGGGAGACGTCCGCGGTGGGCACCCGCACGGCGATGCCGGTGAGCTTGCCGGAAAGATCCGGGATCACCTTGCCCACGGCCTTGGCCGCACCGGTGGAGGCAGGGATGATGTTGCCGAATACGCTGCGGCCGGACCGCCAGTCCTTCCGGGAAACCCCGTCCACCGTGAGCTGGGTGGCGGTGGCGGCGTGGACGGTGGTCATGAGACCTTCCTTGATGCCGAAGGCCTTGTGTACCGCGTAGGCCAGGGGAGCCAGACAGTTGGTGGTGCAGGAAGCGTTGGATACCACCCGCATGGAGGGATCGTACTTGTCCAGATTGACGCCCACCACGAACATGGGGGCGTCCGCGGAGGGTGCGGAGATCACCACACGCTTCGCTCCGCCGATGAGATGGGCGTTTGCCCGATCTACCGTCGTGAATTTGCCGGTGCACTCCAGTACGTAGTCCACGCCCATCTCCGCCCAGGGGATATCCCCGGGGGCGGTATAGTTGCGGCAAAGGATCGGGTGCCCGTTTACCAGAAGACGGGCGTCCTTCGTGGACTCCACCGTGCCGTCAAAGCGGCCATGAACGCTGTCATACTGCAGCAGATAGGCCATATACTCCGGCGTGATAAAGGGATCGTTGATCGCCGCGACCTCCAGGTCATCCCGCTCCTCAGCGAGACGCAGAGCCAGGCGACCGATCCGGCCAAACCCGTTGATACCGATTTTGCGTTTCATTTTCCTCATCCTCTCGAAACATCCGAAACGTATCATACAACTGGTACTATGACTGCATTATATACCAAAGAAGGGGATAGCTGTCAACTATCCTGCCCGGTTTTTTTCAAAAGTATTCGAAAATGCAAACGTATCCCAAAAAGCCGGAAAAACCGAAGGAAGGATTTGCAATATTCTCCGGGTTGCTATATAATATTCACTCAAAGCTGACGCAGATCGGCTTCTGGCGGCAGCCGGAGAAAGGAGGGCAGAATGGAAGATCATCCGATCCTCTCTGCGAACTTATCTCAGGACAACAATACTCCTTTATATTTCCAACTGGAGACGCTCATCAAACGATGCATCTCCTCCGGCCTGGTGAAGCCGGGAGATTTGCTCCCCTCGGAAGCGGAGTTCTGCCGCACCTTCGGCATCAGCCGCAGCACCGTGCGCCAGGCTGTGGGGGAGCTGGAGGAAGAAGGGCTGGTGATCCGGCATCAGGGCAAGGGCACCTTCATCGCGGAGCCCAAGCTGCACCGCCGGAGCGAGAATATCTATTCCTTCACCTCTGAGGCAATTTCCATGGGGCTTCACCCCAGTTCCACTCTGGTGGATTTTGACGTTATCCGGCCGACAGAAGACCTGCGCAGGATGCTGGAGCTCCAGTCTGCGGATATTCTGGTATACCGCTTTACCCGCATCCGGCGGGTGGAAGGGGTTCCGCTGATGCTGGAGACCTCCTATTATCCCACCTACGTCTATCCCAATCTCACGCCGGAGCTGCTGAAGACCCATTCCGTTTATTCCCTTCTGTTCGAGCGGGGCATCATTCCGGCAAGCGCCGTGGATACCTATGAAGCGGTGCGGCTGGAGGCCGGAGAAGCTGCTTTGCTGGAGACGAAAACAGGCAGCGCGGGTTTCAGCCATCAGCGCATTACCCGCAGTGAAAATGGGGAGGTCTTCGAGCTTACCCAGTCCGTCATGCGCGGGGACAGAACAAAACTGGAGATCGGCATGCACCGGGACGGGGTCTCCTTTGCCCGTAGCTTTGACCGCTGAACCAGACTATGCAGCCATTGGCGCTGCGGATATGGATTTGGGACCGGCCGGACAGATTTTCTGCCCGGCCGGTCAGACTGTAGACAAACCCGAAAATGGAACGAAAACGGGAAGGAAGATAG
>CAMVBX010000122.1 GCA_947165825.1 uncultured Clostridia bacterium
CATCAGCTGGATCTTCTGCTGGTTGCCCTTGCTCAGCTGGTCCGCCTTCAGGGAGGGTGCCTGGCTCTGGCTGCCTCTGGGTCCCCTGCGGGTGGGGAACAGGTATTCATCCGTCTCCAGCCGCCGTGACCAGTAACGGATGCGTTCCATGGCGTCGGCTTTGCCCACACCCCGCAGGGCGGCAAAGTACAGCAGCTGGTCCAGCAGCCGGTACTTGGGATACAGGCCCCGCTCCTCTGCCAGATACCCCACGTTGCAGGTCTCCGGCTTCAGGGGCTGTCCGTTCCAAAGGGCCTCCCCCTCGTCCCGGGCCAGCATCCCCAGCATCATGCGGATGGCGGTGGTCTTTCCCGCCCCGTTGGTGCCCAGAAGGGCATAGACCCCGGGTCCGGGCATGGTGAAGCTCAGATGATCCAGCACCAGCTTGTCCCCGTAATGTTTGGTGAGATTCCGTACCTCCAGGCTCATGGCCGTATCCTCCGTTCTGCCGTTTCGGCAGTAGAATAGTTCCTGTACTGACCCGTGCCGATAAAACGGGCATGCCGCTTGCGCAGCATGCCCATTATGCTCTATTCGGGATATTTCGTCAATATCGTCTCAGTCCCGCAGGTACCGGTCCGCCAGGAACAGGTAGCAGGAGGAGGTCCAGGCGCTCCAGAACAGCGTCTTCTCCACCCCCATGGCGCTGCCGATGCTGGGCTCGCCGGAGATGGCGTTGTGGAAGTGGTAGAAGCCGGTGCTTTTCAGCAGGTCGCAGTATTCCCTGGCGATCCGTTTCGCCAGATCCTTCCGGCCCAGGGCCTCGAAGGCCAGGGGGAAGATGATGTGGACGGGGGTGACCACGCTGCCCTGGCACCAACCGCCGCGATACAGGGGACTCTTCAGGCTCTCGGTGGCCAGGCCGTAGGGGGTCTCAAAGGTGCCTTCCCGGAAGATGTACTCGATGCTCTTCTCCGCGATGTCCCTGGGCAGCCGGTCCCCCAGGATCAGGGCGGCGTACAGAGGCAGGCTGTCGCTCTTGGCGGCCTTTTTCGTGGTGGCGTTGAAGGCGAACCACCGCTCCCCGTCCCAGAAGGTCTTGATGATCTTATCCAGCAGCTCGTCCGCCCGCTTCTGCCAGGAATCCGCGTCCGGCTCTCCCAGCTCCTTGCCGAAGGCGGCCAGGGCCTCCATGCAAATCTCCAGATAGGCGTTCATATCCGGGCTGGCCAGAGGGAACCCCACGTAGAAATAGGGGCCGTCCTCCCAGCCGGTCTCCCCGGCCTTCCGGTTCTCCCAGATGCCGTCGTGATCCAGATCCCGGCAAAGGAGGAAGAACTCGGTCCATTTCTTCAGCCCGTCATACAGCTTTTTCTTCTCCTCCAGGGGGATCACGCTGAGATCCCGGTTCCGCATGAGCCAAAGAAGGGCGACGCCCTGGAAGGGGGGCTTCATGGTGTCCTTGGGCAGGGTCTGGTTATCGTAGATATCCGCAATGCGGCCGTTGGCGTCCTGGTAGTCGAAGCAGGAGGCCAGGATGCTCCAGGCGAGCTTCAGATCCTTGCTCAGGCAGATGGCCTGCATGGCCTGCTGCCAGCCGGAGATATGCTCGAAAACGCCCCGCATCATCTTCACCACCGTGTGGCGGAACAGGTCGTCCTCGTGGGCGTCGTTGGTGAGGCTCCAGGTGGTCCAAAGGGCCTGGAGGCGCATATCCTCATAGGGCGCGGGCAGCTCCGGCATCACCGCGGCGGCGTAGGAATCGAAGTCCTTCTTCACGTCCGCCAGGCAGGCCTCGTAATCCGGGAAGGTATGGATATCCCCGGGAACGGGATCCAGGGTATATTCCTCGAAAACCAGCTCGATGACCCCATCCTCCCCGGGGGTCATGCGGAACTGCATCCCCTCCTGGGTGAGCTTGCCGGTGATGGGGATCAGGCGCATGCGGCTTTCTCCGAAGCCCAGCTGCCAGGTGCCGTCCATCAGGTCATAGAAGCTGGCCCCCGCCAGGAAGCCCCGGGGAGCGGTGGGCCGCATCACCAGGCTGCTGCCCTGGAGACCGGTGCCCAGGCAGCGGACGAAGTTCCTGCCGCCGATGCAGTACCGCACCTGACCGTGGTCCGATTCCTGGATCACCTCATAGGGGGTGGTGGAATTTACGCTGGCAATGGCCTTGCCGTTCTGCTGGATCTCCAGCTTGATCTGCCGGTTGGTCACCGCGCCGATGGTGGAGCCGCCCCGGGTATTGGAGAGCCACAGGGAGGCCGCGCCGAAGATCTCGCTGCCGCCGGGATCATTGAAAAAGGCCAGGAAGGAGTCCCGCCGGGCAAAGGGGCAGGAGGTGAGCTTCACAAAGGTTTTCGCCGTTTTCATCTGGATTCGATTCTCCCTTCATCGTTTTGATTCTGTTTGCGTTCAGTATAACACAATGGAGAATGGGCGTAAAGATGGGGGGAAGACGGTCCGCCCTTGTCCCTCCTCCGGCGGGGCGCAGCTTTCCTTGCGCGCGGAAAACTGCCGGAGGCAGCCGAACGATGCAAACCGCAGAATCATCCGGCGCGCCCGGCAGGGACCTCGCCGGCAGGAGAATCTGCGATCCTGCGGCGTTATCCGGTTTGTTTCCCCGCCCGCAGCCGACAGGGGATGGCAGGGAGCGGAACGGACGCGCTCATGCCAGGCCGCCTCGTTCTTTCATCCGGGCCTCCACCGCCTCCCGGTCCGGCATGGCGGGAATGGCGCCCCGCTTTTCCACGCAGCAGGAGGCGGCGGCGCAGGCGAAGCGCCCTGGCTCCGGCAGGCCGCGGAGCAGGGCATACAGGTACGCGCCCCAGAAGCTGTCCCCGGCGCCGGTGGCGTCCACCGCCCGGGCGGGGAAAGCCGGAAGCGCGACCCCGTCCAGAATGGCCCCCTTCTCCCCCCGGGTCACCGCAAGGTGGGAGAGGGTATACCGCTTCCGCAGGATCTCTCCCGCCCGGAACGGATCCGTCTCCCCGGTGAGGATGGCCGCTTCCTCTTCCGAGACCTTCAGCCAGTCTGTCTTGGGCAGCAGCTCCGCGCAGGCCGCGCGGAATTCTCCCTCCGCCTCCCAGAGGGGAGCCCGGTAATTCACGTCGCAGGAAACGGTTGCTCCGGCTTCCCGGGCCAGCGCAACAGCCCGGAACGTTGCTCCGCAGGCAGGCTCGTCCGTCAGGGAGAGGGTCCCGACGTGCAGCACCTTGGCCCTCCGGATCAGATCCTCCGGCAGCTCATCCGGCCGCAGCCGGGTATCCCCGCAGCCCTTCCGATGGAAGGCAAAGTCCCGTTCGCCCCCGGGGAGCAGCTCCACGAAGGCCAGGGTGGTGGGGCTTTCCGGATCCAGCACCAGTCCCCGGCAATCCACTTCTTCCCGTTCCAGCACGGCCTTCAGGAATCTTCCATGCAGATCCGCCCCCACTTTCCCGAGGAAAGCCGCGGACAAGCCCAGCCGTGCAGCGGCTACGGCCACGTTGGCCGGCGCTCCCCCCGGATTCCGTTCATACAGGTTCATCCCCCCCGAAGAAGTCCCCGCTGGGGTGAAGTCGATGAGCAGTTCTCCCAGGCAAACCAGCTCCGGCTGTCTGTTCTCCATATTCCCGCCTCCCCGAAATCGTTGTCGTTCTCTTTTCTTGTTAGCACATTTTCTCCGAAAATACAAGGAAAACCGCCGCCTCGTCGTCGCCTCGGACCTCACAGACTTCCGCAACGTCGCTGGTGTCGAAATGTCCGCCCGAGGCGCGCAGCGGCGATGTGTGCCTGTTCAAATCGTAACCCGGCGAAGCCCCGATTTGAAGCGGCAGCCGCACTTTGGGCGTACTCTGACGCAGAAAGAAAAAGAGGCGCGAGCCGGGCTGCTCACACCTCTTATCCTATCCCGTTTGTCTTCTCGACAATGATAAACGGGATTTTTCTATACCACACCATTTTCCCATCCTTGACGGAAACCGCGATCTGCCGCTCATCCTCATATATAATTGTTCCGACAAAGTTGGTATACCTAACATCGTGCGACCTATCATATTTATTCATCAGATTGATTGCGAGCTGATGTCTTAATTATATATGCACAGTAATGTCACACTTGAAGAAAAGAATGGCTGCTTCATGATTCTTGCAAGGTTCCGATACAGGAAGCTCTGCCTTAAACCATTTGCCAATGGAAATGAATCGTCGTTCTCCTTCCATCGTCAACACTCTATCTCTGATAAGATTTGGACATTTGGCAGAAGATTCTCCTGTTCGCTCTTACCCACGAACTCTTTCTTGACAAAAAGGCGTTTTAGCGCTATATTATAATAGCGGTATTAGGGAGTAGCTGGTGCATTTGCGCAACATCTTCCGTCAGAACGGGATTTATCCCCGGGATTTGTTCGAAGCAGCAAGACTTTTACCACAGCTTCGGTTGTGGTAAGAGTCTTTTTTTATCGCCCATTTTGTAAAACACGATATTCGGAGGCACCAATGAGTATCATTTCCGTATTTACGTTACTTGGCGGATTGGCGTTCTTTATCTACGGCATGAATCAAATGTCCCATAGCCTGGAAATCATTGCCGGCGAGAAAATGGAGGCTATAATCAATAGGCTTACAAGCAATCGTTTCCTTGGATTGCTTCTTGGGTGCATGATCACGATAGCCATTCAAAGCTCATCCGCTGTGACGGTCATGTTGGTTGGACTTGTTAATTCAGGTCTCATGGATCTTTCTAACACGGTCGGTGTCATCATGGGCTCCAATATCGGAACGACGATCACCGCATGGATTATGAGCTTGATTGGCGTTTCAAGCGAAAACGTATTTGTACAGTTGTTGAAGCCTGAATCCTTCGCTCCATTGCTTGCATTTATCGGTATTGCCTTGATCATGCTTGCAAAGCTTCCCAAAAGAAAAGAAATTGGCAATGCCTTCGTTGGCTTTGCGGTTTTGATGTTTGGCATGATGCTGATGAGCAATTCGGTGGCGCCCCTTGCGGACAGTCCCGCCTTCGCAAAGCTGTTGACCGCCTTTGAGAATCCGCTGTTAGGCGTACTTACAGGATTGGTTGTTACAGCTATTATCCAGAGCTCTGCCGCAAGCATCGGCATGCTTCAGGCCCTCTCCATGACAGGAGGCATTACATACGGGATTGCCATACCGATCATTATGGGACAGAACATCGGGACCTGTGCAACGGCGATTCTATCCAGTATAGGTGTCAACAGAAACGCAAAAAGGGTAGCCGCCATTCATTTATCATTCAATCTGATTGGTACCGCTGTTTTCATGATCATCTACTATGCACTCCATTCATTCCTGGATGCCTCATTTCTCAATCTGAAAGCAACGCCCGTAGAGATTGCGATTTGCCATAGTGTTTTCAATATATCGACTACGATCCTTCTCTTGCCGTTTTCAAAAATGCTTGTCCGGATTGCCGAAGGTGTCATTAAGGAAGATACGATACCGCAAATTGCTTTCCTTGACGAAAGACTTTTTAATACCCCCTCTATTGCTGTGGGAAAGTGCGATACTTTTGCCAATGAGATGGCAGAATCGGCACGGTCCGCTGTTCTTTTGGCCATTGAAAACTATTTTGACTACGAAGATAAAAACGGACACACAGTGAGAGAACTGGAAAGCCGAATGGATACATACGAAGATCGACTGGGAACTTATTTGATCAAACTGTCTGGAAGCAAAAATACGCAAAAGGATAAGCGTAGGATTGCCAAGATGCTGCATTCCATAGGAGACTGGGAGCGCATCAGCGATTATGCTCGGGACCTGACAAAAAGCGCTATGGAGGTCAAGGAGAAAAAACTGGAAATCTCCGAGCAGGCAAACGCGGAACTAAACATGCTTTCGAAAGCAGTTGCGGAGATCGTATCAATAACGACAGATGCCTTTGTTCATTCCGATGCCGAACTAGCCGCAAGAGTCGAGCCGCTGGAGCAAGTGATTGATCTGTTGGTAGCAAAATGCAGAGAAAATCACATCAGCAGGCTTCAAGACGGCGTATGCACCCTGGAGCGTGGATTCGTCCTTGCCGATACACTCAACAGTTATGAAAGAATATCCGACCATTGCTCCAATATTGCAATCGCCGTACTGGAAGAGGGCAAGGAGGAATTCAGCCCCCATGAATATATGCAGCAGGTCAAATCCGGTAATGATCCCGTTTTTCAGAAACTGTTCCGAGACTATCAGACGTGTTATTTATCGGAATTTCCCCAAGGGATGATGGAGGAATGAGATGAAGATTTTTGCTTTAGTCCTGTTGCTTTGATGAATGTCCTTATGATCGCCAAGCCAAAATACAGGCCGATTTACGCCCTGTCCGCAGCGGTGATTTTTCTGATTTCAGGTATATTGCCTCTGAATAATCTGGTGTCAACGATTAACCGGAATGTTCTGCTGATGATGGCGGGAACAACGATCCTGTTGTGTCTGTGCGCAGTTAATCTACGCCGAAAGGGAATATCCCGCTATCGCCGCAAGTGTCGAAGTGTCCGCCCGAGGCGCGCAGCGGCGATGTGTGCCTTTTCAAATCGGAGCCCAGCGCAGCGGGTCAGATTTGAATAAAAAAGAAGCAGCCGCATTTTTGCAGCTGCTTCAGACTGTAGACAAACCCGAAAATGGAACGAAAACGGGAAGGAAGATAGCGCGAAAGAAACCCAGGAGGGGTGTCTTTCGCGTTCAATCAGAAGTTTTTCGAACAATTTCTACCGTATTTCCTGTTCGAAAAACTTGCTTCAGCGGGGCGACAAGACTTTGTCGACACGCTGAAGCAGCCGCATTTCTGCAGCTGCTTCTCTGTGTCAGCGCCGTGCTGTCGTCGTCGCGGACCTCGCAGGCTTCGGGATTGCGGTTTTCGTAATAGCCGCAATCCCTCGCTTGTGTTCGG
>CAMVBX010000123.1 GCA_947165825.1 uncultured Clostridia bacterium
TTCACGCCGGGCATCCCCTCCTTCCGGATCCATTATAGCATAAAAACGAGAAAAAGAAATGTGAAAGGAGCGGCTTCCTTGAAATACACCGCCATTTTTGAGCCTTTGACCGTCGGTCCCCTCACTTGGAGGAACCGGATCGAGATCGCCCCTGCGGCGCCCTTCCTCACCTGGCGTGAGGAGGATGGCCGCATGCCTCTGAAATCCTACTATACGGCCCTGGCGGGCTCCGGAGCCGCTTTGATCAACCTGGGCATCGGCTCGCTGGAGGATGATCCCCGTTTTCCGGGCATGGTGCGCCCCGCCTGCTGCGTCATGAAGCTGGAGGAGCTGCCGGAGCTGGTGGATACCCTCCATCGGGACGGCTGCCTCGCCGGCGTTGAGCTCACCGTATCCCGGTACATGATGGGTCCCCGGGACCGGATCACCTCCATACCGGAAAGCGAAGTCAAAAACATCATCGCCAGCTACGCCCTCCAGGCCCGTCGGGCCAGAGAGGCGGGCTTCGACATGATCCTCATCCACGGAGGCCACGGAAACGTTCCCGCCCAGTTTTTCGCCTCCTATATCAATCATCGGACGGACGCCTACGGCGGAAGTCCGGAAAAGCGCAGCCGTTTCGCCCTGGAGATGCTGGACGCCGTGCGGAAAGAGATGGGCAGCGGCATGGCCCTGGAATACCGCATCAGCGCGGAGGAGGTCCTGCCCGGCACCACAACCTTCGAAGAAACGCTGGCCTTTGCCGAGCGCATCCAGGATAAGATCGATCTGCTCCATGTGAGCCGGGGCCTCCTGGAGGAGGAAGCCACGCTGCCGGTGCTCAACTCCCCCGTTTACGTGCCCCGGGGCACCAATATCCCCTATGCCAAGGTTTTCCGGGAGCGGCTGCATATCCCCGTATCCGTGGTCTGCGGCATGGATCTGGATACGGCGGAAAAGGCGATTCAGGCCGGGGATATCGACGCCGCCGCCATGATCCGCACCGCCCTGGCGGATCCGGCCTTCGTGACCAAGGCCAAGGCCGGTCGGGAGGCGGATATCCGCCCCTGCGTCCGGTGCAATACCTGCATCGGCAGGACCCACAGCGAGCACATCCCCGTGCGCTGCGCGGTGAATCCCCTGGCGGGCCGGGAGTCCCTTTTTGACGTGACGAAGCCCGCGCCGGAGCGCAGGCGGGTGGTGATCGTGGGCGGCGGCCCCGCGGGGCTGGAAGCCGCACGGACCGCTGCGCAGCGAGGGCACCGGGTAACCCTGCTGGAGAAGAGCGGCAGACTGGGCGGCACGCTGCGCCTCGCCGCCGCCGCGGATTTCAAGGCGGATATGCGCCGCTACCTGGATTGGAGCATCCGCACCGTGGAAGAGGACAGCCGCATCGACCTGCGGCTGAATACCGAGGCCACCCCCGAGCTGCTCCGGGAACTGAAGCCGGACGCCATCCTTCTGGCGGTGGGCGCAAAGCCCATCATCCCCAAGCTCCCCACCTGTCCGGGGAAGGCCGTGTGGGTCGGGGACCTGGAAGGCGCTCCCGAGAAAGCCGGACGGCGGGTGGTGATTGCCGGCGCCGGCTTCACCGGATTGGAAATGGCCCTGGATCTGGCGCAGCATGGCCGGGAGGTCACGGTGATCGATCTGCTCCCGGCGGAACGCATCGGGGCGGACGGCGTCGCCATCAGCATGATCTGGCTGAAAGCAGCCCTGAAGGAGGCGGGAGTCCGTTTCCTGTGCCAGGTACGGCTGGAGGACGCCGAACCCCAGGGCGCCCTGGTCTCCCATGAGGACGGAACGAAGGAGCTTCTCCCCTGCGATACCCTGGTTCTCTCCCTGGGCGTCCGTCCGGATCGGAGCCTGGAGGAAAAGGTGCAGGGGCTTGCGCCCCGGGTGATCTCCATCGGGGATTGCGGCGGCAGCGGCGGCACCCTGTTCAAGGCGGTCACCGGCGGCTTTGATGCCGCCATGGCCCTCTGAGCATAAGCGTATTCCCCGATTTCGGGCAACATATATTACATTGTTTTTTGGAGGCAGAGAATGAACGTCAACGTCGGCATCAACGGCTTCGGCAGGATCGGGAGACTTGCGATCCGCGCAGGCATGCAGCTGGGCGGCTTCAGTTTTGCGGCCATCAATGACCACAAGTCGCCGGATCTGCTTGCCTATCTCTTCAAGTATGACTCCGTCTTCGGCAGGTATCCCGGCGAAGTGAGCCATGATGATCACGGCATCATCATTGACGGCAAGCATATTCCCGTATTCAACTGCAGCGATCCCGGGGAGATCCCCTGGGGGGACGCCGGAGCGGAGTATATCGTGGAATCCACCGGCAAGTTCAAGAAGACTGCGGACGCCGCCCGCCATCTGGAGGGCGGGGCGAAAAAGGTGCTGATCACCGCCCCCGGCAAGGACTGCCCCAACTTCGTCTACGGTGTGAACAGCGACGATTACCGGCCGGAGATGCAGATCGTCTCCAATGCCTCCTGCACCACCAACTGCCTGGCCCCTCTGGCCAAAATCATCCATAACGCCTACGGCCTCCGCCGGGGCATCATGACCACCATCCATGCCGTTACCACCAATCAGAACACCGTGGACGGCAAGCCGCCCAAGGACGACTGGCGCATGGGCCGGGCTTCCTCGGTGAACTTTATCCCCACCAGCACCGGCGCCGCTCAGGCCGTGGGCAAGGTCATCCCGGAACTGAACGGAAAGCTCACCGGCGTGGCGATCCGGGTCCCCACCCTGGACATTTCCCTGGTGGACCTGACTGCCGAGCTGGAAAAGCCGGCGACCTATGAGGATATCTGCGCCGAGATCCGCCGGGCCACCCAGGGGGAGATGAAGGACAGCTTTGGATATACGGACGAACCCCTGGTCTCCACCGACTTTCTGGGCATCACCGTCGGCGGGGTGTTCGACGCCTATGCCGGTCTGAGCATCGACGAGCACTTTGCCAAGCTGTTCGCCTGGTACGACAACGAATACGGCTATACCTGCATGGCCATGAAAATGTTGAAACATATGTTTGAGGTTGATCAAGGATAACATGTTCGCGTTGAAACTCATCGCCGCCATAGCGGCGGGATACCTTCTGGGCTCCATCAGCTCCGCCGTTCTCCTGACCCATACCCGCTTCGGGGACATCCGGGACAAGGGCAGCGGAAATGCGGGTGCCACCAACGTCGCCCGCTTCTACGGTATCGGTATGGGCCTGCTCACTCTGCTTATGGACGGGATCAAGACCGCTCTGTCCATGTACGTGGGCACCCTTCTGGCCGGTGAGCTTGGGGCGTCCCTGGGAGCCGCCGCCTGTATGCTGGGCCATTGCTGGCCGGCATACTTCCGCTTCAAGGGGGGGAAGGGCGTAAGCGTGGCCGGAGCTATTGCCATCTGGCTGGACTGGCGGCTCATCCTGATCCTTGTCGCTGTGTTCCTCATTCTGGCCTTCGTTTCCAAGCGGGTCAGCGTCGGATCTCTGTCCGCAGGCATTGCCTACCCCGTCGTCATGCTCCTGCTGGGCGGCTTTGCCTGGCATCAGCTGGCCCTGGGTTTTCTCATCCTGGTCCTGGTCTTCTTTACTCACCGGGGAAATATCAAGCGGATCCTGGCCGGGACAGAACCCGTCTTCCGGGCAGGAAGCGGAAAACAATAATTCGTCGGAAACTGCAGCAAGCCCCGGGAGCGATCTGCTCCCGGGACTCAGCGTGTCGACAAGGCTTTGTCAACACGCTGAGACAAGTTTTTCGAACGGGGAATAAGATCGTTCGAAAAACTTCGGATTGAACGCGAAAGGCACCCCTCCTGGGTTCCTTTCGCGCTATCCTCCTTCCCGGTATCGTCCGTTTTCGGGTGTGTTTACAGGCAAGCCCCGGGAGCGATCTGCTCCCGGGGCTTGCCTGTTTTTCGTTTTCCTGTTTTCTGTTTTCGGGGGAGGCCGGTCCGGCCTCCCCCGCTTATTCTTTTTTAGATCCAGCCCTGGGCCATCATGGCGTCCACGACCTTCTCGAAGCCGGCGATATTGGCGCCGGCAACCAGGTTGTATCCCAGCCCGTTCCGTTCTGCTGCGGCAACGCTGTTCTCATAGATGCTCTTCATGATCCCCTGGAGCTTGGCATCGACTTCCTCAGCGCTCCAGTTGTACCGCATGGAGTTCTGGCTCATCTCCAGACCGGAGACCGCCACGCCGCCGGCGTTCACTGCCTTGGAGGGAGCGACCACCAGGCCGCTTTGCTGCAGATAGGCAATGGCTTCGTTGGAGGTGGGCATATTTGCGACCTCCACGTAATACTTCGTGCCGTTGGCTACGATCTTCCTGGCTTCTTCCATCCCCACCTCATTCTGGGTGGCGCAGGGCATGATGATGTCCGCCTTCACGCCCCAGGGCTTCTCCTTGGCATGGAACTCCGCGCCGAACTTATCGGCATAGGCCTTGAGCACGTCGTCCTTGCCGGAAGCCCGCATTTCCAGGAGATAGTTGATCTTTTCATCGGTGGTGATGCCGGCTGCGTCGTACACGTAACCTGCCCGGCCGGAGATGGTAACGGGCTTCGCCCCGAACTCCGTGAGCTTCTTGATGGCGCCCCAGCTGACGTTGCCGTAGCCGGAGACGGCGACGGTCTTGCCCTTCAGGGTCTCCCCGAAGTGCTTGAGCATCTCCACGGTGTAGTACACCGCGCCGTAGCCCGTGGCCTCGGGACGCACCAGGCTGCCGCCGTAGCTCATGCCCTTGCCGGTGAGAACGCCATTGGCAAAGCTCCCGGTGCAGCGCCGCCACTGACCGAAGAGGTAGCCGATCTCCCGGCCGCCCACGCCGATATCCCCGGCAGGCACGTCCACATCGGGCCCGATATACTTATACAGCTCGGTCATGAAGCTCTGGCAGAACCGCATGACCTCTGCGTCGCTCTTGCCCTTGGGATCGAAATCGCTGCCGCCCTTGGCGCCGCCCATGGGGAGGGTGGTGAGGGAATTCTTCAGGACCTGCTCGAAGCCCAGGAACTTCACCACGCCCTCGTTTACCGTGGGATGGAAGCGCAGGCCGCCTTTGTAGGGGCCGAGAACTCCGTTGAACTGGACGCGCCAGCCGCGGTTCACGTGGGGCATCCCCTGGTCGTCGGTCCAGGTGACGCGGAATTCCACCATCCGGTCCGGATTCACCATCCGCTCCAGAATGGCGTGTTTCTCATATTCGGGATGCTTGTCGATCACAGGCTCCAGGGAGGTAAGGACCTCCTCAACGGTCTGGATGAATTCCGGCATCGCCGCGCAGTTGTTTTTGACCTGATTGATGACACGTTCGATATAAGCGTTCATATTATCACTCCATTCTGAATATGATTTAACACTATAAATTGAGAAAGCAGGATTGTCAAGATTTTTTGTAGCGGAAGGGGGTATTTTTTCGGTCGGATACGCCTTCTTCTTGCCAACTCGGGAACAAAAAAACCGGTATTCCGGAAAAACCATCCCCCCGGGGGGGTTGTGCGGGCCTGCAAACCGATTATACTGAAGTCAAAACCGGTGAAGGAGGAATCTCATCCATGCATATGGCAGATGCCCTGCTTGCCCCCGCTGCAGCGGCGACGATGTACGCTGCATCCGCAGCGGCGGCCGGCGTTTCCATCCATAAGCTGAAGAAGGACGAGGAACCGCAGAAGCTTCCGGTCATGGCCGTTACCGCCGCGCTGGTCTTTGCAGGCCAGATGATCAACTATACGATCCCCGGGACCGGCTCCTCCGGCCATCTGTGCGGAGGGATGATGCTTTCCGCGCTGCTGGGACCCCAGGCCGGTTTTCTGTCCATGATCGTGATCCTGGCGATACAATGTCTGTTCTTTGCCGATGGCGGCCTGTTGGCCCTGGGGGCGAACATATGGAACATGGCGTTTTACGGCTGTTTCGTCGGCTATTATCTCATCTGGCGGCCGATCATGCGCAGCCGCTGGTTCGGGGAAGGAAAATCGGCGCAGCGCGGAAGGATCGCAGCGGCTTCTATCATCGGCTGTGTCGTCACCCTGCAGCTCGGCGCCTTTTCCGTCGTACTGGAAACCAGCCTCTCCGGGATCACCGAGCTTCCCTTTGGCGCCTTTGTCGCCCTGATGCAGCCGATCCACCTGGCCATCGGCTTCGTAGAAGGCCTGATCACCACGGCCGTGCTCCTGTTCGTATATGAAGCCAGGCCTGAGCTGCTGCAGGACGTGGGCAATACGGCGGAAAAAGGCGCAAAGCGCTCTCTGAAATCGGTCATCGCGATCCTGGCCGTGGTTGCCCTCCTGGTGGGCGGCGGCCTGAGCCTGCTGGCCAGCTCCAACCCGGACGGCCTGGAATGGGCGCTTTTCGGAAATGCGGAGGAAGGGTATTCCGAGAATATGGGTCTGGATGAAGAGGAATTCGGCGTTTCCAGCAAGGTTGCCGATACCGCCGGTTCGATCCAAGAGAAGACCTCCTTCCTTCCGGATTACGCCTTCGCAGGCAGTGACTCCGCCGCAGGCACCAGCGTATCCGGCGTGGTCGGCTCCGTGATCGTCGCAGGCATCGCCGTGGTGATCTGCCTGGCAGGAGGCTTCTTCCGCAGGAAAAAGAAGAAGGACTGAATCCGATTCCATCCGCATCCGTCAATGTGCATCGTGCGATGCCCCTTCAGCGTGTCGACAAAGTCTTGTCGCCCCGCTGAAGCAAGTTTTTCGAACAGGAAATACGGTAGAAATTGTTCGAAAAACTTCTGATTGAACGCGAAAGACACCCCTCCTGGGTTTCTTTCGCGCTATCTTCCTTCCCGTTTTCGTTCCATTTTCGGGTTTGTCTACAGTCTGAGCGTGTCGACAAAGTCTTGTCGCCCCGCTGAAGCCAGTTTTTCGAACAAAGATA
>CAMVBX010000124.1 GCA_947165825.1 uncultured Clostridia bacterium
CTATCTTCCTTCCCGTTTTCGTTCCATTTTCGGGTTTGTCTACAGTCTGAGGAGCGCCGCTAACGGCGCTCCTCCTAAATTATTGCCGATCAATCCCGCTCCGCCAAAGCGGCGCAGAAATCCTCGAAGGCGGACAGGGCCTTGCGGCTGGGGAAGGAATACTCCTGCCATTCCGACCGGTCTCCCTTCCAGTACAGGTACAGCCAGGGGCCTGCATCCCCGTCCTCCAGGTGTTCCTCCCGTTTCTTGACGGTCCCATCCCGGATCAGGTCGAAGAATGCGGACCATTCCGCTTCGGTGAGCTCCCGGGTCCCGGAGACCGTAACGTCCTCCTCCCCCAGGGGCCATTGGTCTCCCTCCCGCTTTTCCTGATAGAAGAAGGTGCCGCCGTTTTCCCGGTAAAACCGGTACCGCTGATCATGGGGCGGGTAGGTGGAGGCGGAAAGGGTATAGAAGAATTCCGTGACCTCCCCGATCACGATATCCGTTCCCACGGTGAGGGTCGTCTTGCGGGGAGTGTGCTACGGTTCCCGGTTGCTCCCGATCACCCCGGTGAGAAAGAGGACCGCGGCGATGAGCGCCAGCAAAACCGCGCCGCAGATCACAGCGATCATGATGCCCTTCTTTCCTTTCCTGCCCTTCGTCATTCCTGGCTCAACTCCTTTCCGCCCGGAGAAAGCCGGTCAATACGGCATCCCGGACTTCGCAAGAGGCCGGACGTATTCCATGAGCCCGGCCAGGTCGAATACGCAGTCCATTGCCGCATCGCCGTCCGCGCTGAGCTCCAGCTTTTCCCCCGAGGCATATTTCGCCCACAGGTACCAGCCGGGACGGTCCACCTCGTTTTCCCGCCGGTAACCGTTGTGCTCGGAGATGCCCAGATCCCGGATGCGCTGATCCAGCCCCAGCATGAAGGCCTCGTCCACCTGTTCGCGCACGCTCAGGGCGACATAGGAATCTCCCATAGCCCGGAGGGACAGAACCCAGGCCCCTTCTTCCCCGGGCTCCAGCTCCCAGAGGTACAGACCGGAGGGCCAGCCCTCCAGCCCGTAGCTGCTGCCGTAATTCTTAAAGGAAAGGGTAAACTCCAGGATCTCCCGGGACTGGATCTCCTTGGGCAGATCCCGGGAGAGATCCCGGATTTCCAGCATGGCCGTCTTCTCCTCCTCCCGTACGAAGCGGTAGTGGTGAGATTCTCCGTCCAGGATCATCTCATAGGCGCTGAGGCTGCCGTCGCTCATTACCTGGATGGGGGAGAGCATGCCCAGGTCGCCCACCGGTCCCGCGCCCCGCAGCTCCGTATAGCCGTTCTCGGTCACCGCAGTATAGGGGCAGCTCTCAGACCAGTACCCTGTGGTCAGCGTCAGCTGCTTCTCCGTGATTTCCAGCACCGTATCGCTGTTTACGTCCAGCCATTTCCCCAGGAAGCCCTCGTTCCGGTTCCCGGCTTTTTCGCCGGGTTCTTTTTCGCCGCAGCCGGCGAGAAAAAGCCCGAGCAGGACGGCCATCAGGGGCAGCAGACGCAGAAGCTGCCATCGTTCACTCATGTCATCCCCTCCTTGAAGTCAGTCCGTTCATACCCAATCCGCTTTCTTATGCAGATAACGCTCCCCAAGGAGGCTTATCCCCAGGCCGATGCCGATGCCCAGAAGGATCCCCGCCAGCACGTCCGAGGGAAAATGGACGAAGAGATACAGCCGGGAAAAGGCGATGAGGATTGCCAGGATCAGGGCGGGGATGCCGAAGCGCCGATCATACCGCAGCAGGATGACGGCGGCGATGAAGCTGCACAGACTGTGCCCCGAAGGAAAGGAGTAATCCGAGGGGGAGGGGACCAGCAGGGCCACGGTCCCGTCCAGCCAGCAGGGTCGGGGCCGGGCGGCGAGAGGCTTCAGCAGCAGATTGCCGATGAGCAGGCTGCTCAGCAGACCGGCCCCCAGGGTGATCCCGCCCCGGCGATGCCGTTTCAGCAGGATCATCAGGATGGCCGCGAGGATCCAGACCGCCCCGTATTCCCCGATTCGGGAGATCTTCGGCATGAGACTGTCCAGAAACGGGCAGCGAAGATGGTCCTGGATCCAGTACAGCAGGGAGAAGTCCAGCTCCTGCAGCATCAGCCCGCCTCCCCCTCCAGGCACCAGGCAATGCCCAGGGCCATGCGTTTGTCCGGCTCCTGAAAATGGTTGCCCGGATTCCGGACGAAGGTACAGTCGATCCCCCGGGCCCTGAGCAGGTCCCGAAAAGCCAGGGTGCAGTCCTCCACCCGGCTGAGCACGGGGTTCCGGCTTTGCTTCTCCTTATCTCCCAGGGAGAGATATACCCGCTCCGGCCTGCCCGCCGGAAGGTGGGTCTCCGCGTAGGCCAAAAAGTCCGGAAACCACAGGGAGCCGGAGCAGCATACCGCTCCGGCAAGCCCCGGCAGACGAAAGAGCCCGTAGGCGGCCAGCAGTCCCGCCAGGGAGTATCCGGCCAGGTAGACCGGGGCCTCCGGGGCGCAGAGCGCGCTCCGCACCGCCGGCAGAACGGCGCGCTCCAGATCCGCCAGAAAAGCGTCTCCGCCGCCGCCGAAATCCTCCCCGCCCTTGAATACCTTTTTCGCAGGCCAGGGGGAGAGGTCCCGGTTCCAGTCCGGCACCGGGCAGACCGCCAGGGAGCATGGCGCATTCGTCGTCAGCGCCCCCAGGGCGTCCCGGACTTTTTCTCCCCGCTCCTCCCCCAGAAGGAGGAAGACCGGCGCGTTTTCCCGCTCCCTTTCCGCAGGGTATAGGATATGTGCGGGTCCGTTCATTTTTCCCCTCCTTTTTTCCGGCTTCCGGCGGTGAGGCGATAGCTGATCTCCAGCAGCTCCCTGACGGTTTCCTCCGCCGCGGAACCGTCCAGCAGCACCCCCAGCCAGTGGGTCTTGTTCATGTGCCAGGCGGGGACCACCCCGGGCTTGCCGATATAGGAGCCGCTGAGCAGGGGGCCGCATTTTACGTCCAGCAGAAAGACCGGCGCATCCCCCGGCAGCCCCAGCTTGCTCCGGGGGATGCGCATCACCACGGCGTACCATTTCCGGTTCTCCCCATGCCGGAGGATATAGGCCTCCGGCGTTTCGGGAAACAGATGCTCCGCCTCCGTGCCGTAGGTCTCCCGGGCGTACCGGGCAAGCTCCGCCTGGTCCATCGCTCAGCCCAGCCAGGCCAGGAGCTCCGCGGCGTTGGTATCCGGCTTCACCTTGGCCTGGACCCTGAGGATGATCCCGTTTTCATCGATGACGTAGGTGCTGCGCACCACGCCCATGCTCACCTTACCGTAATTCTTCTTCTCCTGCCAGACTCCGTAGGCCTGGATGACCTGCAGCTCCGGATCGGAGAGCAGAATGAAGGGCAGCTCGTGTTTCTCCGCGAATTTCCGATGGGAGGCGACGCTGTCCTTGCTGACGCCGATGACCACGGCGTTCTTCGCCTCAAACTGGCCGTTCAGCGCGGCAAAGGCCTGGGCCTGACGGGTGCAGCCGGGGGTGTTGTCCTTGGGGTAGAAATAGAGGATGACCTTTTTGCCCCGGAAATCTTCCAGGCTGACGGGTCTCCCGTCCTGATCCGGCAGGGTAAAGGCGGGGGCTTTGCTGCCCGCTTCCAACATGGGAACACGCTCCTTTTTCTTCGTGTTTGACAGAGAAAGCCCGGATTTCCTCAAGGGGAAACCGGGAGCCCTCTCCATGCGCATTATACCATAGAGGAGAAGGCAGTACAACCGGGCTGACCGGGCAGGAAAACCTTGACATTACCGGGTTGTTGCAGTACTATTTCAACGTAATTATACCTAAGGAGGGTAAGTATGAAGAGAACCTTTTCGCTGATTTGCGTGGTCCTGCTCATCGCTGCCATGTTCGCCGGCTGCGGCGCTCCGGCAGCAAATCCGGCGGCCACCAACGCGCCGGCTGCGACCCAGGCGCCGGCTGCGACTCAGGCGCCCGCCGCTACCCAGGCACCGGCGGCTACTGAGGCGCCTGCCGCCACCGAGGCTCCGGCAGCCACCGCCGAGCCTGTGCCCGATTCCCCCTACCATTTTGCCAAGGGCAACTTCAAGACGGACGCCGACGGCCTTGCCGCCGAGAAGTATGACTACGAGCTGCCCCTCACCACCACGGACGAAGTCCTCACCTACTGGATGACCTGCTATGTCTCCCAGTACCTGCCCGAGGGCGGTTTCGCTGAACTGCCCCTGCCCACGGAAGTCCAGAACCGCACCGGCGTGCACATCGAATACGTGGTCATCGACCCCAGCGCCCTGCGGGAGAACTTCGGCGTGCTCCTGGCCTCCGACGACCTGTGCGACATCACCTGCGGCGCCCGGAGCTACTACCCCGGCATCTTCAAGGACGCCATCCTTGAGGAAGAGTACTTCATCAACGTGTACGACTACAAGGATTACTGCCCCAACTTCATCTACGAGGTCGTCAAGGACCCCGATGATAAGGACACCATCCGCTCCATCTTCACCGAGAAGAACCTCATCACCAGCTTCATCTGCCTGAACGCGGATCCGAAGCTCACCGAGGGTCCCTTCTGCCGGGGCGACTGGCTGAAGAAGGTGGGCATGAACCAGGAAGACATCATCACCTTCGACGATCTGCATGATCTGCTCAAGGCCTTCCAGGTGGAATGCGGCTGCGCGCACCCCTTCACCCTGTTCCAGAACCTCGAGGTCGGCGGCTGCGCCTCCTTCGTGGGCTATGATACTTATTGCACCACTTCCGGCCTGTACTACGTCGTTCGGGACGGCAAGGTCTACCTGGCCAACACCGAATCCAACGACCTGAAGATGGTCACCCTGCTGTACAACTGGGTGAAGGAAGGCATCATGGATCCCAACTGGGCTTCCTACTCCGGCTTCACGGATATCGACGCCATGCTGGATGACGGCACCCTGGGCTACTGCATCGACGGCGGCGTCGCCATGGGCACCCACAATGCCCGGCTTCCCGCAGGCACCGATCCCTGGGTCCCCCTGCACAAGCCCACGGAGTTCAAGGATCAGGTCCTGCACCTGGGCTTCAAGACTTCCCGCGTGGGCTGGGGCAGCGCCGCTGTTTCCACCAAATGCGAGAACATCGAGCTGGCCTGCACCTGGATCGACTGGCACTATGGCGAAGAGGGCTCCTTCCTCTACGGCTACGGCGTCCAGGGCGTCAGCTGGGATTACAATGAGGACGGCGATATCCGCATCACGGACTTCATCGCCACCCATCCCGCCTACTACGGCATGATCATGACCGTGTATTCCCTGAACCACCTGTGCGATCCCGGCCTGCGCATCGACTACAGCATGAAGATGGACATCAACGCGGACGTGCCCGGCAACGTGGCCTTCTTTGAGTCCCAGCCCCATGACAACGCCTGCTACTACCCCTCCACCATCACCTACACCAAGGAGCAGACGGAGGAGCTGGACCAGTACCGCAACGATATCCAGACCTTCATCTCCGAGCATTACCTGATGTTCGTGGACGGCTCCGCTCCCCTCAGCGAGTGGGACAACTACCGGAGCGAGCTGGATGCCATCGGTCTGGGCAATCTGCTCAGCGTCGTGCAGGAAGCTTACGACGACTACATGGCCGAGTAAGCTGACCGCAATTCAGTCAAGTTCAGTAAAACAGGCCGTCCGGGGACTCTTCCCGGACGGCCTTTCTGAAAGGAGAAAACCATGGGAAAACTGGAGGATACCCTGGTCTACCGTTTCCGTCCGGAGGGTGGACAGCCCTGCTTCCTGGGGTCGGCCCAGCTGGCGGGCAGTGATTTCACCACCGGCTATGAGCTGGTGAAGGAGCCCCAGATCCGGGATCCGGGCTTCCGGCGTCAGACGGCGGACGAATACCTGGTCTTCGGCGCGGAGACCATGAACGCGAGAGACTTTGACGCGGAGATCCTGGTCACCCTGGGCAGGGGGGAGGAGGCGGAGGTTTACCTCATCGACCGTCCCGCCACCGTGCGGATTCCGGCAGGGGTGTGGCGCGGCTGTGTGGATTTCCGGCGGGTGGGTAAGCCCGTGTTCTACCAGGATATGCGCATGCAGGATGCCGCCGTACCCGTGGAGCAGACGGAAGGCAAGCCCGTGTCCGGGGAAGGAAACCCTGCCCGGAAATACAGGAATCTGGTGTATTACAACGTGGCGGAGCGGGCGAAGGGCTACTTCGGTCAGGAGTTCCACGAAAACACCGAGACCGAGGGCGTGGGCATCCGGGGAGCCTGCCAGATTCCCGGGGCCAAGGCTTATCTGGGCGGCGGCTTCACCAAGCAGGCCGTGCGCATTGACCCCTTCCCCCATAAGCATGACCATGACGAGTATCTGGCCTTTATGGGCGCGCCGGGCAGTCCCTTCGATATGGACGTGCATATCGAAATGACCCTTGGCCTTGGGGAGGAAGCTGAGACCTTCAGCGTGGACCAGCCTACCATTATCCATATCCCCGCCGGAACCTGGCATTGTCCGCTGGATTTCATGCGGGTGGATAAGCCCTTCTTCTTTGAAGTGGTGCTGCAGCAGGGGAATTTCGGCGGCATCTATCATATGCCGGACGGGGATAAGCCCATCTACTACAACGGTATGATCGACTGCATCATGGAACCCGGGAAGCACTGCAATTGCTGCCAGCGCTGCCTGCAGCTGGAATGGGACACCTTCAAGAAATGAACGAACAGCCGCCGGGAGACCGGCGGCTGTCAGCTTGTCGACAAAGTCTTGTCGCCCCGCTGAAGCAAGTTTTTCGAACAGGAA
>CAMVBX010000125.1 GCA_947165825.1 uncultured Clostridia bacterium
GAACAATTTCTACCGTATTTCCTGTTCGAAAAACTTGCTTCAGCGGGGCGACAAAACTTTGTCGACACGCTGAGGCCCCCGTCTCTGCGGAGACCGGGGGCCTGTGTTTGTTCATGGATCCGGCATGTTGCCCACCGTCGTTCCGGGATAATAATGGGCCAGAATGCCCCGCCAGTCTGTCCCATCCAGGGCCATCTGCCTTGCGCCGTACTGGCTCATGCCCACCCCGTGACCGTAACCTCTGGCCTCGAAGCGGATTTCCTCATCTCCGAAGGTCCAGGAGACGGCGGTACTCCGCAGGCCCAGCAGGAAACGAAGCTGAGTCCCGGTGAGAAGGGTGTTTCCCAGCTTCACCGTGAGCAGTCTGCCGCTGTCCGAATACTGCGCTTCCGTCAGCCATGTTTCTCCCGGCCCCGTCAGAACGAGGCCGGGATATTGCTCCGCCGCCGTCTGCCGAAGCTCGTTGTAGGAGAGCCGTACGGAGCTGGTGAAATCCGGCACCGTGTCCGGCGTCTCCGGGCTGGTGACGCTGCGGAGGTAGGGGAGCGCTTCGATCCATACGTTTTCGCTGGCCTCCGTTCTGCCGGGGCTGCAGGCGTGGAAGGCGGCGAAGATGGGCTCACCGCCGTACAGGAGCACCAGCCCGTCCGTGGCCTCGGCCGCCTCCCGTACCGTGGCGGAAAAGCGGTCATAGTCTTCTCCCCACCGCGCCCGGAGCTCCGCTTCGGAGAGCCAGGCCTTGCAGCACCCCGGATCGGAGCAGCATGCCCCATCCGGGTGCGGGGAGCGGCCCGCCTGCCGCCATACCGTATCCGTTCGGGCGGCCACCGCCTGGGCCTTCAGCGCTTCGGCGGGAAAGGAAGCGGGCATCTCCGCCGCGATCACGCCCGGCAGGTATTCGGCCATGGTCAGGTCCAGCGTTCCCTCCGGGGTGATGAGCCGAACCCGCCGTTTCCGGTCCGGACTGAAGGGGAGCGGCTCCCGCGGCTCCGAGGCAGCCGTTTCCGGCTCCTCGCTCTCCCGGGCCGCGGAGGGAGCCGGGGTATCTCTTCCAGGTTCCGGAGGCAGGGAACGCAGCCGGGCGAGGATCAGGGCAAAGAGGATCAGGGGCAGCACCGTGCAGGCCCCCAACCGAAGCATGGCGCGCAGTTCCTTCATGAAACATCCTTCCTTTTTTCCGGTGTTTGTGCTATGATGAACTTTATGATAACCCAGCTGCAAAGTACCATTTTCGGGAAGGACGGAACGAAAATGAAAAAATCGGGGATCGTCTTTATCCTGGCTTCCCTTCTCCTGGCCGGGGCGGCTATGCTTCTGCGGAAGCTGGAGCTGCTGACGGTGCTGGATGCGGGGGGATTGCCGGTGTTCAAGCCGGTGACGGGGGTGCTCATCGCCCTCAGCGTCCTGGCGGCGGTCTTTTATCTGCTTTTCGCCCGGCATGAGGTGGAGAAACCGGCGGATCGGGCGTCATTCACGGCCTTCCGCTCTTTGGGCATTCCCGGGGTGATCCTGGGGTCGGTGTCTCTGGTGATCCAGCTTCTGGGCGCCTGGCTGCTTTTCCGGGAGTGGAAGAATGCCGGGGAAACGCTGTACCTGGTCCTGGCTCTCCTGGCCGGTCTGGCCGGAGCGGGCTGGCTGTGCCTGCGCGTTGAGGAGTATCGGGGGATGAAGCCCGGCGGCTCCCGCTTCCTGGCCGGGTGCTTCGTGACCCTGTTCTACTGTCTCTGGCTCATTACCTATTACCGGGATGAGGCCGCCGAGCCGGCCCAGATCCTGACGGTTTATGCTTTTCTGGCTCTGTGCGCCTGCTGCGTGGCAGGCTATGCCTATACCGGCGGCAGCGTCGGAAGGATGAGACCCCGCTTTGCCTTGTTTTTCTGCGGCCTTGCCCTGTACCTTTCCCTGATCGCCACGGTGCGGCAGGAGGCGGGGGCTTACCGGATCTTCTGGCTGGCTGCCGCCCTGCAGTTCTGCCAGAGCGGGCTTGTGCTTCTTTCTCCCGGCGATCCGGAAAGCGCCCCGGAGTCTGCAGAACCCGATCCCTCCGGGCCGGAGGATACGCCGGAGCCCGCCGAACCGGAAGAGGAGCCCGGGGAAGAAGCGGAGCCCCCCGCCCCGGAGGGGGAGGAGGGCTGAGGGGTGCGCCTCTTCGTCGCTCTGCCTCTGGATGAGGCGGGGATCCGGGATCTGGTCCGTTACCGGCAGAAGCTGGAGCGGCTGGGGGTGAGGGGAAACTTCACCCGGCCGGAAAACCTGCATATCACCCTGGCTTTTCTGGGAGAACAGCCGGAGTGGAAGACCGCTGCGGAGGCGCTGGATACGGTGGAGGCCGTCCCCGGCCTGCTGCGGCTGGATCGGCTGGACAGCTTCGGAAAGGGGGGCATCCTGGGGATCTGCCCCACGGAGGATACCCCGGTCCGCACCTTGGCCGCGGACGTGGAGAAGGCCTTGCGTACGGCGGGCTTCTCCCTGGAGAAGCGGCGCTTCCGGGCACACGTGACCCTGTGCCGGGAGCTGAAGGCGCCGCAGGGCTGTGTGCTGCCGCCCCCGCCCGCCGTGGAGGTGCCTGTGGAGGAGATCGTCCTGTTCCTCTCCCATCGCCCGAAGGGGCAGCTCACCTATACTCCCCTGTGGCGTAAAAAACCAGGGGCTTCGGAACCGTGAATTTCGTCGTTTTTCCGCAAAAAGGGAATTGCGCGGAGAATCAGACTGTGCTAAAATCCAGTATATTTTTGCAGGGTGTATGCCCGTAACGACAGATGGAGGTAGAGCCAATGAACGAAAACAAGCGCCCGGAAACCATGCAGCGCATTACCACCCCGGCCCTGGCGGAGGCGTTTATCGCCGAACAGCTGGAGGCGCTGCGGAAGCAGATCGGCGGCAACAAGGTCCTGCTGGCCCTGTCCGGCGGCGTGGACTCCTCTGTGGTGGCCGCCCTGCTGATCAAGGCGGTGGGCAGTCAGCTCACCTGCGTGCATGTAAACCATGGCCTTCTGCGGAAGGGCGAGCCGGAGCAGGTCATCAAGGTCTTCCGGGAAGAACTGGGGGCGAATCTCATCTATGTGGATGCGGTGGACCGCTTCCTGGATAAGCTGGCCGGGGTCGCAGATCCGGAACGGAAACGGAAGATCATCGGCAAAGAGTTCATCGACGTGTTTGCCGAGGAGGCCCGGAAGCTGGACGGCATCCGTTTCCTGGCCCAGGGTACGATTTATCCCGATATTCTGGAATCCGGTCCGGTGAAGAGCCACCATAACGTGGGCGGCCTGCCGGAGGATCTGAATTTTGAACTGGTGGAGCCCGTGAAGTTCCTGTATAAGGACGAGGTCCGGGTGGTGGGCAAGGCCCTGGGCCTGCCGGATAATATGGTCTACCGTCAGCCCTTCCCCGGCCCCGGCCTGGGGGTCCGCTGCGTAGGCGCCATTACCCGGGATCGGCTGGAGGCGGTTCGGGAGAGCGACGCCATCCTTCGGGAAGAGTTCGCCCTGGCCGGTCTGGAGGGCAAGGTCTGGCAGTATTTCACCATCGTGCCGGACTTCAAGTCCACCGGCATCACCGATGGCCTGCGCACTTACGACTGGCCCGCGGTCATCCGCGCCGTGAATACCGTGGATGCCGTCACCGCCGAGGTGGCCGAGCTGCCCTTCTCCCTGGTGCAGAAGATCGTGAAGCGCATTACCACCGAGGTCAAAGGCGTGAACCGCGTCCTCTGGGACGTCACCCCCAAGCCCAGCGGAACCATCGAGTGGGAGTGAGATACGAAAACCGGAAAACCCAGTAAAATCAAGGCTTTCCGGCTTCACAAAGGTTCCTTTGATAACAATTTGATAACAGTTGCATGATCTCCCTTTATTCTCCGTATCAAGGGGTTTCGGGGTAAGAGAGTCTTTCTTGACGGTTTGCGACTGGAACGATCCATATTATAAAAGCCCTTCGCTGTGGGTATGCAGCGAAGGGCTTTTTGTCGCTACTGAGGGGGTGACAGATAAATCAAGATATTTCAAACGGGAAGAACATCTCCGCGAGATGAAACCTTTGAAATGACACCATCTTTCACCATATACGCTTCTCCACGCAATTCTTTTTTGCCGGCATTGATAAACAAATAGCTTCCGTCGGGAATGGCGTAAAAAGTTTTTCCTATGCTGTCGGCACAAGCGATATCCTCATATATCCGTAATCCATCCAAAACATTATCCTTGTTTTTTTGATAATGTGGAAGCAGGTTGATCTTTGTCAGACCAAGCCCGGTAAGAAACCTTTGATACTCAGGATCAATAGCTTCGCCCTCTTCTTCCGGTTGAGAGTAAACAATATCGGCACTGTTCATACTCCCCGCGCTCATACCTATGACAATGCCATCGAAATCTTTCAGCAAGCTACGAAGACCAATTTTGTTGAAGAAAAGATTCTGCGTCGGCACATGTCCACCCGCAAGGATTAAAAGATTTGATTCCCACACGAGCGTTGTCGCCAGGTTCTCATTCCTGCTGTCCAAGGTAAAAAAACGTTCAAATATAAAGCCGCCATCTTCAAACATCTTCTTTGTGTGGGCAGCATAGTAGTCCGTTTTGTTCCAGCCATCGGGATCAGAGCAAATGTGCAGGGCTCTGCAAGGATTAGGAAAACGCAGCCGTAGTTCATCGATTAAACGATTGGCAGGATTCAGTATCCCCATGTCAGGGAGATCTACTCTGCTCGTTAAAAAGCAAATCATGAATTCCCTCCGTTAATTAGTATCACTCTTTGCATTTGCCTTGACCATAGCATCGCTCAGTTCCTTTGACGGAATCTTTGCCCATGTCCGGCTCTTGTCGTACTCCGGATAGTAGTGACGCCAGCGGTCATATGCCTCCTGGGTGATCTCCCCGGACCGGAGCATATTGGCCGCCTGCAGCCAGCCGTGGAGCATCCGGTTGAGTTCTGCAGCTTCCTTATCCGGTTTGACAACGTTCAACTTCCTTCGAGGTTAGGGAATCCATCTTCAGGAAAAACACGAAAGTTGTTTTGAGATGTGGACGGACGAGTACTTACAACGCATGATCCCCCTGTGAGCATCACGCTGAGGATGCGTCCTGATGCTTATAGCACAAATCATCGAAAAATGGAAAATGCCTCTTCGTCCTTTTACCTCTGCGCGGGGATCGTGACCGTCACAGCGGTTCCACCTCCGGGCCGGCTCGCGCATTCCAGCGTTCCGCCGCACATGAGCTCCAGCCGCTCCCGTACATTCGCAAGGCCGATATGCACCTCGGAATCCTCGGATGCGGACCGGATGCCCGGACCGTCGTCTTCCACGGTAATGACTGCGCGGTCATCTTCCGACCGGGTACATACCTTGATGTGCTCCGGTCCGACGCCCTTGCCGAGTCCGTGCTTGACGGCATTTTCCACCAGCGGCTGCAGGGTCAGCGCCGGAAGACGGAATGCCGTGTGCTGTGTGTCGAACTCCACGGTGAGTTTGTCGCCGTAACGGATGGCTTCCACCGCGAGATATGCTTTTGTATGGCGCAGTTCATCCGTAAAGGAAATGAGACTGTCTGCGGATATGGCGGTGAAATTTGCCTGGAGGTATGCGGTGAAGTCCTGTATGACTTCCATGGCACGGGGCGGATCATCCCGGCAGAGCACATAGACCGAGCTGAGCGTGTTGTAGATGAAATGCGGGCGGATCTGATTCATCATGGTCGTGACCTTCGCGTTGCGCAGCTCCTCCTCCTTTTTGCGCAGGTCCCGTTCCCGCAGGATGGCTTCACGGATGAAGCCAAAACCGCGTACGAACAGATTCAGGATGACCCAAATGAGAAATGCCGGAGCGCCGCGCATGGAGCCACAGAGGAAATAGATCACAAGGTCGATGCCGAGGGTCAGATAAAACGGAAGCAGCCACAGAAGCTCCGAACGGCTGGGCTTTTTCCCGAACAGGGAGACGAGGTGCAGGAACGCCATGCCGATGCCATACCAGATCAGCGCCTGATGCAGTTCCACGAGGTTCAGAAGCTGCAGGACCAGCAGCAGGATGGCCGCCCCGGCGGAGACATAGACGCAGATCGTTCCGGGGCGGCTCTCCCCGCCGTCCCGCATGGCGGTCAGCAGCCGGAGGGAGAGCACCATCATGAGGAGGTAGCTCACGGCGCCGGTATACCATATCTCCTTTTGGATGCCCACATAGTCCAGGATCAAGGTGACGACCGGAAGGCCGCAGAGCTTCCAGAGTCCCGCCGCCATCGTTACGGCGCCGAGGTAGATGATGCGCCGCCGGTATTGCCCGTCCAGGGGAAGAACCAGAGAGATGATCATAAGGAAAAGGCCCGCTGCAGCCGCCGTAAGGCTCAGAATCAGCAGAAGGCCGTCCTTCGGCAGCTCGATCATGCTCAAGAGCGTGTCGCGGCCGATGATCATAAATACGGGTTCATCGTTCCGGACGCTCTCATAAACCGGCGTCAGCGTGACCCGAACGGTTTTCCCTGCGTAGACCGGGCGTACGGGGATACTGACCCAATAGCTGCCCGGCGTTTTTCCGATATGGGATGTTTCACTTCCCGTGAGATCGTTGAACAGCGTGCTGTCGTCTATGCTGAACTCCGCGAGGGTATGCCGCAGGTAAACGCTCAGACGCGCGCCGGTTGTCGTGGCGGAATCCGCCTCAGGGAGCGTAAAGGTATAGGTCCGACGGGTGCCGGCATAGTCCGGGATGGACTCCACCTCGACGGAATCCGGCTGCAAAAGGAAGAAGGGATTGACCGCGT
>CAMVBX010000126.1 GCA_947165825.1 uncultured Clostridia bacterium
CTGCGATACGCCTGCCGGGGGAAAGTGTCTGGTGTATGTGGACGCGGTCACCGGGGAGGAGGCCAAGATCCTGCTCCTGCTGGAGGACGAGGACGGCACGCTGACGGAATAAACACCGGTCCGGGCAGCCTTGCGGCGCCCGGACCGGCAGCGTTTTCGTTTTATTTCAGCCTGTCCAGATCGGCCCGTACCCGGTTCCGCACCAGCTCCTCCAGTTCGGCGGCATGGCTCCGCAGGAAAGCCGCCAGCCGGTCCTTCAGCTGGGAATGGAGGACCTGACCGTAGGTGAGCTCCAGCAGCTGTTCGACGGGGGTGCCGGAGAGAAGTCCAGGCAGCGCATTGTCCTCCAGTCCGTCCAGGGAGGGGAGAGCGGATTCATCCAGACTGGAAGGAAAGACCTGCCGGGCAACGGGAAGGGCAGTCAGGGCGATCCCATAGACCAGGCGGAAGAGTACAGGCTCCTCCCGGGCCAGGAGGCGCATGGCCTCCAGCCAGCTGAGCCCGCCCAGGGACGCGTGCAGCCGGTACCCGGCAGCTTCGCCCAGCAGGGTGAGCAGCTCCGGCTTCTGCTCCAGGTTCCGGAAGCTGAGCTTGAAGCCGAAGCTCCGGGAGACGCAAGCCAGCAGCTCCGCCTCTTCCCGCAGGGATTCCGCCTCTCCATCCAGCGGCGCGGCGGCTTCCAGGGGCAGCTCCAGCCTGGGACACACCGCCTGGAAGGCGATGCCCCTGCGGCACAGCTCGTTGGCCAGGAAATAGAGACCTGCCACCCCGGTGGGGGTATCGGCTTCGTTCAGCAGGACCTCCAGATCCACGCCGGAGCGTTGAACGTAGGAATAGTAAATCTCGGAAAGAAGAATGATGACCTGGCCGTATTCCCGGCAGCAGTCCTCCAGGGTGAGCCGTTCAAAGCGGATCTGTTTTCCCTCAACGGAGAAGGTGCGGCCTTGATACTGCTCCCGCAGTTCGTCTGACGGGGGTTCCCCCTGCCCCAGCAGGGGAGCGCAATCCACGCTCAGGCAGGTGCAGCCCGCAGCCAGAGCGGCTTCGATCTCCTGAAAACTCTGAAGCCGGTCCGCACAGGCCCCCCAGGGCCCCAGATATCCCTCCCGGTAAACGGCAAAGGTGGCGGCGTCCAGGGCTTCCTCCAGGGTCCTGCCGCTGAGGCTCAGCTCCCGGGCGGACTGCTGCACCGGAACAGGCACGGCGTCGGATTCCCGGCAGGCCTCCAGGATTCCCGCCGCACAGAGATCCAGCCGATCTCCCACGGCGACGGTCTTCCGCAGGGCAAGAACCCGGGAAGGCGCGGTCCAGGGAAACTCCCGGCGGAGCATCTCCGCCGTCTTATGATCCAGCGGATGGGTGATGCCGCAGTTGACGAACCATTCCTTGCCCTGGTGATCCCGCAGCATATAGGCCTTGCCGCAGCCATGGGGGCGGACGGACTTGGGAAAGACGGTAAAATCGCTCATGGTATGCCTCCGTACGTTGATTCTGGAGATACTATACCCGCTTTTGCCGCCGGGGGCAAGGAAAATCATTCGGACTGCCGTATTTGCGGCAGCCCGAAGAGAATCGTGTTCGGCAGGCGCATGCCCGCAGGGGGACGGGGCAGAGCTTATTTTCCCCCGTAACAGTGGAGGCCGTAGTCCTCCACCACCTCGGTCATCCAGCGGTTGCGCTTGTTGAAGGCGTCGTTCTCGGGATCGCCGAACAGCCAGTGGTTGAAGACGAAGATGGCGTCCTGGGAGTAGGTGTCGATACAATCTCGCACGGCGTCCTTGAAGGTCTCCTCGGTGCAGGAATCGCGCATCAGATCCCCCAGCACGTCGAAGCAGCCCGCCAGAATGATCCGGTTGCCGTACTTCTTCTGGATCGCCTTCAGGTCGTTGCTGGTCTGAGGGGGATCCCAGTACCGGACACCGAAGCCGAGCCAGTCGTCGATGAACATTTCGCATTTGCCGCAGCAGTGCATGGCGATGGGCAGGCCCCGGTCATTGCCGAATTTGGCGTCCCGCTCCTGGAAGGGTTTGATCAGGGCACGGTACTGCTCCGGGGAGACAAAGGGCATGGCCCATGCGGCGATATCGTCTGTCAGCTGGATGATATCCGGCTTGTAGTAGTCGATGACCTTTTCCGTGACGGATTCATAGAAGCTGCAGAGATAATCGAAGAGGGCGTAGACCTCCTCGGGTTCTTCCTGAATGGCGCAGAGACCTTCCACAAAGCCCATAAAGGCCATCAGGGTCTCGAAATATCCTCCGTGGATCCCGTAAGTCACGGCGGATTTGGTCCGGTCCATGCCCATCCCGGCGACCCGTTCCATATCCTTCCTGGCCTGCTGCTCCCAGTCCACGCCGCTGAGATCCGGGGCCTTGATCACGTCCCGCCACTTGGTGATATCGTCCAGAATGAAATTGCCCGGTTCGGGGATGAAGGCAAAGCCGGATTCCCGGTTTGCCACGTAGGGTACGCCCCAGATATCCTTTCCGCCCTCCCGGGAGCGGACGATGGAGGGGCTTAATCCCATGGTCAGCGGATCCCGCTGGGAGTAGGGATTGCGGCCGTAGGAATACTGCAGAAGGTAATCCGGCTCGATCCCATCCAGCATATCCAGGTACATTTGCCTCATGGTGCGTTTCGTCACGATAACCTCTTTCCGGCCGAAATAGCTGGCCTGGTTTGTTTATTCTGCCAGTATTGTAGTCCAAAAGCCGGAAGAAAGCAAGAGGGCGGCTCCCCGAAAAGACAAAAAAGGGGAAGGCGGTCAGCCTTCCCCGGTACCGGAGGACGTTCAGCGATTCTTTTCTGCTTTTTCCAGCTTGAACTGACGGCGGTGCTCCACCTCGGGGCTTTTGGGCTGGATATCTCCGCTCTTGGTGAGGACAATCTTGGTCATCATGGGGCCGGTGAGCTCATAGACCAGCACGCTGAACAGAATGATGCTGCGGATGAGCTGTCCCTGGGGGCCGAGAGCTGTGGCCTGGAGGCACATGCCCAGTGCCACGCCCGCCTGGGGGAACAGGGCAACGCCCAGGTATTTCCGTATCCGGGGGTCGCAGCGGGTCGCGCTGGTGCTGAGTCTCGCGCCGAAGTATTTGCCCAGGCAGCGGGAGAGAATGTATACCACGCCGATACCGATGCAGGCGCCGTCCCGGAACACGTCCAGCTGCAGGGCGGCACCGCTGATGACAAAGAACAGGGTATAGATCGGGGCCGTCCAGTTATCCTCCCGCTCCATCAGATCCTCGGAAAGAGGACAGGCGTTGCAGAACACGGTGCCCAGCATCATGCACACCAGCAGGGGAGACATGCCCACCGCAATGCCGCCGATGCTGAGCTTCAGCTGGGCCAGGCCCACGGAGAGCACGACGATGCCGGTCATGAGGCAGAGCCGGTTCTTGTTGGAGTTGAAGAAGCGCTCCAGAAGGGTGAGAAGCCAGCCCAGGACAGCACCCAGGATCAGACTGAACACGATCTCCAGGATGGGGGCCAGGAGCATGGAGCCCAGGGAAGCTGTGCCGCTCACCATGGCCATGGCGATGCCGAAGTTCACCGCGAAGAGCACCAGACCCACCGCATCGTCCAGGGCGACGACCGGCAGGAGCATTTCCGTTACCACGCCCTTGGCCTTGTACTGGCGCACCACCATAAGGGTGGCTGCGGGAGCGGTGGCGGCGGCAATGGCGCCCAGGGTGAGGACCATGGGTACCGGGAGCTTCTCTCCCAGGAAAAGATGAAGAACAAACAGAAACACGCAAACCAGAGCGGCGGTGAACACCGCCTGTACGATGCCGACGATCATGGCCTGCTTTCCGATGCGCTTCAGGCTGCTGAGCCGGAATTCGCTGCCGATGGCAAAGGCAATGAAGCCCAGGGCAATGTCGGACAGGAAGCGGAGCTTATCCACCTCTTCCGCTGTGGAAAAGCCCAGACCCGGGATACCCAGCCTGCCCAGCACGTAGGGACCCACCAGGACTCCGGCCACAAGGTACGCGGTCACGTCGGGCAGCTTGAGGCGAGTAAACAGACGAGTGAGGAGCAGGCCGGCGAGCAGCGCCACCCCCACAGACAAAACGGCATTCATGATGCATCCTCTTTCCCGCGGCCGATAGCCGCACTAAAATCATATTATACGGGATAAAAGCCGGAGGAAGAAGAGAAAAATCATAGAAAAAACACGAAAAATTGCTTGCTTCAAACGGGAAGATTCGTGCTTTTGCCCAAGAATGCCGATCACCGGGGGAGAGGATAAAGCATTGACAAAAGCCCCTGTTTCGGTTAACATATGAATAAACTGTAAACGAACGGAAGAACCGGCCTGCGGCGGTTTTCGGATAGAAGCAGAGGGGGAACAGTCATGCGCCCGGACGGCATCAAGGTAAAAGAAGCGGATCCCATGTATTTCCTGATCCCGTATTTCCTCACCAGGAGATACGACGCCATGAATATGATCACGGTGGATGTGCCGGAGGAGCCCATGCGCCGTTATATGAACCAGAAGCGGCGGGAGGGAACCCCGGTGAGCCATCTGGCCCTGGTGATCACCGCCTATCTCCGGGTGCTGGACGAATTTCCCGCGCTGAACCGTTTCGTGGGGAACAAGACCATCTACGAGCACAAGGATAAGACCGTTTCCATGGTGGTGCTCCGGCCCAACGGGGAGGACGCCATGAGCAAGATCTATCTGGAATCCTCGGATGACGTATTCTCCATCCAGAAGAAGATCACTTCCTATATCGATGAAAACCGGAGCATAGAGGAGCAGAACCTGCTGGATAAGTGGATGGCCCGGATTGTGCGCATGAAGCTCCTGATGAGCATTTTCCTCGCCCTGGTGCGCTTCATGGATCGGCATGGGTTCCTGCCCATGGCCCTGGTGAAGGCCAGCCCTTTCCACGCCAGCCTGCTGATCTCCAATCTGGCCAGTATCCGGACCAACCATATTTACCATCATATTTACGATTTCGGCTCCACCAGCCTGGCCATTACCATGGGGAACATGCATGAGATCCCCCGCCGCTCCAAGGACGGCATCGTGTTCGACCGGTGTCTCCCCCTGGGGATCGTGATGGATGAACGTATCGCCACGGGGCACTATTTTGCGCTGGCCTTCAACCGTTTCCGCCAGTACCTGGCCAAGCCGGAGCAGCTGGAGGGACCCCCGAAAAAGGCAGAGGAAAAAGCCGCCGTCAACTGACCGAAAAACAGAGAAGGAAAATAAAAACACAAACCGTCCCCGGGCCGCAGCCCGGGGACGGTTTTTCCGCGGGCGACAAAGTCTTGTCGCCCCGCTGAAGCAAGTTTTTCGAACAGGAAATACGGTAGAAATTGTTCGAAAAACTTCTGATTGAACGCGAAAGACACCCCTCCTGGGTTTCTTTCGCGCTATCTTCCTTCCCGTTTTCGTTCCATTTTCGGGTTTGTCTGCAGTCTGGGGTGCCCGCTGCAACGCAGCCCGGGGACGGTTTTTCCGCACTTATTTCGTCTTATGCGTTTCGCTGGCATCTACATCCAGGAAGCCTTCCCCCACCACCTCATTGGCCTGGGCCCGGAAAACGAAGGCGGCAGGATCGATGGTTTTGACCAGCGCCTTGACCCGGTGGCTCTGCCGGGGCTTGACCACCGTCATGAGCACCTGCTTGGCCTCCTGGCCGTACATCCCCTTGCCGCTGAGGCTGGTGACACCCCGGTCCAGACCATGGATGATGGCCTGGGCGATGGGCTCCGGATCCCCGGAGGGGATGATGAAAAACACCTCCGCCTTGTTCATGCCATGGATGAGCAGGTCATTCACATAGGAGCAGACCCCCAGGCTGATGGCGGCATACAGGCCAAGCTCGATGTTCCCGGTGACCAGGATGGAGGCCAGGATCACCGCACCGTCCACGATCATGAACATGGTGCCCAGGGAAAACTCCCGCCGGCAGGTGATCAGCAGACGGGCCAGAAGATCCGTTCCGCCGCTGGAGCTCTCCCCCTGGAGATACATCACCGCCCCCAGGCCCACCAGAGCTCCGCCGCATACCGCAGCCAGGGCCAGATTCTCCGTTACCCGGTGGAGGAACAGGGCAGAACCGTCCACGAACAGGGAGTAGCTGGCGGTGGTGAGGAGAGTGTTCAGCACAAATTTCCAGCCATGGACGAACCAGGCCCAGATGAGCAGGGGAATCGTGAGCACCAGCACGAAGGTGCCTACGGGTACGTAAAAGAAATGGTTCAGAACGATGGCGATGCCGAAGAAGCCCCCCGCCGCGATCTCGTTTTCCGTGAGGAACAGGTTCAGCGCAAGAGCGTTGCACAGGTTCCCCGCAAGGATATACAGAATACGTCTGGCAAGGATCTTCCATTTTTCCTTTTCCATATTCATCGCCGCCTTTTGCGCAGTTCTGCCGCCGTGCCGAAGCACGGCGGCAGGCATTATCTTAGCCGAGGGAGCCGCCCTTGTCAAGGCGAAAAAAACCTCCCCGCCCCCGAAAGGGCGGAGAGGCTGTTCGCGATTCGGTTCAGCAGTCGGAGTCCAGAGGACCCGGATGCTTACTGCTCAGCCATGTAGCGGTCGTAGGCCTGCTGATAAAGCTCCTGCACCCGCTGATAGCCGAAGGAGTTGATGTCGTTGATGTAGGAATCCCACTCGCTCATGG
>CAMVBX010000127.1 GCA_947165825.1 uncultured Clostridia bacterium
TCACTCTTTGCCATAGACAGAGGCCGCTGCAAAACTCTCATTTTGCAACGGCCCCAAGTTTATGCGTTTTTCATTCCGTATAGAGGATCTCCCCGGTCTTCTGATCCCGCCGGTAGTGCTTCACGAAGCTGTACAGGATGTCCCCGTAGCCGGGCCACAGGGAATGCTGCAGGTATTCCGTCACGTTCAGACCGATCATGGGCACGCCCTTTTCGTTTTTCAGAAGCCATTCCCCGTTGCGCCATTCCCCGTTGACAGTGGTGATCTCCAGGGAGTCGAAGGGCCGCCCGATGACGGGATACTTCTCGTAATCGAAGTCCTCCGCGGGGGGGATACCGTTGAAGCGGCTGTAGGTTTGGAGGAAGAGGCGGCCCCCTTCGTTCAGATGGTTGTTTTCCGCATCCCAGGCGGCGAAGTCATAGGTGGAGGTGATGAGCATGGCGGGCAGGTCATATTTCCGGTACAGCGCCTCCGTGCTCTCCTTCACCTCCTGCAGGGGCATGGCCATGGGCGCGGCGGCGGCGAATACCTCCGGATGGGCGCCGATGCAGTTGTAGGTGGCCATGCCGCCCATGGAGTAGCCCGTGACCCAGACCCGCTCCGGATCCAGGGCGGGGTAGGTGTCCAGCATGTATTGCACCAGGCGGGGCAGGACCTCCCCGGCGATGACGGTGATGCCGCTGTGCATGGGCGCCACGATGGCGAAGCCCTGTTGACCGGCGGTGAGGAGGATGCCGGTTTCGTCCAGGAACATGAGATGGTCGTCCCCGCCGCCATGGTTGGCCAGGAGCAGGGGGACGCTGTGAGCCGGAGCGGTGTTATGGAGCACATCCTGGGGCAGCACCTCGTACCAGCAGTCCAGATAGTCCCCGGCCTGGGAGAAGGGCAGGGAATTGGCTTCGCTCTTCACGTCGCTGAACCTTTCCCCGTCGTGCTTCAGGGTGACCTGCAGATCCCCCACCGCGGTGCGGCCGTTGAAAATGGGGTTCCGGGGGGAGAGGGCGAAGCGGGTGATGGGCGGCGCGGGCACATAACCCTGGTAGCTGCCGGTGACCCGGGGCTCCAGGTACTTGGTCATGACGTTGGCGGAGCGCTGGAGGAACATGAACATGCTGCGGAAGGCTTTTTCCATCCAGCTCCCCACGTCTCCCTGGTCATCCCGGGCGGTGCGCACCTCCCGCAGGGGCACGGCCTGGTTCCAGAAGCGGGAGATCCCGTCGCTGAGGGCGTAGGCGTTCGTCTTGTTGGCTCTGCGGAATTTCTGCACCGCCACGCCGCAGGGATTTACCAGGAAGGCGGGCACGTACCCGCTGACCCGGGCAGTGTCCCGCATCCGGCCGCCGTAGGTGAAGAAGCCCGCCGCCCGGCCGATGAGCTCGTCCCGGGACCCGGCCACGTAGTTCAGCATGAAGTCCGCGCCCTTGCCCACGCCGAACAGATAGGTCTTGCCGTAGCCGCCGCAGTATTCCGCCTCCGCGGGTACGCAGCGCTTTCCGTCAATCTCCACGAAGGCCTTCTGGCTGAACAGGGCGTTGACGAGGGTGTAGCAGTGCTGCAGATCGTCCTCCCCGTAGCCTGCGTCCTTCTCCGGCAGGATCATCAGGATGGTGCCGATGGCCTCATCGATGAGCCGGATCAGTCCCAGGCTCTCCAGCCAGGCCTTTGCCTCCTCTTTGGTCTCGAAGCGGCCGTCCGGGAAGAGAATGAAGGAGGTGTTGTTCCGGGCGGCTGTCTCGCCGCCGTAGAGGTTCGGAGAGCGGTAGGCGTAGACCAGGCCGCCGGGGAAGTCCTCCAGTTTGGGATTCAGGATCTGGGGAAAGCGCTTGTTGTTGGCAATGGCGCTGGTGGCGGCCACGGCATGGGCCCGGACCTCCTCCAGAGTTTCGAAGGTGGCCGGATTATCCTGTCGGTTCCAGTAATTCAGCATGTTGGCTCCTCCTTGCATACAGTTTTTTGGTTTTCCCATTGGGTACAGAGTATAAGCAAACGGCGCAAAAGTCAATCGCAGGGAGAAGGAAAGAGGAACCGCGGATGCGGTCCCTCTGCAGACTACCGGTAGTATTTCTCCACCCCGCCGTATCCACGGATCAATTTTCCCCGGCGGGTTTTGTCCAGGAAGCTCGTGAGCCGCTTCCGGAATTCCTCGGGCCGGCCCCGGGCGGCGTCGATATAGGCGACCCGGATCCGCCGGTAGGGCTCCGAAAATTGCCGGAAATTTGCCCAAACGGCCTCGTCCGCCCGCAGGGCCTCCAGGATATCCTCCGGGAAGACGAAGGGAGCCCGGATAACGGACAGGATGCTTTCCCGGACCCGGGGATGGATGAGCCCCCGGGCATCCAGCCAGATCAGCCGCTCCACGTTCGGCTGGGAATAGGGGCTGCCCTTCCGCCTGGGGGTAAAGCGCTGCATCCGGTGGGTCTCGTCCAGGCGGCGATGGGTGCTGTCGATCCAGCCGAAGCACAGAGCCTCCTCCACAGCGTCGTTGTAGGAGAGGCTTTTCTCTCCGGAACCCTGCATGGGGTAGATGAACCAGATTTCCGTCTCCGTCTCGAAATGGGTTTCCAGCCATTGCCGCCATTCCCTTCTTTCCCCGGTATAGAAGGTTTTCATGGGCTTTCCTCCCGATCCCCGGAGGCATTGGGATCATATTCCAGGATATCCCCGGGCTGACAGGTCAGGGCCTCGCAGATGGCCTCCAGGGTGGAGAAGCGGATGGCGCTGATCTTGCCGGTTTTCATTTTGGAAAGGTTGACGTTGCTGACGCCCACCCGATCGGACAGCTCCTTCAGACTGATTTTCCGGTCAGCCATAACCCGGTCCAGCCGCAGAATGATCTTCCCCATGGCGCCGCCTCAAAGGGTCTCGTCTGCTTCCCGCTGCAGCTCCTCCCCGTAACGGAAGATGAAGGACAGGAAGAACAGAACAAGGGCGGCGATGACGAACCAGAGATCGATGGAGAAGCCGTAGGCCACGGAGGCGATCCGATCCGGATTCAGCAGCCGTTCCATGTGGTAGGCCCGGGTCTCGAAGATCTCGGCAAGGACGGAGGCAAATTCGGCGATGCCGCCGCCGATGAGGACGGTCCAGGCCAGCCTGCGGATCCTGCGGGCGATCCCCCGGGCGAAGGGGTTGCCCGCTTTCATGGGGGTCAGGACCTCCCGCAGCACCCGGAAGCAGAACCAGACAGCTGCGGAGATGACCATCAGGCAGACGAGGGTGCAGACGATGCTGAGCTTGATGCTGCCTTCGTCCAGATAGGCGGACATGTCTCCCGCCAGCTTCAGGGTGACGACCCCCAGCTCCAGAGAGGAGGCGTCGGCGATGATCTTCTTCCCCAGAATCAGGGTCAGCGGGATGAAAATGGCGGATACGATCACGCCGGCGATGGCAAAGCCCTGGAGGATCTTCAGGATCCGGTCGATGACGGCGGCGCTTTTGGACAGTTTTGCGTTTTCCATGGTGACGTTCTCCTTGCTTTCAACTTGCGATTAACGTTTATCGTTAATTCTTGAGCGAGTATAGCAGTATAATTTATGTTTGTCAAGTATAAATTAACGAAAAACGATAATATTTCGAGGGAAACGGCATCGGAAGCCCCGCACTGCGGAAATATAACGGAAAAATGAAAATTTGCTTGCTATGGATTGAAGAAAATGCTACACTGAAGCCGTGAAGCGCCGCTGCCCGATGGGGAGACGGCGGGAGGACCCGACCCGAATCATAAGGAGGTAGGAATATGAAACGTACAATCAGTATGATCCTTGCCCTTCTTCTGCTGCTGGCGTTCTTCGCCGGCTGTGCCGGGAAACCGGCGGGAGGGGGAGGATCCACCGCCGCGCCTGCCACCGCCGCGCCTGCCACCGCCGCGCCTGCGGCGACGGAGAAACCCGCGGCAACGGATAAGCCCGCTGCGTCCGCAGCTCCTGCGGCGACGGAAGAACCTTCCCCAGAGCCAGTGGACGAAGGCCCGTACAAGCTGGCCAAGGGCAAGTATGCGGTGGACGAACGGGGAGTCCCGCTGGAGAAGTACACCTATGAGGTGCCCCTGACCACCTCGGACGAGGTCTTCACCTACTGGACCGGCATGCTGCTGCCCGACGCCATCGATGCGGACGGCTATGAGGGCATGCCCTATCCCACCCTCCTGCGGGAGACCACCGGCGTCCATATCGAGTACGACCTGGTGGCCAATTCCTCCCGGGCCCAGAACTGCGCCGTGCTGGTGGCTTCCGACGCTCTGCCGGATCTGCTGAGCAACATCAACTACTATTTCCCCGGCACCATGCGCAGCGCCATCGACGACGGGTACCTGGCGAATCTGTTCGAATATAAGGATTATTTCCCCAACTACTATTACTGCATTTACGATCATGAGGATGACCTCTCCGTCCGGGCCCAGCTCATGGCGGACGACTCCACCATCTTCTATTTCAAGTGCCTGAACGATATTTTGAAGACCGCCTGGGCCTGCGCCGTCCGGGGGGACTGGCTGGACGATCTGGGCCTGAAGGTGGACGATATCGTCACCTTCGACGACGTCCATAATATGCTCCTGGCCTTCCAGTCCCAGGAGGGAGCCCAGTATCCCTTCATGCTCATGAGCACCCTGGATCCCCACAGCTACTGGGGCGCCTATGAGACCATCCTCAACTACAACTCCACCGTGGCCCCGCCCTACGTGAAGGACGGCAAGGTGCAGTTTGCCTGCAGCGGCCAGAACGATCTGGAGTACATGCAGACCATCAATTCCTGGTTCAACGAGGGGCTCATCTCCCCCAACTGGACCAGCTGCACCGGAAACCAGGATTTCCTCCCCGATCTGGTGAACGGCGTGGTGGGCATGACCAGCATGGTGGCCAGCGAGCAGTTCGGCTACGTGGACCACAGCATCGATCCGGATGCCTACTGGATCGCCATCCATAAGCCCGTGCGGTATGAGGGCCAGGTCTTCCACCTGGGCAGCACCGCCAGCTGGGTGCAGTACGGCTCCTGGGCCATCAGCGCCAAGTGCGAGAACATCCCCCTGCTCTGCACCTATGCCGACTATTTCTACAGCGACGAAGGCGCCATCGTGGCCAACTGGGGCGTGGAGGGTTACACCTTCTACTGGGATGAGAACGGCAACCGCATGCTCACCGATTTCCTGGTGAACCATCCCTCCGGTTCCGGCTGGGCGCTGCTGCAGTTCACCCTGAACAACATCAATGAGGCGGGCATCCTGATCTCCTCCCGGAACATGGCGAAGCCCGGCGGGGAAAAGGACCAGGCCTTCACGGATATCTGGGATGATCCCCGGTTCTACAAGTATGACGGCAGCATGGCCTGGCCCGCCGCCATCCAGTTCGACGCCGAGGATTCTGACCGGCTGGCGGCCATCGGCGCGGATATCCAGACCTTCATCGCGGAGAACTACCTCCAGTTTGTGGATAACTCCCGGCCCCTGAGCACATGGGATGACTACGTTGCCCAGCTCACCGCCATGGACGGCTGGTACGAGGCTCTGGAGATCTACCAGAACGCCTACGACGAATTCCAGAAGCGCTTCGCATAATAGTTGCAGACGACTGCCGGGGGCGGGTTTTTGGACCTGCCCCCGGTTTTTCGGAATGCCCTTGTCCTCCCCGCCGCAGTATGGTATAATCTGCCTATCACTTTTTACCTGCGGGCAAAATCAAAACGGAAGGAGAAGCAAACATGAAGAAAATCGGCATTTTTCTGATGGGCGTTTTCACCACGCTTATTCTCATGGGCCTGGCCCTTCCCGCCCTGGCTTCGGGCGGAACGGTGACCTGGGACGATGTTTTTGTCGGCGTTTCTCTCGTGATCAACGGGGAGAACGCGGAGGCGGAGGATGGGGAAGGCAACCCCGTGGACGGCGTGATCTACAAGGGTGTCACCTATGTGCCGGTCCAGGCGGTGGCGGATGCGCTGGATCTGCCGCTGGAATGGGATGAGGATTCCCGCACCGTGTACCTGGGTGAGGGCAGGCCGGTCCAGCCGGAGCCGGAGCCTGAGCCCGCCGGCGGGAATGAGGCTTACGTCGGAACGTACATGCTCCACAGTCTGATGGAGATGAGCGTTCAGGACATGGCCGATATGTACGGGGTCGATGCGGAGTTCTTCCGGGATCTGGCGGTTCTGGAGCTTCGGGAGGACGGCACCTGCACCTTCACCATGTACGACGAATCCCATGATCTGGAATGGGCCGTGAACGGGGAGGTCTTTACCCTTCTCTATCAGGGCATGAGCTTCGACGGCACCATCATCGACGGCATCATCTCCCTGGATTTTGACGGGGAGCTCCTGGAACTGAGCATGACGCTGCCGGAGCCCGAGCCCGCACCGGAGCCTGAGCCCGCACCCGCACCGGAGCCCGGAGCGGAGCCGGAGCCCGAGGAAGAGGATTATACCGGCGTATATCGGCTCGAAAGCATGTGGGGCCTGCCCGTGGATCTGTGCGCCGGCCTCATGGAGGTCGAGGTGGAGGAGGTCCGGGATCTGATGGTCCTGGAGCTCCTGGAGGACGGCACCGCCATCTTCGCCATCGAGGGCGACGAGATCGAGCTGAGCTGGTGGGTGGAGGACGGGACCCTCTTCCTGGCGGATGAGACGGATACGTTGGGAGCCGATATCGGAGACG
>CAMVBX010000128.1 GCA_947165825.1 uncultured Clostridia bacterium
TCGCGCTATCTTCCTTCCCGTTTTCGTTCCATTTTCGGGTTTGTCTACAGTCTGGGGACGGCAGCGCCGCCCCGCTGATGCCGGTTTTCCCCGCCGGAGTGGGAGAGCACCGGGAACAAAACGGGAAGACAAGCGTCTGATAAAAGGAAGGACCGAAGGAACCCCTGCTTTGGAATCGGAGGGACACGAGATGAAAAGAGCCCTATCCCTGCTCCTGTCCGCCGCGCTGCTGCTTCTGACCGCATGCGCGGCGCGGCCCGCGACCCCCACCCCCCCCACGCCGGAGGATGAGCCCGCCGGACGCCTCGCGGCGCTGACCCAGCCCCCGGAGCTGCGGGTCCTCTGCGGCGAACAGGAGGCCGCGGCGGAGATAACCACCTATTCCTGGTCGTACCGGGATGCGGACGGCAGCATGAAGCACGTGGAAGCGGACGGCCTGCACCCCCTGCAGATGCTGGACGAGGACGGCCGCATTACGCTCACGCCCCTCCCGGTCCCGGAGGGGGAAGCGATAAAGCTGACCTTCGGGATCACGCCGGAGGAGGTCACCGTCCGGTGCTGGCCGGAGGAGCTGGCCTACGCCTGGTTCGCGGATCACGGGCAGTTCGCCGCAGCTGTGGAGCAGGCGGAGGAGCTGACCGTGGCGGAAGGGCGCGTCACCCCGCCCGGGGAGGGCGGCTTTATCTATGAAGTCACCACCAGATGGTCGGACGAAGCCGGCTGCGGCGGCACGGCATATTACGGGTTCTATACCACGGGCGGGGACGGTCCGGATGCGCCGGAAGACGAAGACCCGGAGCTGGCCTTTCTGGAGGAGGTCTCCCGGTATACGCCGGAGGATTGGTCCGGGCTGGAAGCCGGGGAATTCAAGAACCTGTACGCCCGGCTGCAGCAGGCCGCCGTGGGAACGGACCAGGCGCAGCGGAACATCCGGGTGATCACCGCCTTTCTCCGCTCCGACGGGGCATATGCGGAGCTCCTTTCCCGGATCCTCTGGGAGCAGCGGGAGGCGGACGCGGAAGCCTGGACGGAGGCGCTGGCGGCCTTTACCCGGGAAGAAGCCAGCAGCGTCTGGATGGCCGCGGATTCCGCCGGGGAAACGAAGGTCTCCGCGGACCGCTTCGTGCCGTACTATCCCGGGGAGGTGAAGGCGGAGGAGATCACCGCGTTTTCCCTCCGCGGTCTGACGGAGGAGGATCTGGCAGAGGGGGATTCCCTGACCGACGGCGATTGGGAGAAGGTCCGGGCGTTTCTCCGGCATCTTTCTCCGGTAAAGGTCCCCATCACCGGGGAGGAATGGAATGCCGTCTTCTTCAGCGGGTATCTGCGCATGGACTTTACCGCGGGCGACCGCAGCTATTCCATCCGGGCAGATGAACCCGCGGCAGTCTACGTGTTCTGTGACACCCTGGAGGGGGAGGAGATCTATATCGGGGAATTCCGGAGCGAAGCGGAAGAATTCCGCAGCGTCGCCGAGCTGCTGTATCCCCCGGAGGAGCCCTTCCGCTTCACCCGGGAGAACTTCCCCCGGCTCAACGGCTCCACCTCCACGGTGCCCCTGGCGGAGGCGGTATGCAGCACCCTCCTGGGGGAAAGCCGGGAGGAAGTGGGGGATCTGATCCATTTCAGCAAGACCACCCAGGCTTACCGGGAGCTGCTCTACGGGCATGCGGACCTGCTCATCATCGGGGAGGCCAACGCGGATATCCTGGCGGAGAAGGAGGCCAAGGGCTTCGAATGGCTGAAGACCCCCTTTGCCACGGACGCCTTCGTCTTCGTGGTGAACGAGAAGAACCCGGTGGACTCCATCACCGTGGAGGAGGCCCGAAGGATCTACACCGGGGAGATCACCAACTGGTCCGAGCTGGGGGGCGAGGACGAGCCCATCATCCCCTTTCAGCGGAATGCCGAGGCCGGGAGCCAGACCCTGATGGAAAAGCATGTGATGCAGGGGACGCCCATGATGGAGGCCCCCACGGACTATATCATCGCCTCCATGGGCGGTCTGATGGAGGCGGTGAAGAGCTACGACAATTCCGCCGGAGCCATCGGCTACAGCGTGTATTACTACGCCGAGGAGATGAAGGCCGCCCAGGGGCTGAAGCTCCTGAAGCTGGAGGGGGTGGAGCCCAACCCGGAAACCATCCGCTCCGGGGAATACCCCATCGTGAACCCCAAATACGTGGTGATCTCCGCCGAGGCTGCGGAGGATTCCCCCACCCGGCGGCTCTATGACTGGCTGCTCTCCCAGGAGGGCCAGCGGCTCATCGCCGCCGAGGGCTATGTTTCCATCCTGGATATCCCCCCGGAGGAGCGGGAGATCAGCGTGGTGGGCCGGCCCTGGGACGGGGAATGGGACGGCCTTGCGCCGCTGGAGGACCCGGAGCCGGTGACCGCCTATGCCGGGGCGCGGCTGCGGGACACCTGGCCCAGCACCACCGGCTGCCTCTACGGCTTCATGACACCGGAGGGCCGGGCGCTGACCCCGCCGGTTTACAGCAGCATCCAGCGGCTCACCTGGTATGATCCCGTGAACGGAGAAAACCGGCGGCTGCAGCCCTGGGTCCTGCGGCAGGGCAGCGGAGAACCCTGGCCTTCGGGAAACGCTTACACGCTGGCCGCTGCGGACCTGAGCTGGATCTGGCCCGGCACCTGGCAGATGGTGATCCCCGGTCCGGATTTCTTCCTGCTCCTGGGGGCGGACCACCTGGAGCAGGTTTCGGAGAAGGGAGAGCGCCTGGGCAGCTGGGACTATGCGGAATACGGGCTGGAGGAATATGTCCCCCTGCTGATGAGCGGTTACTACGACGGCTACGAGGGGAGCGTGACCGGGGGCGGCCTGGCGGTGCATGTGGATTATACCGAGCATACGGATCCGAAGCTGACCCTGTTCCGTTTTGCGGACGGCAGTCTGGAGACCGTCGGGCTGAACGAGCTCATACAGGACTCCGGAGTCCGGGTGGAAAACCGGCTCTGGAACGTGGAAAAAACCGGGACCGGCTGCCGCCTCACCCGGGGAGAGGAGACGGTGGAGCTGCCGGTCCCCGCCCTGGAGAGCACAGCTTATTTCTGGGGCGACCTGGTGATCTATGAATCCGGCGCCCGGATCTTCCGGCGGGACGGGAGCGAGGTCCTGCCCCCGGAGGAGACCGAAGGCAGAAGATCCGTCGGCTCCATGGGCGGCGTCCTGGGATGGATGGAGCCGGAAGACCTCCTCTGCATGGAGCTTTACGGAGAAGACACCGTGACCACCCGGTTCATCCGGGCCGACGGCAGCATCCTGGCGCTCCGGACGGAAAAACCCCTCTGGCAGGAGGATCCCCTCACCGTCACCCTGGACGGGAACCTCCTGGGGATCGTGGAGCGGAAACAGGCCAGCTATTACCGGGTGGATACGGAGGAATGCGTTTTCCGCATCCCCCTGCCCTTTGAGGCGGACTGAAATTTCCCCCCGCAAGGGATCCTTGCGTGACTTTTTCCTTCCCCCGGGGTATGATCTCCCCGAATACGAAACGGGAGGAGCGGGCTATGAACGACGTGGGAAAAAATATCCGGCGGTACCGGGAGGAGAAGAAGCTGACCCAGGACGCCCTGGCGGAAAGGCTGCACGTGACCCGGCAGGCGGTGAGCAACTGGGAGACCGGAAAAAACCAGCCGGATCTGGAGATGCTGGAGGCGGCGGCCGAGGCCCTGGACCTGGAGCTGACGGATCTGATCTATGGAAAGAGGCAGGAATACCCCCGCTTCCAGAGGAAGGCGGTGGTCTGGACGATCGTCCTGGGGACCCTCACCGTCCTGGTCCTGCTGGACGCCCTGTTCCTTGCGCCCCGGCTCCTGGAGCTGCGGAGGCAGACCTTCGATCCCCTGCCCGACGCGATCAACGCCCTCCTGGCCAGGCCCCTGGGCTACGTCGCCGCAGGGATGCTGCTCCCGGCGGCGCTCTCCCTCCGGCGCAGCGTGGAGCCGGGGAAAAGGGCGCGGATCGTTCTGCGCGTCCTGTCGGTCCTGCTGCTGATCCTTGTCGTCCTGTCGGCGTCGTATCTGCTGCCCCTGCCTTTCCCGCGCCTGGAGAGGATCCTGGTGTTTTTTTGGAGGGACAGCACCGGCATCCGAAGGCGCCTTGTGCTGAGCATCTTTCCCTTTCTCGCGGGGCTCTGCCTGTACCCCGCCTGGGTGCGGCTGAAACAGACGGGGGAAGGAATGGAAGCGCGATAGGGGGAGACCGGCGTCAATGCGGGCGCAGGCTTCTGCAAAGATAAACAGACTTCTCTGAACGCAGCGCCGCCGCAGCCTTTTGGCTGCGGCGGCATTTTTCGTGCGGCGGGAGCGGGGTGCGCTGCGGGGTCACGCTCCGGGCCTCCGGTCCCCCCGGGCGTACAGGGTGAGGGCCGCGAGGACCAGGGCGGAGCCCAGGAGGGTGAGGGGGGCCGGGACCCTTCGGGTTGCCAGCGCGCTTACCAGCAGGCTGGTGACGGGCTCCAGCATATTGAGAAAGGCGGCCTTCGCCGCGCCCAGCCGCTGGATCCCCGCCGCAAGCAGGATGAGGCCCGCGCTGAGCATGAACCCCGCCAGGATACCCGGCAGGATCGAGGCGGCGGCGAGGGGAACGACCGCGGTTCCGGTCAATCCGTGCACCGCCAGCCCCGCGGCAACAGAGCTGAGATTGATGAAACAGACGCAGACCATGGGCGGCGCGTCCCGCAGGGGCTTCCGGTCGTTGCTGATGACGTAGAACGCGTAGCAGAAGGCGGAGGCCAGGGCGGAAAGCAGCCCCAGCCGGTCCCCCCCGAAGCTGCCGCCGAAGAGGCAGAACAGTCCGGCGAAGGAGATGAGGATCGCCGCGGCCTTGAAGGCCCGGAGCTTTTCCCCGAAAAAGAGCATCATGGCGATGCTGACCACCGTGGGATAGAGGAAATGGATCATGGTGGTCAGCCCCACGGGGATCCGGGCATAGGCGGAATTCAGCAGGAAATCCGTGAGGAACAGCCCCACTCCCCCGGCCAGGACCATGGCCAGGAGCGCCTTTCCCCCCACCCGGAAGGATTCCCTGCGGATCAGGGCGGCAAAAAGAGCCGCCGCAGCGGCGGCGGTATTGCAGAGGATCACCAGACCCAGGGGGGAGGCCCCCTGGCGGATGACGTATTCCTGCACCGTGGGGACGGTGCCGAAGAGGATGGAAGCAAGGACGACGAACAGATAACCCATGGGAGGACCTCTTTTGCGGCAGAAACGGGCTGCGGGATCAGACGGGAGAAAACGCGAAGCAGCTCCGGCTCCGGTTCTTTTTGCAGGATACCATGGCGCAGCGGCGGCTTTCAAGGTATAATACAAGAAAACAGGAGGAGAGGAGGACGGGGATATGGGCAAGTACGACCATCTGTTTTTCACCATCCCGCCGGAATACCACAGCTGGGAGGGGTACGCCTCCCCCCGGGCTGGATTCGGCGGTGAAGCGGAAATGCCCGGCGCGAAGATGTATATGGGGTTTTCCGTGTCCACCAAAGAGGGGGTGATGGAGGTCCCACACCTCCACCACGGCATCGACGAATATCTGGTCTTCACCGGGGCGGATCTGGCGGATTTCTTCGGCTCCTTCGACGCCGAGGTGGAGGTCTGGATCGGGGATAATCCGAATAAGCTGGAAAAGGTGACGATCACGGAGCCGACGGTGATCCGGGTGCCGCCCAATCTCTGGCATTGCCCCATCCACTTCAAGCGGGTTGGGAAGCCGGCATGCTTCATCGAAGATCAACCGTCAGCCCGGACCGGACGGACGGGACATCTTCCTCTATGACGGGGCGGGCATCCGGCGCTGCGTCATGGATCCGGACAAGCTCTGCACCTACTGCGGGAAATGCTTCTCCCAGGCTGCCCGGGAAAAGCAGGAGCAGGCGCGGAAGGAGCCGGAGGATCCCCTGCGGGCCTTCCGGGAGATGGAGAAGAACCCCCGCACCGGCGCCTTTGACAAATATGTGTATCCCATCCCGCCGGAGGTGAATCCCCTGGGGGACGCCTTCGTCAGCCCCCTGGGCCGGTATCCCGGCCATCTGGCAGAACCGGAGGCCCACGTCACCTTCAGCTATGAGGTGGTCAAGGCTCCCTGCTCCCTGTGGGACGAGCCCCATATGCACCATGCGGCGGAGGAATACCTCTTCTTCACCGGCTATGACCTCATGGATCCCTTCGCCTCCTTCGACGCCGAGATCGAGGTCATGATCGGCCCGGATCCGGACCACCTGGAGAGCCATATCCTCACCGCCCCCACCGTAATCCGGATCCCCCGAAACGTATGGCACGGGCCGGTCTGCTTCCGGCGGGTGGGAAAGCCGGTGAACTTCCTGCCCTTCTACTATGACGGATACGAGGCGAGGATCACCCGGGAGCGGGCGGAGGACGGGTCCTGGCGCTACCGGTTCACCGGAGAGGGACTGCCGGAATAACGGCATCCGACCGCATCACAAACCTGACCGGCGCGGCATACTGCCGCGCCGGTCAGACTGTAGACAAACCCGAAAATGGAACGAAAACGGGAAGGAAGATAG
>CAMVBX010000129.1 GCA_947165825.1 uncultured Clostridia bacterium
TGGAGGCGCCACCCGGAATCGGACCGGGGATAAAGGTTTTGCAGACCTCTGCCTTACCGCTTGGCTATGGCGCCATCCCAGCAAAGCAGAGTGTACCATACTTCCAGTCCCGGGTCAAGTTTTTTTTACTGAATCATGGAGAGAAATTCCCGTTCGTCAATGATTCGTATCCCCAGTTCCAGGGCTTTATCCAGTTTTGAACCGGCATTCTCCCCCGCAACCACCAAGGTTGTTTTTTTCGAGACGGAGGAAGCGGTCTTTCCGCCTCTTTCCTCAATCGCTGTTTTTGCCGCATCCCGCCCCATGGAAGAGAGGGTACCGGTAAGCACAAAGGTCATTCCCGCAAAGCGTCGATCCAGAATCGTTTCCCGGCTCTGCATACTGACACCCGCCTCCTGAAGCCGGCGGATCAGATGCAGAGACTGCTCCTGAGCAAACCAATCCGTAATATAGGCAGCGGTAACAGGCCCGATATCCTCGATCTGTTGAAGCTCTTCACCGCTTGCGTGCTCCAGAGCTTCAACGCTGCCATAACGGGAAGCCAGCGTCCGGGAGGCAGATACGCCCACTTGTCGGATTCCCATGGCATAGACCAGTCTGGCCATGCCCCGCTGCCGTGAGGCATCAATGGCGCGAATCAGGTTTTCTGCGGACTTAGGCCCCATACGCTCAAGCCGGGTTATCTGTTCGGCATCCAGTGCGTACAGGTCGGCGGCGGAATGTACCAGGCCTTCTTCCACCAAAGCCTTCACCAGATTGGGTCCCAAGCCGTCAATATCCATAGCATCCTTTGATGCGAAGTGCGTCAGATTTCTCAAAAGCTGCGCCGGGCACTCCGCACCTGTGCAGCGGAGCGCCGCTCCATCCGGATCCCGATGGACGGGTGCGCCGCAGACCGGGCAGGTATCGGGCAAAAAATACGGCTTCGCCCAGGGGGGTCTCTTTTCCAGAACCACATGCAGCACCTCGGGAATGATCTCCCCTGCCTTTCGGATGCTGACCGTGTCCCCGATGCGGATATCCTTTTCCGTAATGAAATCCTGATTGTGCAGAGTAGCGTTGGTCACGGTAGTTCCGGCCAGGCGTACCGGTTCCACCACAGCCTTCGGGGTAAGCACTCCGGTTCTCCCGACCTGTACCTGGATCTCCCGCACCACGCTCTCCCGTACCTCGGGCGGATACTTGTAAGCGACCGCCCAACGCGGTGCTTTCGTGGTGCTGCCCAGCCGCTGTCTGTCGGCCAGGGAATCCAGCTTAACCACGGCGCCGTCAATACCGAAGGCGTATTGTTCCCGCTCTTCGTCGATCTCCTCGATCCGGGAACAGCACTCCTCCATACTTGAGCACAACCGGTAGTCGATCACGGGGAATCCCTGACTCCTGAGCCAATCCAATGACTGACTGTGTGTCTGGAACTCCATGCCATCCGCCAACTGAACGTTAAAGATCAGAATATCCAGCTGCCGGGAAGCCGTTACCGCAGGATCCAGCTGCCGCATTGCCCCTGCCGCCGCATTCCGGGGATTGGCCAGCAGCTTTTCTCCATCCAGTTCCCGTTTGAGGTTCAGTTCCTCAAAAACCTGCTTTGGCATAAAAACCTCGCCGCGGACGATAAGCAGCGGAGGTGCAGAGGGCAGGGTCAGGGGAATGGACCGGATGGTGCGGAGATTCTCTGTCACATCCTCTCCTACCCGGCCGTCTCCTCGGGTCGCCCCGCGGGTAAACACGCCGTTGACATATCGAAGGGACATGGAGAGTCCATCGATCTTGGGTTCCACGGTATAGGTCCGCTGGACCCGTTCCCTTTCCACACGTTCCCCGAAGGCCAGAAGCTCCTCCTTGGAAAACACGTCGTTCAGACTTTCCAGGGGAACCGGATGCTCAACCTGCGCAAAGCCTTTTGCCGGTGTGCCGCCCACACGTTTCGTCGGGGATTCCGGATCGTAGAGTTCCGGGTGCCGTTCCTCCAGCCGGATGAGCTGCTGCATCAGCGCATCGTACTCACTGTCTTCAATGATCGGATCATCCAGATCGTAGTATCGGTGGCTGTGTTCCTTCAGTTCCGCTCTCAGCCGCAGGAGTTCTTCTCTTTCGTCCATGTTTTCTCCTTTCCCCGACCGCTGTTCACGTGGTGATATCGAACTGTTCCAAGGGCTCATCCCAATTATCGCTGCCTTCGAAGTACGTAAAACTGTCCGGAACACGGCCCAAAAGCAGTGTCTCCGCCACAGGAACGCGTGCGGAAACGCATCCGTCAGCAAGACCTCCAGGGACCAGGACCCGAACGGTCACCGAAAGCTCCACGCGAATCTGATGCAGGGTCTGATTGATCCCGGCCGAGGTAAACCGGCTGGACAGATCCGCTTTAACGGTTTCCACGGCAAGGATGCGTACCGGGAGTCTCGGTCCAAGTCCGGAAAACAGGGAGCCGCCAAGGAGGCTGCCCATGGGAAGGCACAGTTCTGCGCAGTCCTTTTCCATGATCTCCCTGAGCACGGATTCGGCAATCTCCGCTTTGACCAGATTGATGCGGCCCATATCGGCATATACAGCCGAAACCGCTCCACTCCCATCCATCTCCAGATGTACCAGATCCGTATAATCCAGTTCCCCGGAAATCAGCATCTCACTCAGCACACGGTTGATCGCCAGGGTAACCGCGTTCTCTGCTTCCGCCTTTCCCATTTCCCGGATCATCGGGATGAACCTGTGCCGCAGCAGCAGGGCAAACACAGCGAAGCCCAGCAGGATCAGTAAAACGCCGACAGTTCTCTTCCTTCGTATGCCCTTCCTTCCGATCACCGGCACCACCTCTATACAGTGTATGCCGCAGGAGAGGAAGAATCAACGCAGCTGCTCAAGCCGCTCCGCTGCCATCAGGATGCCCAGCTTTCCGGATTCATAGGTCAGGCCGCCCTGAAGATAAGCCCGATAAGGCGGCAGCATGGGGCCGTCGCAGCTCAGTTCAATGGACGCCCCCTGGATGAAGGTTCCTGCCGCCATGATCACAGGCGCTTCGTAACCCGGCATATCCCAGGGTTCCGGGGTAACAAAGCTGTCCACAGGGGATGCCTGCTGGATACCGGCGCAGAATTGCTTCAGCTTGTCCGGATCGTGAAAATCAATGGACTGGATGATGTCGCTGCGCGGCGCATCCCAGGTCGGGAAGGTCTCATATCCCAGTTTCTCCAGAAGCGCGGCCGCAAATACGGCGGTCTTCAAGGCCTGGCAAACCGTGTGCGGCGCCAGAAACAGGCCCTGGTAAAGCGTACGGTTAAAGCCCAGACTGGCTCCGACCTCGCCTCCGATGCCGGGCACCGTAAGGCGGAAAGCAGCCGCCTCCACCAGATCTGCCCGGCCCGCAATATAGCCGCCCATGGGCGCCAACCCGCCGCCGGGATTCTTGATGAGAGATCCGGCCAGCAGATCCCCATTGGGTTCTTTTCGTTCGGTAAACTCCCCATAACAATTATCCACAACGCAGGCTGCTCCGCCGTTGACTTCCCGGACCACAGCAATTGCCCGGTCCAGCTGCTCCACGGATAATGCAGGCCGCGCGGTGTATCCCCGACTGCGCTGAAAGAAGATCTCCCGCACTCGGGGATCTGCAGCCGCTTTGCGAATCCCCTCCAGATCCGGTGTTCCGTTCGGAAGGAGCTCCACTGTCCGGACTTCAATACCATAGGAGCGAAGGGAACCGGGTCGTTCGTCATGTACGCCCAGTGCGCTCCACAGGGTATCATAGGGCAGACCGGTCGCGCAGAGCAGGACGTCGCCGCTGCGCAGAGGCGCGAATATGGCGCAGGTAATGGCATGGGTCCCATTCACAAAGCCCAGGCGCACCAGTGCCGTTTCCGTTCCGAACACCTCCGCCCAGATCCGATCCAGGGTATCTCTTCCCAAGTCATCATATCCGTATCCGGTTGTGCCTGCGAACATCGCTTCCGAAACCCGATGGCTCCGGAAAGCCTGCAGAACCCTGGCGGTGTTGTACTCTGCCGTTTCCTCCAGCTTCCGGAATCTGCTGCGTGCCAGTTCCTCCGCTTCGGCGGCGAGATGCTCCAATTTTTCCGTCATCACAGTGCCTCCAGGAAGGCCAACGCCAAATCATAGATCCGCTGCATATCCGCCAGACAGAACACGCAGGAGGGCGAATGGATATTCCGCACCGCAGCCGAGATTGCCGCGACCCGTGCCCCGGCTCCGCTCCGCTGGATGGCAGAGGCATCGGTGCCGCCTGAGATCTTAGTTTTCGTCTGCCAGGGAATACCTTTTTCCTCTGCCAGTCGGGTCAGCTTCCGGAAAAGGCTGTGATCGTAAACGCTGCCTCCGTCCATGAACGGGATCACCGGCCCTTTTCCTGGGCAGCAGACCTTGTCCCCACCGGATTGGGAAGGCAGGTCTGCCGCCGTTGTCCCCTCCAGGATGAGGGCGATATCCGGGCAGATCCGCCAGGCGGCTGTCTGTGCGCCGCGGCAGCCGACCTCCTCCTGCACGGTGAAGGCAAACCAGGCGTCCCGGGGCAGGCCTTTGCGGATCAGCTCCAGCATAACGGCGCATCCCACCCGGTCGTCAATGGCCTTTGCTTTAAGGTATCCCTCGCCAAATTCCGTGATACTGTCATCAAAGGTTCCCACGTCGCCCAAAGAAACCAGTTTCTCAGCTTCCTCCCTGGAATCGACGCCGATATCCACGGAAAGCTCACGCAGGGCGGGGACTTTGTCCCGCTCCCCCGCACTGGTCTGGTGGATCGCTTTCAAGCCGATCACACCGGGGATCGCCTGGTCCCCCACCAGCACTTTTTTCCCGATCACCACACGGCGGTCCACCCCGCCGACAAAGTCGAATTTCAAATACCCCTCTCCGGTGATATCCGTGATGATGATCCCCACCTCGTCCATATGCGCGGCAAGCATGAGCTTCTTCCCAGGCTCCTCCGGTTTTTCTCCCCGGACATGGACGAGCAGGTTTCCCATGGCGTCTTCCAGGATTTCTTCCGCATAAGGGGTCACCTGTTTCCGGATATAGTCTCTGACCGCGTCCTCCCGGCCGGAAACCCCGGGCAGGCGGCAAAGGTTCATCAGTGTATTCTTCATTTCAGCGCGCCTCCCCGAATGAATTCGCTCAAAAGCCGTACTGCCGCTTCCGCATCACAGAGGCGGACCGTTTCCACAGGGCTGTGCATGTATTTGATGGGCACGGAAACAACAGCGGTAGCCACACCCTGACGGCTCACCTGCATGATCCATCCGTTCGTTCCGCTGTTCCCGGGAAGAACCTCGATGGAATAAGGCACGTTCTTGGTCTTCGCCGTTTCGATCAGCGCATCGGTGATCCCGCGGCTGCAGTTGGGGCCCTTCCCGATCGTACAGCCGGTCCCGGCCTTGAAGGTGCCGGGTTCCGCAGAATCCGGCGTACGGGCAAAGGTCACATCCACCGCTATACACCAATCCGGATCCGCGCTCCAGATACCGGGCTTTGCACCGCGGCAGCCCACTTCCTCCTGCGTGCTGAGCATCACGGTCAGATCCCAGGGCAGCTCCTCCCCTTTCAGTTCCTCCAGGGCACTGAGAAGCACTGCGGCACAGAGCCGATCATCCAACGCTTTCCCGGATATGCAGTCTCCCTGAAGCGAAACCAGGTCACCGCGGAATACCCCCGGCGTTCCGATTGGCACACGCTTCTCCGCTTCTTCCTGAGTCAGGCCCAGGTCGATATACAGATCCTTTATCTGAATCGCCTGTTCCCGCTGCTCAGCAGTGAGCACATGGGGCGGCAAACAGTCGATCACGCCATACAGGGGTTCTTCCCCCATAACCGTAACCTCTCTGCCAGGCAGCATACGGGTGTCCACACCGCCGATGGCGGAAAAACGCAGGAAACCCTCGGTGATTTCCGTAACGATAAAACCGACTTCATCCAGATGCGCATCCAGAAGCAGGTGCTTTGCATCGGGCTTTCCACAGCGCCGCAGGCCGAAAAGGTTCCCCATGACATCCCTGCGCACTTCGTCCACCAGCGGGCGCATCAGTTCTTCCGCCTTGTCCGCAGCCGCAGTTTCGAACCCGGAAGGTCCGCTTTCCCGACAGAGCAGTCGGGTATACTCTTCCAACCGCATGATTTTCTCCTTTTCTCTACAATTCATTGACGATCGTTTTGAAGCGTTCTCCCCGCTCCTCGAAGTTCTTGAAGGCATCGAAAGACGCGCTGGCCGGGCTGAGGAGAACGGTTTCTCCGGTTCTGGCCTCCTTTGCGGCGGTCAGTACAGCCTGTCGGAAATCCGTTTCCTCCAGGATCAGGGGAGTCTCCCCCCCGGCAGCCAGGACCGCTTCCCGGATCTTCGGTCCTGTCGGCCCGGTCAGGACAAGCACTCGTACTTTTCCCGGGATCTCCTTTCCCAAAGGCGCGTAGGGGATATGCTTGTCATACCCGCCGGCGATAAGGACAAGGCTCTGTCCCTCCAGCGCCCGGAGACCGGCTATGGTCCGGGAGGGGCTGGAGGCGATGGAATCGTTGATAAACCGGATACCGTC
>CAMVBX010000130.1 GCA_947165825.1 uncultured Clostridia bacterium
ACTGTATCCGCTTCCAAAGGCTCCTTACCCCCAACATTTTCAACGGCTACGGCACCACCGAGACCTTCTGGAACAGCTTCCTGCGGCCCTTCGACCTGCCGGAACGGGCGGGCAGCGCCGGTCGGAGCTGTACCGGGGACGAGGTGCGGCTGGTAAGGCTCAGCGAGGAGGGGGCCGGGCCCGCCGACACCGTGCCCGCGGATGGACTAACCCAGGGGGAGATCCTCATCTTCGCCCCGGAAAAATCCGCCCTCTGCTACGTGGGGGACGAGGCGCAGAGCAAAGCCCGCTTCCGGGACGGCTGGTTCTATACCAAGGACATCGGCACCTGGGACGAGGACGGGTACATCACCCTGCTGGGGCGAAAGGACGACATGATCATCTGCATGGGGGAGAACATCTACCCCGCCCAGCTGGAGGAGGTCATCTCCGCATTCCCCGGCGTGGGGGACTGCATGGTGGTGGGTTTGCCCGATCCTGCCCGCGGCCAGAGCGTCTGCGCCTATATCGTGCCGGAGGATCCCGCCCTGACGGTGCAGGAGCTGAACCGGCTCTGCACCTCCTGCGACGACCTGGCCTCCTACATGTGCCCCCGCTACTACGCCTTCGTGGACGAGCTGCCCCGGAATGCCGCCGGGAAAAAGCTGCACCTGCTTCTCCGGGCGCAGGCGGAGCGGGACCTGGCGGAAGGACGGCTGGCGCGGCCCTGAGGCGGGCCTCCTGCGCGGGCATGTTCAAGGCTTATACTGCAAAAACCGGGGAGACGCCATGGTCTCCCCGGTTTCCTGTTTTCACGGGATAATGCTTTCACGGTAGGCAGCTGTTTTGCCGCAGCCAGCCGGAATCCTTGCGGCGGCAGGCGTGGCCTTGTCGTCCCTCGCCGCCGGCGTCTCTTTCCTGAGGCCGGATAACTCAGACGTCGGGCAGCGGATACCACCGGTGGATCTGCCCCCACATCTTCGCCTTATGGTAGCCCAGGTTGACGACCTCAAAGAACTTGTCGATATTGGCCAAAGGCGTGGCGGCGGTGATGTCGCAGCCGGAGGAGATCATGAAGTTTTCAAACACCATGCACTGCCGCAGGAGGTTCTGCGTATCGACGGCCATCTTGTCCGTGCTGTCGCACATGAACACGGCGGAGGGGCTGATATTGCCCATGACGATCACGTCCCGGGGCAGGGCGTTCAGCAGCTGCCACATATCCGCCTTGTCCCCGAAGTGGAACATCTTGGCCCCGGTGGCCATGACGCCGTCCACCTTCTTTTCAATGGCGTTGGAGCAGTTATGATAGCAGAAGACGAAATCCCGGTCCTGGAGCTCGTCGATGATCCGGCGCACGTATTTGGAGGAGAATTCCTGCATGGGTCCGGGGGACATGAGACCGGCCAGAGGCTCCGCCATGATCACGCCGTTGGCGCCCATCATCTTCATTGCCTTGATATATTTCAGCAGGAATTGGGTGCACTTTTCCAGCACGGAGTGGACCAGCTCGGGCTCCTCGTAGGTCAGGAGCAGGATCTCGTTCACGTCCATCAGACGGCCCGCCATGGAGAAGGGACCCGTGCAGTTGGCGAATACCGGCCGGTCGGTCACCAGGGTCAGGGTCTTGCCCAGGGCCCGAAGGACCTTGCCGGTGCGTCCGGCGCCCAGAGCCGGGATCTCCAGGGCGTCAGCCTCCTCCTGGGAGGAGATGAGCTGCCCGGTGATGGTGGGGATATCGTCGGTATGGTAGGTGCACTTGGCGCCGAAGGCCTCCGCCTCCACAGACAGGTCCATGTAGGTGGTGGCAAAGGGCATATTGTACCGGTCCGCGATCAGGCGGACGCCCAGGGCCATCTCCGTGGAGGAATTGACCAGCCGGTCCACCGTGATGAACAGCTGCTGCACGGCAGGGTAGGACAGGAGCGGCATGGCTTTCTTGTTCTGCGTGGCGATCTGTTCGCGGATCCAAAGATCCATGTTCATGAATGTCATCTCCTTCTCGTATCGGTATGCTGCTTTCCTGTTCAGTATAGCAGATACCGGGGAAAAAACAACGGCGTTTCTGAAATGTCACGGGGATCGGGGACCGGGTCCGGGGGCCTTTTCTGCCGTCCGGATCACATCACCCGGTCCAGGAACCCGAAGACCCGGTCCAGGTTGGCCTTCATGAACCAGTCCCTGGTGACGATATGGTTGAGGGCGCAATGGTTCCACCCGTCGAAGATCTGGAAGGTGACGGCGTCCTCTCCGCAGCGGCGCCGGATGGTATCCGCCAGCTTTTCCGATTCGGAGCAGGGGACGATGGCGTCCTGCCTGCCCACCTGCACCAGGGCGGGCGGAAAGCCCTTGGCGATATGGGCCAGGGGATTGAGCAGCGCGGCGATATCCGGGAAGAGATGGGGATTCGCCCCCAGATAGACGGACATCAGGTTTGCGGGTATCGTGCCGGGAACGAATTCCTTCGGCGCCTTGGCCTCCTCCTCCGGGGGCGGGGCCAGGAGCAGAAGATCGTAGCAGCCGCACTGGGCGACGACCGCCTTTACGTCTTCCCGGGCGTTGGGGAAAACCGGATCCGGCCCGGCAAAGGCAGGGATCCCCGGGGTGGCGGCGGCGAACACCGCGTAGTAGGCTCCGGCGCTGTCCCCGCCGATGGCGAAGCGGCGGGGGTCCAGGCGGTATTCCGACGCCCGGGCTTTCAGAAAGCGGATGGCGGATTTCACGTCGTACAGGGCGTTGGGGGCCTTGCTCTCGAAGCCCTTCCGGTACTCCAGGGAGACCACCGCGTAGCCCCGGTTGATCCCGTCCGCCGCCAGGAGAAACTGTACGTCCTGCTTGTCCCCGGCGATGAAGGCGCCACCATGGATGAAAATATAGGTGGGAAAGGGACCGTCTCCTTCTTCCGGGAGATAAATATCCAGCACCTGGCTGGGGGACTGGGCCGCATAGGCCACGTTCAGCCATTTCCGGGTCACCCGGCTCACGTCCACCATGTCGGATCCGGAGGGCTCCTCCGGCTCGATCAGCTTCCAGGGAATATCCAGGCCGAAGCTGTCCATGTTTTCTCCTCCTTTTTTGCTGTTTTTCAGGAATAGAATGGGGGAAAAGCGGCGGAAAGTCAAGCCTGTCCGGGGGAGAAAACGCATATCCCCGTCCCGGCGGCGCATACTGGGATCGAGGTGGATGCAATGGTGAACATGACCAACGGGGAATACCGGAAGTATGTGGCCGGGCGCTGTCCCCCGTCCCCTCTGGGGCGGGATATGCTCCGGGCTTTTTTCAGCGGCGGCCTGATCTGCGCCGCGGGGCAGGGGATCCTGGCCCTCTGGGGTCTGGCGGGGCTGGAGGAGGAGACGGCGGCGGGGGCCACCTCCGTCACCCTGGTCTTCCTGGGGGCCCTGCTCACGGGGCTGGGGGTCTATGATCGTCTGGCCAGGTTCTGCGGCGCCGGGACCCTGGTGCCCATCACCGGCTTTGCCAACTCCATCGCCTCCCCGGCTCTGGAGTTCAAGAGCGAGGAATGAGTTATAATAAACACACAGACGGACCAAGGGGTGAATAAGCAGTTTTGGCCCACAAAACAAGTCCCTGCCGTCGAACCTGCCTGCGAGCACAAACGCGGGCAGGTTTTTTGCATTCACATCACAACCTGCCTTGATTGCTCGTATTTCTCGTAGTATAATCATGGCACAATTACTGAAGGAGGCTTTCGACCATGCCCAGAGGAAAGAAGACCGTTATTCCGGAGAATATTGAGGAGAAAATTGCGGAAGTCGAAAAGGAAATTGCCGATCTTACCGCTAAAGCTAAGGGCAAAAAAGCTGAGCTGAAAAAACTGGTCAAGGCAAAAGAACAAGCGCTGAAGATCGCGGCTGAAAAGAAAGCGGCCGAGGACAAGGAAAAACTGCTAAAGGCCGTCGCCGATAGCGGAAAGACGGTGGAAGAAGTTCTTGACCTTCTGAAGAAAAAGTAAAAACCAGCCCGCTGAGGATCTGTTGTCCCCAGCGGGTAACTGTTTGATATGGGTTTCGTCTGCTTCTTCTCAGTTAATGAGCCCGATAAGTAGGAGGAACTGCACATCGCAGTTCCTCCCTTTTGTACGACTCGAAACCAGACTTTCGTTTCCGCTTGCTTTCCTCCCGCGCAGGCCATAGACGCATTGCCTGATCCGGACGCCAACTAGGGAAAGCTAGTATTTCCTGCGACTTCGGCTTATGTATTCTTCCCTGGTAACGAAATGACCGTCAACATCCCGAACATGCCGAAATGCAAATTCGCAATCCGGATACATGGTTTGCAGCATCCCATGGAACCGAGGAATCTCGAAAGCATCTGAGTACTCGTGATCAGACACGAAAAATACCCGGTACGCATGAGCGTCTGTGTTCTCTACGCGTACTATGAACAGATTGGATCCAATGGTTTCAAGATAGCCACTCCATTCACTTCTCAGGGCAGCCATTTTCTGTTCCTCAGCTATTTTCTGCTCTTTCTCACGACGGATTCGTTCTTTACGCTCCATCTTAATCCGGTTCTGCCTTTCGAGCCAAGGCCAATAGGCGCTTTCCGGATTCTTTTTCAGGAATGGGCAGTTCTTTCCCAAGCAATCATGTTTTTCGATTAGGGAGCGATTAAGCGTACCTGGATGGATGCTGTTCTCACACCAGCCCACGATATTCCTTTTCTTGATGAAAACAAGTTGGCCAGTCAGCATCTTCGTGCGAATAAGTATGTTATTTGGATCCTCAGGTATTTCCGTTTTTGTAACTACTTGATCGGGCTGCGACAAAGCAGGAGCAGGTTCAATAGTTTTTTGATCCGGCTGATCCGGTTTTTCCGGTATCACATCGGGAACGGGAACAGTTTGCTCAATCGCGGGCACTTGCATCTCAGTGCTCGGTTCTGGTTCGACCAAAAGCTTGACTGCTTTTTTCTTTGACTTCTTTGATTCTTTCTCTACTTCCGGACTTTCAGGGATTGCAAGAATAGGATTACAAACCGGACAGGGCCTTCTGTCTCGTGCTGCTTTCATAAAATCAAGAAAGCCCCGATAGTCGCCTGTCGACTCCAGGAATACAGGACAGCTGGGAACATGGAAAACATCTGAATCGACAAGGTAAACGAATTTATAGCCTGCCTTGTTTAGCTCCCTTGCTCTCTGCTTACGGGGCTTAGTGACCTCTGTAGCATCTGGTATAATTTGTTGTGTATTGGGCTCTGTGCGGTCAGGCAAAACTGGAGAATCGGTGGGCGCTGCATTTTTCTGGACTTTTTTCTTTTTCTTTTTTGCTGGCTGCCCCTGTTTACACAGCTGCTCGACTTCTTCATATGTCATACCAAGATTGATGAACAATCTGGCCATAACACTTGATCCATCCGGCGCTTTGTTCTGGAGAAATGAAACCGATTCACCACAACTGGTCAAGAGATCTTCCAGGTTTTCGTACTCTCTTTCCGGCCTGATTTTTTGGGCTTTGTCCAAGATAACGCTTTTAAAGTGGTATATTGGAGGCGGTTCCCAGTCGCTGCGATGCCGATCCAGCACTTCCTTCAGGAAGCTTGCTTTTTTCTTCGTCCAGACAAGGATGATATCGTCAGATTGCAGCCATTCTTTTATGCAAGAAACACTCTCCGCTTCTGATTTGCTGTTATTGAAGATGGACATATCGTAGTAATCGGTATGGACCGGACTCGTCCAATACCGAACAAGAGGCCGTATGATTAGTTTAAGCTGCTCAGTTTCTTGCCAGTACTCATCAACCCTGATAGCTGTGAGGTGAGTCACATAGTCCATCCAATAAGTAACCCGAACCATATCCAAAAGGACGAACAACATGCTCACCTCTTTTCATTACAGGTTTATCTGCGGTATTCCAAATCTTAATCATCGCGGCTGCCGCTAATCGTTCACATCCTACACCATTTGTAACTCGTTTGCAAATTCAGAAGAGATAGCCAATCTTGTTCATTCCTTTTTTCTTCTCTTCAAGCTGGATTTTTCTGTGCTGTCACTGTAGAATAATAACGCAAAATTCCTGAAGCGAGGCTATTGGCATGAAAGACAAAGAGACTCCTCTAAAACTCGTCAGATTATGGCCCAAGATGCTACCCGGGTGCTACGAAACGCTCGATTATCTGAAAGACGCAAAGCCTGAAGGTCAAGTCGACTGGCCAGCTTATTGCGAACTTCCTATCAACGCTGCTTTTACCTATCTGGTTGAAACCGGGGAATCTGAGGAAGTTGCAGCTGCTGGAGCTCCAGAATTGACGGCGTGTTATCTGTGGCGGAAAAACAAAATCATCTTCGCATTTGATCCTGAGCTTACAACTACCTTGGCGGAGCAGGCCAAGGAAACAGAGGAGACGGACATCCTACCGGCTGATCTGCTTCTTCATCCTCCATATCCGATAATTTACGTCAAAGCTCCGGGGCTGGTGGAGGACATAGATGGCTTTTTCTATTGGGTAG